>CAYYSY010000046.1:0-4303 GCA_964474355.1 uncultured Spirochaetaceae bacterium | reverse complement strand
GCTCACCTCGCCGTGGAAGACGACCTCGAGGAGGTCGGGGCGGCGGAGCCAGTACGTGACGGAGAAGGTCTGTGAACTGAAGGCCCGCTTGCACGCCAAGCAGCGGTAACGCTGGATCCGGTGGGGGCGCGTGGCGCGCTCGTACCAGCCCGCCTTCTTGAAGCGCCAACCCGTTGAATCCAAATGGAAATCGCAGCCGGGGTTGGGGCAGCAGGGTGGATCGAAGCGCGGAGGCCGGGCCATGCCCGGCTACAAGAGCAGACTCCGTGCCGGGTCCATTCTTCGGACCACGTAACTCGGGGCGCTTCTACTCCAGCTCGCCGAGCTCGCGGTCGGTGAGGTCCTCGAGCGGGCTCGTCCAGAACACTTCGACGACCTCTTCACGGACCGACATCGAGTTGGGCGCAGCGAACACGGACGCCGGGTACATGAAGCCCGCACCGGCGATGAGCTTCGCGAGGCTGAGCGGTCGGACGAGCAGGACGTCGGTGCCGATCTTCGTGGCTCGGAGGGCGGCCGACTCGCCGTCTGCCGAGGTCGCCGCACTGGCCGAAGGGGCGGCCTCTTCGACCCCGTCCTCAGCCGGGAGCGCGTCTTCGTCCTCTTCTTCCGGGGCGTCTCCGAACAGCGCATCCTCGGACGCGCTGGCGGGATCGACGCCGGGTGCCTCCTGTGCGCCCGCCTGGCCGAGCGGAAGGCCGAGGGCGAGGCACAGCACTGCCGTGGCGGAGAGCATGGGGACGAGTCGCAGGTGCATGACGCCACCCTAGCATGCCGCCTACCTCACGCACCCGGCCGGGCGCAGATGCCGTCCGCCGGGCGTGTCACACTGTGGGATCTGCCGATGCGAGCCGTGCGCAGCACCTACGAGCGCACCGAGGCCGCGACACGACGTGGTGGATGCCGCGGCTGCAGCCGCCCGGGGCGCAGGAATCGGAGGCACGCCATGAACATGAAGAGGTTCGCAGGAAGGGCCGCCATCGAGCCGCGCAAGGACGCGCCCGAGATCGCGCCCTACGCGCCGCACTCACGCCGCTGCACGAAGGCCGGCTTCGAGGCGCAAGGCTGGAGAGCGGCGTTTGGTGACGAGTAGCCGCGGCGGAGAGGGGGTATCGGACGTCGCCACTGGAGCGATGCCGCCGGAGCGCCCCTCCACGGGCTACGCGCGCTATGTCCTCGGCGTGTTGACCGTGATGTACACGTTCAACTACCTCGACCGCTACGTGCTGACGATCCTGGTCGTCCCGATCAAGCAGGAGCTCGAGCTCTCCGACACGATGATGGGGTTCCTGCTCGGCCCCGCCTTCGCGCTCTTCTATACCGCGCTCGGCATCCCCATCGCGCGGCTCGCCGACCGCCGGTCGCGCCGCGTGATCCTCAGTGTCAGCTTCCTCATCTGGAGTGCGATGACGGCCGCCGCGGGGCTCGCCCGCAGCGGCGCCGTCCTCGCTGCCACGCGCGTCGGCGTCGGCGTCGGCGAGGCCGGCGGTACGGCACCCGCGCACTCGATGATCTCCGACTACTTCCCGCCCGAGAATCGAGCGCTCGCGTTCGCCGTGTTCCAGCAGGGCGTCTATCTCGGGCAGATGCTCGGGCTCGCAGTCGGAGCCGTGCTCGTCGGGCTGATCGGCTGGAGGCAGACGTTCTTCGTCGTCGGTCTGCCGGGGGTCGTGCTCGCGCTCGTGCTGTACGCGACGGTGCGCGAGCCGCGGCGCGGGCAGTTCGAGCCCGAGTCTGCGCAGCAGGCGCACGAGGCCCATGCGGACGCCACCGCCGAGCCGCCTCCCACGATGCGTGCCGCGTTCGCCCAGCTCTGGCGCCGCCCGAGCTTCAGGGCGCTCATCGTCGGCACCGCCATCGCGTCGTTTGCGGGGACGGGCTTCGGTTTCTGGGTGCCGGTGCTGCTCGAGCGTGTCCACGGGCTCTCGCGCATGGAGATCGGCCTCCAATTCGGACCGATCTCGGCCGTCAGCGCGTCGATCGGGGCGCTGCTCGCCGGTGTGCTCACCGATCGCCTCGGCCGGGTCGATCGGCGCTGGCTGATGTGGCTGCCGGCGGCGAGCGTCCTCTTCTCGTTGCCCTTCCTGATCGCGATGTGCCTGGTGTCCAGCCCGATGGCGGCGATCCTGTGCGCGATCCCGGCCGGCCTGCTCGGCGGAGGCTGGGCCCCCGCCGCCTACGCCGCGGCCCAGACCATCGCGCCGCCGCGCATGCGAGCGCTCGCGGCCTCGATCACGATCCTCGGCATCACGCTCTTCGGCATGGGGGCCGGCCCGCAGGCCATCGGAATCCTCAACGATCTGCTCGCGCCGCGCTTCGGCGACGCCGCGGTGCGCTACTCGATGTCGCTCGTACTCTCCAGCTGCGTGGTCGGTGCGCTGGCGCTTGCCTGGGGGGCGGGGCGAATCCGCGACGACCTGCCGGTCGAGACCCGGCTCGTCTGAGCCGTCGAGAGCGCCGCGGGCTCTTGCGACGGGTCGCCCGACTCCTGGGCTTGACTGCGCGGCTGTGTGATCATGCTTCGCCGCAATCGGGCGTCAGCGCTGCTCTCGAGCCGCGAGGGTCGAGCATCGCCGTGCGCCGTGAATCCGATCCTTTACCGACATGCTGCCACCGAGGAGCCCATGAGCGCCGAGACCCACGAATTCCAGGCCGAGGTCCAGAAGCTGCTGGATCTCATGATCCACTCCCTCTACTCGAACAAGGACGTGTTCCTTCGGGAGCTCGTCTCGAACGCGTCCGACGCCATCGACCGGCGCCGCTTCCAGGGCGTGACCGACGCGTCGCTCCTACCCGACGGCGAGCTCGGCATTCGCCTCGTCGCCGACCCCGAGGCCCGCACGCTGACCGTCGAGGACAACGGCGTGGGGATGAGCCACGACGACCTGCTCGAGAACCTCGGCACGATCGCCCGCTCGGGCACGCTCGACTTTCTACAAGACCTCGAGGAAACGACCCAGTCCTCTCCCGAGCTGATCGGTCAGTTCGGCGTGGGCTTCTATGCGAGCTTCATGGTCGCCGACCGGGTCGAGGTGCTGACCCGCAAGGCCGGCGAAGACCAGGCCTGGCGCTGGACGAGCGAAGGCGCCGGCGCCTACACGGTCGAGGAGGCAGAGCGCGGCGAGGCCGGCACGACCATCACGCTGCACTTGAAGCCCGTCGACGGTGACGCCGGCCTGCAGGACTACGCCAACGAGTGGGTGCTGCGCGGCATCGTGAAGCGCTACTCGGACTTCGTCGCCTACCCGATCCGCCTCGAGATGACGGGCGCATCGCAGCAAGAGGAGGAGGGCGCCCCCGAGCCCGGTGAAGCGCCCGCGGCTGAGAGAGAGCCCCTCAACTCGATGAAGGCGATCTGGACGCGCCCCGACGATGAGGTGAGCGAGGACGACTACGCCGAGTTCTACGGCCACATCACCCACGATCACGAGCCCCCGCTGCTGCATCTGCGGACGAAGATCGAGGGCACGTTCGAGGCCACGGCGCTGCTCTACGTCCCGGCGAAGGCGCCGTTCGATCTCTACCACCGCGAGATGGCCCACAAGGGCATCCAGCTCTACGTGAAGCGCGTCTTCATCATGGACGAGTGCCGGGAGCTGATGCCCGAGTACCTGCGCTTCGTGAAGGGCGTCGTCGACGCCGAGGATCTCTCGCTCAACGTCTCGCGCGAGATGCTGCAGCAGGACCGGCAGATCCAGGCGATCCGCAAGCACCTCGTGAAGAAGGTGATCGATGCGCTCCGCGACCTGAAGCAGAGCGACGCCGAGAAGTACCTGCAGTTCTGGGCGCAGTTCGGCCCCGTGCTGAAGGAGGGCCTGCTCGGCTTCGAGGACAAGAAGGAGCGCATCCTCGATCTCGTCTACGTCTCGACGGCGAGCGAGCCCGACAAGCTCGTGCCGCTCTCGGACGTCGTCGAGCGCATGCCGGACGACCAGGACAAGATCTACTTCATGACCGGCCAGTCGAAGGACGTGCTCGCCCGCTCGCCCCACATCGAGGCGTTCAAGGCGAAGGGCATCGAGGTGTGCCTCTTCACCGATCCGGTCGACGAGGTCTGGCTCGAGCAGATGCCGCCGCAGTACATGGAGAAGGCCTTCCAATCGGTGGGCCGCGGCGAGGTCGACCTCGACGAGGGCGGCGACGAAGAGAGCAATGGCCCGGAGCGCGAGGAGAAGGAGGCGTCGTTCAAGGACCTGCTCGGCGCCGTGCGCGCCGCGCTGCAGGACGACGTGAAGGAGGTGCGGCTGAGCGGTCGGTTGACCGACTCGCCGTCGTGCCTGGTGCTCGAGGAGGGCGACCTCTC
>CAYYSY010000045.1:0-3032 GCA_964474355.1 uncultured Spirochaetaceae bacterium | reverse complement strand
GACGGCGAGACCGAGCCCGACGAGGACGAACGTCCCCGGCTCCGGCACGATGTTTCGACCAACGTTCGAGAAGAGGATCGGCGTACCACCAGCGTGCTGCTCGTCCACCTGATAGCCGAACGTCAGCGAGTCTCCCACCTCGAAGATCCGCGTGCCGTAATACACGTAGTCCATGCCCTGGCCGAACGAGAGCAGCCCGTCCGAAAGGGCCGGCAACAGCTCGCCGCCGAAGAAGCCACCACTGGTCAGCACCTGGACGCTTCCGAGCGGGTAGTCGGGCCCGGGCGTCTCGCCATTGCCCATGCCGCCGATGAAGAGGAAGAGACCCTCCGCGGGCACGTCGATGTCGATATCGGTGACGGTCCATCGCGTGACGCCGGTGTAGGCGACCCCGGTCGGGACCGTCGCTTGGCAGCCGAAGGTGCCCGTGTACAAGAAGCACTCGCTCAGCGAGAACGTCACCGCAGCGCCATCGGCAGGGTTCGTCGATGCCGCCAGGAAGTCACCGATGTCCTGGGAGAAGATGACGTCGGGGCTGCTCGGTGCAGGGACGTCGAAGCCGAGCGAGAACTCCTTGTCCGGAATCACGTCGGCGAAGGTGAGCGCCTCGGCCGGCGCCGTCACAAAGCACACCAGCACTGCGGCCAGCCCCAGAACCCACATCTCGATCTCGCCCGCGTTCTTCATCGTCCGACCTGCGCCTCTCTGCACGTTCACTGGACCCCGAGCCCCAGGAGCCCCTCCGGAGGAGGCTCGAGACGGGGTGCGTCGCAGGTAGGTGGCCGCTCACGCACGCTTGTGGCAGTCGATTGGGCTGATTCCGGGGCAATTCCGCCACATTCCTGCAAGATTCTCGATGAATCGAGGACTTGGAGCCGGTTCTGCACTCGAATTGCGTGTGAGTGAGGCCGCCCCGGCAACGTCGAGGCAGCCTGGCGCAGAGCTCGCGCAGGATCAGCGCACGACCACCCACGTCGGGCGATGTACCGGGCGCCGCACCTCGCCCCCCTCCGGATCGTCGGGGTCGAGCACCGGGTCGCCGAGGGCGCCTGCGAGGTCCATCCAGCCGATCACCCGCAGCAGGTCGGCGTCACGGGTACGCACGCACCCCGCCGAGATCGGTCGGCCGAGCACGCGGGGATCGCCACCGCCGTGCAGCGCCACCGAGCCGAAGTCGGCGAAGGGGATCTTGGCCACTCCCATCGGCGACTCGAGCGAGGGCGGGAGCTTCGGCGCGCCGGCGGCGAGCGCCTCGTCGCTCGGCGTCCACGCAGGGCGGAGCACCACCCAGCCGACGCGGTGGCGGCCCAGCGGCGTCGGGTTGCCCGGCGAGCCCGGTCCGATCGGCACCTCGGGCCCGCTGCGGCCGCTGCGAAGATCGCGGGTGCGGACCACGAACGCCTCGAGGTCGATCTCGAGCTCGAGGCCGGGATCGCCCCATGCCCGGGCCCCGGTCGGCGCGAGCGAAGCGCCGGCGAGCAGATGCAGACCGAGCAATGCCGCGACGACGAAGCGCACGGCGCCCCCGACTCGAGTGCGACGCCCCGATGCCGCCGCGTCTGCGCGCCCTGGGCGCGCGCTCACCATCCCCATGGCCATGGTGGCCGAGCGTAGCAGTGAGCGGTGCGCCGCCTCGGCGCAGGGCTTCAGCGCACCGAGACCGAGTAGCCCCGGAACGGATCACCCTCGTCGAAGCCCTCGAGCGACGGGAAATCGCGCGACGGCAGGGCGGGCTCGACCCTGCCGAGCTCGACGCGGGCCGCGACCGCCGCATCGCGAATCGCGCCTTCGAGGCGACGCCGCGCCTTGCGATCGTTGAGCGTCACGAGCAGCCGCCCGCCTGGCGCGAGATGACCGAGGCACAGCGCGATCATCGGCACTGCGTCCTTGCGCACGCTGAAGAAGCGCCGGCCAGCCGCCGCCGCCGTCGGTGGATCGAGCACGATGCCGTCGAATCGCTCACCGCCGTCGAGGCGCTCGAGATAGCGGCGGCCGTCCTGGCGCACGGCCACGTGCCGGCCCGGGTCCACGCCCGCATCGGCGTTGAGGACGAGGTTCTCTTCGAGCCAGCGCAGATACGCCGCGGAGAGATCGACGCTCACGACCTCGTCGGCCCCCGCCGCGAGCCATGCGACGCTGAAGGCGCCCGTGTGTGCGAAGAGATTGAGGAAGCGTCCACCCGCTGGCGCCCGCCTCGCCATGGCCGCGCGGTTCTCGCGCTGATCGAGGAACAGGCCGAAGCCGGGCGCCGAGCGCTCGGGCTCGGCGAGCCCGGGCTCGACGCGGTACGAGAGTCCGCCCTCGCGCACGCGCGCGTCGCGGCCGAGCTCCGCCGCCCCTGCTGGATCGGCGGAGAATGCGTGCACGCGCACCCGCTCCAGGTGAGCTGCGCCGGGCTCGTCGCCCCGCTCGTCGAGATGGATGACCTCGATGATCCGCCACGGGTCCGGCACGACGCGCGGCCCGGCTCCACCGAGCCCCACGAGCGCGCGCTCGACCATCGGCAGCGCGCAGCGCGCCGTCACGAGCACGCGCAGCAGCGGACCGAGACGATCGACCTGGAGGCCCGGCAGCCCGTCCGCCTCGCCGTGCACGAGCCTGAAGGCGTCGGTCTCGCCCTGCCCTGCGATCAGCTCGGCGCGGCGCTCGACGGCACGCGCGATGCACGCCTCGACGCTCCACTCGGGCTCGCCGTGCCGACCCGGTGCCGCCGACACGACGCGGCCGGCGACGTCCCCACTGCGAAGCGCGAGCGCCCCGCGCCGACCGGCGCCTTCGACGAGCGCCTGGCCGTGTGGCTTGCCGTCGCGGGTCACGAGGTCGACCCGTGCGCCGGGGCGAAACGCCGCGGGATCGTCGGTTTCTTCGTCGAGCCGGATCCATGGATGACCGCGCGCGAGCACGCGCGCCGTCGCATCCGAGATGGTCCAGGCCGGGCGCGCGGCGGGCTCCGTCGACTCGACGAAGACCGGCGCCTCGGGACAGTCGCCCGCTTCGGCATGGGAGCCGGCAGAGGGGGCACGCACGCGGGT
>CAYYSY010000044.1:0-2970 GCA_964474355.1 uncultured Spirochaetaceae bacterium | reverse complement strand
CCGGCTGCCGCCGGGGAAGTGCATCCTCGAGCTCGACGGGCACTCCGACATCTTCGAGGCCAAGAAGGTCGTGGGCGACCGCATGTGCATCATGGGCGACGTGCCGGCGACCCTGCTCGCGTTCGGAGAGAAGGACGAGGTGATGACCTACTGCAGGCGCTTGATCGAGACAGTGGGGAGAGGGGGCGGCTTCATTCTCTCCTCGGGCTGCTCGATTCCCGCCAACGCCCGACCCGAAAACGTCAAGGCGCTGGCCGAGGCGGTGGAGCAGTGGGGCCGCTACTGAGCTTCGAGGTCGGCCGAGCCGGGCCGAAGCGGGAGTTAAACTCATGAGCGAGCTCGGCGAGCTGACCGACGCCATCGAACGGGGCGATCGGAGTGCGGCGAGTGAGCTGACGCGGCGGGCGATCGAGCTGCAGACGGACTCGCGGGCGGTCCTGGACGCGCTGGTCGCCGGCATGGCCCGCGTCGGCGAGCGCTTCCGCAAGCAGCAGGCCTTCGTTCCCGAGGTGATGATCGCCGCCCGCGCCATGAACGCGGCCATGGCGGAGGTGGAGCCGCGGCTGGTCGAGGCCGGCATCCGACCCGATCGGACCGTCGTGATCGGCACGGTCGACGGAGACCTGCACGACATCGGCAAGAACCTGGTGGCCATGCTGTGGAGGGGGGCCAACTTCGAAGTCATCGACCTCGGGGTCGACGTGGCTCCTCACCGGTTCGCCGAGGCGGTCGAGGCGCACGGCGCCCGGGCGGTCGGGCTCTCGACCCTGCTCACCACGACCATGCCGGCCATGGCCGAGGCGGTGAAGGTCATCCAGGCCGCTGCGGGATCCGACGTGAAGATCCTGGTCGGGGGCGCGCCCGTCACCCCCGACTGGGCCGATCGAATCGGCGCCGATGCCTACGCGCCCGACGCCGCCACGGCCGTCGATGTCGTCCGCGAGCTGATCGCAGTCTGAAGCGAGAGCGATTCCCGAGAGGAGACCCCATGCAGCCGACCACACTCACGCTCCACAGTGGCTTCCAGATCGACGTCGTCGATCCGCGCATCTTCGGCGGCTTTCTCGAGCACATGGGCCGCGCCGTCTACCAGGGGGTGTACCAGCCGGACAGCGCGCACGCCGACGACGAGGGCTTTCGCACCGACGTCCTGACCGCGCTGCGGCGCCTCGACATGCCGCTGGTCCGCTATCCCGGCGGGAACTTCGTCTCGGGCTATCACTGGGAGAACGGCGTCGGTCCGCGCGAGAGCCGCCCCCGCGTGCGCGAGCTCGCGTGGAACACCGTCGAGCCCAACGAGTTCGGCACCGACGAGTTCATGTCGCTGGCCCACAAGATGGGCTGGGCACCGATGATGGCGGTCAATCTCGGCACCGGCACGCCCGAGGAGGCGGGTCGCTGGGTCGAGTACTGCAACGGAAAGGTGGGCAGCCGCTACGCCGATCTGCGCGCGGCCAACGCCACCCGCGAGCCGTACGGCGCCAAGCTCTGGTGTCTCGGCAACGAGATGGACGGACCCTGGCAGCTGGGGCACGTGCCGGCCCAGGAGTACGCCATGCGCGCCCAGCAGGCGGCCAGGATCATGAAGACGGTCGATCCGTCCATCGAGCTGGTCGCGAGCGGCTCCTGCACACCTCTGCTTCCGAGCTACATGGACTGGGATCGTACCGTGCTCGAGTATCTGGGCGAGCTGGCGGACTACGTGAGCCTGCACCGCTACGTCGGAAATCCGGAGAGCGACACGCCCGACTTCCTGGCCATCAGCAACAGCATCGACCGGCAGATCGAGGAGATGGACGCCGTCTGCCGCTTCGTGCAGGCGAAGCGGAAGTCGCCGAAGCGCACCTACCTCTGCTTCGACGAGTGGAACGTCTGGTACAAGACCTTCGGCGAGATGGGATCGCTCGGCACCCAGGGCGAGTTTCCGCGGCAGCTGATCGAGGAGGTCTACAACCTCGAGGACGCGCTCGTGGTGGCGGGCTTCCTGAACAGCTTCATCCGCCACGCCGACTGCGTGAAGATCGCCAACCTCGCCTAGATCGTGAACATCATCGCTCCGATCCTCACTCGGGGCGACGAGATGCTGATCCAGTCGATCTTCTATCCCTTCGAGATGTACTCGAAGCGCCGCTCGGGCATCGCGCTGCGCCCGTCGGTCGAGGGCCCGAGCTACGAGGGCCGCCAGCACGGCCGGGCTCACTTCGTCGACGCGAGCGCCATTCTCGACGGCAGTCGGCTCGCGATCTTCGCCATCAACCGGAGCACCGACGAGGAGGCACCGCTCGCAATCGAGCTCGCCGATCGCGGCATCGCGAGCGTGGAGAGCGCCGAGCTCTTGACGGGCTCCGACCCGAAGCTCGCGAACACCTTCGAGCAGCCCGATCAGCTGCGCCCCGAGGAGTTCAAGGCCATCGAGCTTCGCGCGGGCCGTGCGCACGTTGCGCTGCCCCCGCTCTCGGTCACG
This sequence comes from uncultured Spirochaetaceae bacterium, assembly GCA_964474355.1. Classification (GTDB taxonomy): domain Bacteria; phylum Myxococcota_A; class UBA9160; order UBA9160; family UBA4427; genus CAYYSY01. Next base: position 506 of record CAYYSY010000044.1, on the reverse strand, counting down.
GCCATGACGCTCGAGCTCGAGGCCTGAGTTGTGGTGCGCAGAATGGGTCCCACGGAGTTCGGGATCGGAGTAGAGAGGGAGCGCGGAGCTCAGTACGCGTAACGGGCTGCGTGCAGGGGACCGGAGGGGAGGCGACGCGTCCGGATGCGGCGCTCGTAGCACCGGCGGATCCATGCCGCGAGCTCGACGTGACCCGGAAACAGACGCGCGCGCAGCAGCTCTCGAACCGCCAGCGGGCGAGCGAGCAGGCCGAGCTGCATCGCGGGCGTCGGGCCCCGCGTCCGCTCCGAGCTCCACTTCACGTAGTTCCGCCAGACCGCCCAGATCGCCAGCCGATACATCGCACCCTGGCGTCGCTTCGAGAGCGCGATCGTCTTCCGCTTGTGGTTGGCGCCCGTGTGGCGCAGCAGCAGGTCGGCGAGGTTGACCGGAAACAGCGGGTTGCGGGAGGTTCGGGCGGCGCGCGAGGAGATCGTCGCGTGCGAGAGCGCCCGATCCCCCAGCCG
>CAYYSY010000043.1:0-17944 GCA_964474355.1 uncultured Spirochaetaceae bacterium | reverse complement strand
TCGCGAGCGACGATGCGAGCTACATCGCGGGGCAGAACCTGCTCGTCGACGGCGGCGTGACCATGGGAATCATCGGTCAGCTGCCGCGGCCGAAGAGCGTCGAGAGGACCGAATGACCGCTGCGAAGCACGTGCTGCTGACGGGCGGCATCTTTCATCCCTTCGACGCGACGTCGTCGCACCTCTCCCAGTCGTTCGCCTCGCACGGCATCGAGACCGAGATCTTCGACGACGTCGAGGCGGGGCTCGCGCGCGTACGCGACGCACGCCCCTCGCTGCTGACGGTCAACCTCCTGCGCTGGCGGATGGCCGGCGAGAAGTACGACCCGTATCGCGACGAGTGGTACTTCGAGCTCTCCGAAGAGGGCCGAAAGGCGATCAGCGAGCACGTCGAGGGCGGCGGCGGCCTGCTCGCCCTGCACACCGCGTCGATCTGCTTCGACTCGTGGGCTGGATGGGGCGACGTGCTCGGTGCCGACTGGATCTGGGGCGAGTCGTATCATCCGGCGCTCGGGCCGGTGCACGTCACGCCGACCGCGACGCAGCACCCGATCACGGCGGGCCTCGGCGACTTCAGCGTGAACGACGAGGTCTATACGAAGCTCGCGCTGCGCGACGACGTGCAGGGCCTGCTCGAGGCCTTGCCGGGAGACGGCGCGTCCGCGCAGCCCCTCCTCTGGGCGCGCTCGGTCGGCAGCGGCCGGGTCGTCTACGACGCCCTCGGCCACGACGTGGCGTCGCTCGCGAACCCGGTGCACGCTCGTGTGCTCACGCGCGCAGCGCTCTGGCTACTGGGCCGCGACCGAGAGATCGGAGATCACTGATGCGTCCCATCGAAGGCATGTCCGTGCTCGTCACCGGAGGCGGCTCGGGCCTCGGCGAGGGCATGGCGCGGCACTTCACCGCGCGCGGCGCGAAGGTGACGATCAGCGGCCGCCGGGCCGACAAGATCGAAGCCGTCGCCCGGGACATCGGCCCCGGCTGCGCCGGCGTCGCCGGCGACGTGACGAAGCAGGCCGACCGCGACGCGATGATCGCCCGCGCCATCGAGCATGGCGGTGGGCTCGACCTGCTCGTCAACAATGCGGGCAACATGCTGAGGCAGTCCGTGCCCGAATATGTCGAAGAGGACCTGATCGACATCTTCCGCACCAACGTCGTCGGCGGAATGATGTTGACCCGCGCGGCGCACGACGCGTTGGGCTCGTCGCAGGGGTGTGTCATCTTCATCGGCTCGGTGCACAACCGGCGCGCGTTCCCCGGCGCCTCGCCCTACGCGGCCACGAAGGGCGCGCTCGAGGCGCTCACCAAGGTGCTTGCCGCAGAGCTGGGCGGCGCGGGCATTCGCGTGGGCTGCGTCGTGCCGGGTGCGGTGCTGACCGAGATCAACCAGCGTGCCGGGCTCTTCGACGACCAGGCCGCGAGGGAGCGGCTCGAGGGCATGGCGGGGATGCACGCGCTGGGGCGCATCGGCAGCGCCGAAGAGATCGCCGAGGCGATCGAGTATCTCGCCCGGGCCGAGTGGACCACGGGCGCGGTGCTCGAGGTCGATGGCGGGCTGGGGCTGGGTGTCACGTTCGCTTGAGCGAGCGATCACGTAAACACGAGCAATCGCAGGATGGACACGTACATGGATCTCGGAATCGCCGGACGGCGCGCGGCCGTCGCTGGCTCGTCGGCAGGACTCGGACTTCACACGGCACGTGCGCTCACCGAGGCGGGCGTCGAGGTCGCGATCTGCGGCCGTGACGGCGCGCGGCTGCAGGCCGCAGCCGACGACCTCGGCGAGCTCGCCACACCGATCATCGCCGACGTCGGCACCCCCGACGGCGCCACTGCATTCGTCGAAGAGGCGAAGTCGACGCTCGGCGGCGTCGACATCCTCGTGACGAACGCGGGCGGCCCTCCCCTCGGCAACTTCGCGTCGACCGACTTCGAGGCCTATCAGCCCGCGCTCGAGCTGAACCTCCTGTCGGTGGTCGCCATGTGCAAGGCCGCCGTGCCCGACATGTGCGAACGCGGCTGGGGGCGCGTGCTCGCGATCACCTCCATCGCGGTGCGCCAGCCCATCGGCACGCTGATCCTCTCGAACACGGCACGCGCAGGCGCGACCGGCTTCCTCAAGACGCTGGCGACGGAGATCGCCGGCAGGGGCGTGACCGTCAACTCGATCCAGCCCGGCGTGCACCTGACCGACCGGCTGAGCCAGCTGAACCCGGGCGCCGTGACCGACCTCGCCAAGGGCGTGCCCGCCGGCGAGCTCGGCGATCCCCGCGACTTCGGCCACGTCGCCGCGTTCCTCTGCAGCGAGCACGCCCGCTTCATCACCGGTGCAGCGATCCCGGTCGACGGCGGTCAGGCGCTGGGGCTCCAGTAGGCACAGAGCAGGGCGAGGCGATCCATGCGCCGCGGACCCATCTCGCGCAAGAACTAATTGAAAACGGTTTTCAATTTCATTAAGATGCTCTCTCGTGGGCCTCAGGTGCCCCAGACGCCAATCGCCGGGTCGCGGAGAGCCCGGCTCGATCCGACGAGCGGCCGGGCCCCGCCCGGGCCGCGAGCGAGGAGACCCCGATGGAGATCATCCGAACCGCCCGCCCCATCCAGCCGCCGAGCGTGCTGCGCTCGACCGATCTGCTCGGTCAGCGTGGCGTCGTCCACATCGCGCACAACGGCGAGACGTACGTCCTGCGCCTCACTCGAAACGACCGGCTGATCCTCACGAAGTGAGTGCGATCTACTCGAGGGTCTACTCGAGGTAGCCGAGCGCGCGCAGCTCGGCCTTCTTCTCGTCGGAGACCGCCGGCTGTGCCGACTCGGACATCGGCTGCAGCGGCGTCGCGCGCGCCTCGGTACGCGCGGCCTCCTCGAGCATGAAGCGCGTGAGCACGCGATGGGCATCCGCGACGTTGCGCTCCTCGTCGGGATCCGCCTCGACGTCGTAGAGCGCAACGGGCCGGGTGCTGCGCTTCACGAGCTTCCAGCGGTCCAGGCGGATCGCCGTACTCTTCACGCCCGCGATCACGGCGAGTCGCGGGGGCATGCCTTCGCGCGCCTTGTCGCCGAGCTCGAGCACCGGGCGAAGCGAGTCGCCCGGCAGGCCGCCGGGCCTCGGAGCGTTCGCATAGTCGAGCAGTGTCGGCAGCAGATCGATGTGCTGCGCCATCGAAGTGAGCCGCCGGCCCGCGGTCTGCCCCGGCGTCTTGACGACGAGCGGCACGCGGATGAGCCCCTCCTCGAGCGTACGGCCGTGACCGATCCGGCCCTTCTGCCAGAACGACTCGCCGTGATCGGACACGAAGACGATCAGCGCATCGTCATAGAGCCCACGCTCGCGCAGCGTCGCGATGAAGCGGCCGAACTGAAGGTCGTTGTGCGCGATCTCTGCTTCGTAGAGCTGCTCGAATTGCCTGCGTACGCGCTCGGGCGGGTGCTCGCCGCGCTTCGCCATGTCGACCATCTCGCGCACCGACTCCATGCTGCCGAGGTCGAAACGATCGAGCTCTGGCACGAAGCGGCTCTTGAAGGGCTCCGGCGGGAAGTGGGGCGCGTGGGGATCGAGCACGTGCACGTACATGAAGAGCGGCGTGTCGAGGCGCGACTCGTCGAGTAGCCGGACGAACGCGTCATGGGCGACGTCGGAGTCGATCGCCGGCTTGTCGGCCCGATCGCCCTGGAGCCCGGGTACGTCGGGCGCCCTTCCCCGCTCGCGCACGAACCGATCGAAGCCCTGGTCGTAGCCGAAGGCGGCGTCGACGATGCCGTTCGTCATGACGGCCGCAGTCGCATAGCCGGCCTCGCCCAGGAGCTCGGCCATCGTCACGGCGTCGTCGGGCAGCCTGCCGAAGAGCGTGTTCATGCGATGCACGCGCGCATCGAGACCGGTGAAGATCGACGTGACGGAGGGCTTGGTCCAGTTGCCCTGCGCGAGCGACAGCTCGAAGACCGTCGCATCCCTCGCAAACGCATCGATCGCGGGCGTCAGTCCGCCGGGATGACCGTATACACCGAGCTTGTCGGCACGGAGCGTGTCGATCAGGTAGATGAAGACGGACGGCGGCGGCTCGAGCCGCGGGCGCTCAGCCAGCTCGGGCGCAGGCTCTCCCCGGATCGCCGGCGCCTGCAGCGAGAGCGCCGGGCCGTCACCGGGTGCATCAGTCGCCACGCGCATCGTCAGCCGGACGATCTGCCCGCTGAACTCGGACAGGTCGACGAGGCAACGTGACGTGCAGCCCTCGAGCGCGATGACGCGCCGTTCACCCACATCGTTCTCGGCGTGCAGCTCCGCGCGTGCGCCCTCCGACACGTCGATGCTCGAGGCGGCGAGGTATCCACCTACCGGCATCCGAAGCGACCACGCGATCGCGCTGCCGGCGGGCAGCTCGACCCGCGTCGCCACGAACGAGGGCGCCGCACCCGCCGGCCCCTTGCGATGAATCGCGAAGCGCGCCGCTTCGGCGAGGTCGAGGTGCAGCACCGAGCCATCTGCCCGTACCGCGCGACCGGCGTCGACGCCGAGCGATCGCCAGAGCCAGAAGCCCGCGGCTGCAAGCAGGAGCACGAGGAGCGAGACGAGGATCGCGGCGCGACCGGCGCCGCCCGTGCGGTCGGGCATCGGCTCAGAATGCCATAGGCCCGAACGTGCTGCCGAAGCATCGTCGACGCTCCACGCGGCCGAGGCCGGTCGGGCCACCGCTGCCAACGCCGGCGGCTCGGCCTATGCTCGCATGCCTGCCGGCGCCGGGTGGGATGCGGCGCATCGGCAGATCGCCCGCGCTCTGCCGTGTTGGCGCATGTCTCGGCGGCACACGGCGCCCCGGGCGCAACGAAGCGGCGCCTTCGCCGGTCACGACTTTCAGGAGAGGACCCGACCCATGGCCATCGACTTCAGCTTCGACGACAACGTCCAGTTCGTCCTGAGCCGCGTGCGCGAGTACCTCGACAACGTGGTGCGGCCCGCCGAGAAGGTGATCGCCGACGCCCCCGACGATCGTCAGACGCTGGTCGAGCAGGTCATCATCATGCGGAAGGGCGCCCAGGAGGCCGGGCTCTGGCTCCCGCACATGCCCGAGGAGTGGGGCGGCATGGGGCTGGGGCACGTCGAGATGGCGGCGGTCAGCGCCGAGGCGGCGAAGACGCGATTCGGCCCCTTCGCACTGAACGCCCAGGCCCCCGACGAGGGCAACATGCACACGCTGCTGCACTGGGCGAACGACGAGCAGAAGGAGCAGTACCTGAAGCCGCTGTGTCAGGGCCGCACGCGAAGCTGCTTCGCGATGACCGAGCCCGAGGTCGCGGGCTCGGATCCCACGCTCATCCAGACGAAGGCCGTGAAGGACGGCGACGACTGGGTGATCAACGGCCACAAGTGGTTCATCTCGGGCGCCAGGGGCGCACAGTTCGCGATCCTCATCGCGAAGACCGAGGACGATCCGAAGATCCCCCAGGCGGGCAACAGCGCGTTCCTCGTCGACATCCCGAGCGAGGGCTGGGAGATCGTCCGCGACGTCGAGACGATGAGCGGCGGTCACAACCACTGCGAGATCCGCATCACCGACCTGCGCGTGCCCGACAGCAAGATGCTCGGCGGCCGTGGCGAGGGGCACCTGCTCGGCCAGGCCGAGGTCGCGCTCGAGATGATGATCGACCGCGCCACCAAGCGCTTCGCCCACGGCTCGCTGCTCAGCGAGAAGCAGGGCATCCAGTGGATGATCGCCGACAGCACCATGGAGATCTATCAGTGCAAGCTGATGATCCTGCACTCGGCGTATCGGATCGATCGCAAGGAGGACTTCAAGAGCGAAGTCTCCATGGCGAAGCACTTCGTGGCCAACTCGCTGAACCGGGTCATCGACCGCGCGATCCAGGTGCACGGCGCGCTCGGCTACTCGACCGACACGCCCCTCGCGGAGATGGCGAAGCAGGCCCGCTGGGCGCGCTTCGCCGACGGCGCGGACGAGGTCCACCAGTGGCGCATCGCGCAGCGGGCGATCGACGCCTGGCAGCGCGAGGGCAGCATCCACGCAGCGACGGGCAACCTCCCGCTGTAGAATCGAGCCAGGGCGTCCGTCCTGCGACGTCCATCCGAGGAGACAAGAAGATGCCGCGCACCCGAAATCTTCGTCGCACGCTGCTCTCGCTCGCCGCGGTCGCCATCCTTGCGCCGGTGAGCGCCAACGCCGCACCCTGGGACGCCCCCGGCCCCTGGACCGACCCCGGCGCCTTCATCACGATTGCCGGCGTCAACGCGTTCGAGCACTTCCAGGACGCGCCGGAGCAGTTCGACAACAGCTGGGGCTTCACCGCGCGCGGCGGCTACCGCTTCAATCGCTGGATCGCGGTGGAGGGCTTCCTCGAGTTCCTGTCGGGCTACGACACCAGCTTCACGATTCCGGCCCAGGCGCCGGATATCGTCGATCCCACCGTGAAGCTCACCATCGACGGCGGGACGGGGGGCGCGAACGTGAAGGCGTACGCGCCCTGGTTCGGTCGCATTCAACCCTACGCCCTCGCCGGCGTCGGCGGTCAATGGGCCCGGCTCCGCACGACCTATCCGACCGGCTACGTGTGCGATCCGTTTCTGTGGTACTGCGGGGGCGTCTACACCGAGTTCGGCAGCGAGGGCGCGTTCATCGCCAAGTTCGGCGGAGGCACCGAGTTCTGGGTGAGCGAGGACATGGCAGTGGTCGTCGACGCCGTGTTCAACCTGCCGACCGGCGACCTGAAGGATCTCCGCTCCACCAGCCTCTCCTGGGGCTTCATGTTCAGGTTCTGAGCCGGCAGCGCGTCGCCATACCGGCGCCGGTCACCCCTTGAAGCGCCCGTTTCTCATCCTGCTCGCGATCGCCGCGACCGGTGGCTTCGGCTACTGGCTCGTGACCACGCCGAATACCTTGCGCGAGATCCTGCTCGCCTGCGCCGGCTGGGTGCTCGGCTTCTGGGTCGCAGCGGCGATCCAGGGACGCAGGCACAGACGCACCGATCACGAAGAAGACGAGTGGCCCGAAGACACCGGGCACGACGAAGCCGACTTCGCCGAAGACGACGAAGCCGGCTGGGATGATGAAGACGAGTGGGACGAGCGGTGAGGCGCGGCGCGCCCGCCTCCGCTCAGTGACCGCCCAGGCTGTCCTTCCAGAGGAAGCGCGCGGGCCTGGCGACGAGCGTGTCGGCGGGCTTCGCGATGTCCTGGGGGCGGGTCACCAGCAAGATCGGCAGCGAGGCCACGAAGAGGCCAGTACCGAGCCCGAGCGTCACGAAGCCCAGCGGCCGCATGACGATCACGTCGAAGACCACGCCCGCATTGGCGTTCTCGGCATGGCTGCCCGCGGCGAGCGCCGTGCTGGGCACGGCCGCGCTGGCGAGCATGAGGGCGGCCGCGGCGACGGCCATGAAACGACGGGTCCGATTCGACATCGGGGGGTGTCCTCCGAGCAGGGCGCACACTCAGGCGCACGCCCCCGATTCATCGGAGGGCCGGAGGGCCGGCTGTAGCTGCGGCGTGAAGGGATTTGCGCAGTGAGCGCGACGGGGCGCGATCGCCGCGCGGCGGGCCGGCCCTCAGTCCGGGGCCTGATCCCGATTCCCGAAGCGATCCCGCAGATATCGGACGATGTCTGCCGACTCGGGAAGCCACTCGACGTCGCCGTCGTCTCGCTCGATTCGGAGCACCGGCACCGTGCGGCGGCCGGTGGCCTCGACGACGGCCCGGGCGTGGTCGACGTCCGCGAGAGTGTCCCGCAGCTCGAGGCGGATGCCGAGATCGTCGGCCGCATGGCGCACACGCGCGCAGAACGGGCAGGCGTGGAACTGGTAGAGCGAGAGGCCCTCCTCGAAGCTCACCTCGCCCTCTGCCACGCGTTGCGGCTGCTCGCCCATCTCGCCCCATCCACCTGATCTCGATCGAGTCTCGACCGCTCGCCGCTGCCCCGACCTACGGATCATCCGACCGATCTCCCCGTCACGTCGGTGGGCCTCATCTCGTCCAGATTGCGCTCTTGGATGCCCCGACGCCCGAATCCGATCCACCCCTGCCCCGTGATGCCGGCGAAATTCGAACGTGTGTCGACCCCACGTCACTGGCGCCCGATTGCCGACGCTCCCGGCACCCGATGGGCCGCGGCATCGCGCAAGGTGTGCAGCGGCCGCTCCGCTGTAACCCCCCGATAACCTGAACGAAATCATCCGCTCAGCGAGCGGCCTCGCGGCGCGCATCGGCTGGCACGCCCCCTGCAATCCAGTCTCGGTGGGGGGATTTCGACGATGCTCGAATCGAGCCAGATGGAGCCCATGCAGCAGCGGGTGGAGGCGAGCTTCGGCTCCGGACACGACGCCGTGGAGCTGAGCGTCGTGGACGCCGTGCTGTGGGCGTGCGAGCTGAGCGAGGACGAGACCGAGGTCGGCGACCTGGTCGACGCGGTGCTTCAGCACGAAGACGTGTGCGTCGAGCGCGAGCCCGGCAGCCCGATCGAGCCGATTGCGGCAAGGCGCCTCTGAGCCCGCGCGAGGCAGGATCCGACACAGCCCGGACGGCTGATCGGAGCTCGCACGCAGCACCCCGCGGCACCTTCGAACGATCGCTCAAGTCCCCGATTCACCAGCCGATGTGCCGAGGGTCACCTCACGCCCGTGGGCTTGCAGGGACACCGCAGCCCCGCGCACGCGCCCATCGAGGACCCCCCGTAAATGACACGCCTCCCCCCGAAGCTCGCCTGGCCGTTGGCCGTGCTCGCGACCGCGTTCGTCGCGGCCGCAGGGCTCGTCGTGGCCCGACCCGGCGTCGAGGAGGCGCCGCCGGTCGTCGTGCACCCGACGGTGCGCGTGGCCCCCGCCACCCCCGAGCGCGTTCAGCTGTCCGTCCACACCCAGGGCACGGTGGTGCCGCGCACCGAGACCGACCTCGTGGCCGAGGTCACGGGTCGCATCCTCTGGGTCTCGCCGTCGCTCGCATCGGGCGGCTTCGTCGAGCCCGACGAGATGCTGCTGCGGATCGACGCCACCGACTACGAAATCAGCGTCGCGCGCGCCGACGCGAGCCTGCGCCGGGCGCGCAGCGAGCGGTCGCTCGCCGAGGCCAACCTCGAGCGCCATCGCCTGCTCGCCGACCGCGGGGTCGAGAGCGCATCGGCCCTCGAGACCGCCATCAACGCACGCGAGGTCGCCGAGGCCACGGTCATCGAGGCGGAGGCTGCCGTCCGGCAGGCGCACCGCGATCTCGAACGCACCGAGGTGCGGGCGCCGTATCTCGGCCGCGTGCGCGAGAAGCGCGTCGATGTCGGACAGTTCGTCGGCAAGGGCGCGCCGATCGCGAAGCTCTACGCCGTCGACTACGCCGAGGTGACGCTGCCGCTCGCCGATGCCGAGGCCGCCTTCGTCGACCTGCCCATCGCCTATCGCGATGGAAGCGACGCGGCGCCGGCACCCGAGGTGGTGCTGCGCGCCGAGTTCGCGGGGCGCCAGCACGTGTGGAGCGGCCGCATCGTACGCACCGAGGGCGAGCTCGACCCACGCACGCGCATGATCCACGCCGTCGCGCGCGTCGAGGACCCGTACGGCCGCGGCGACTCGCCCGATCGACCGCCGCTCTCGGTCGGGCTCTTCGTCGAGGCAGAGATCCTCGGCCGTGAGATCGAGTCGGTCGTGCGCGTACCGCGCAGCGCGATGCGCGGCGCCACGACGGTGATCGCGGTCGATGGCGAGGGACGCATCCGCATGCGCGACGTCGACGTGCTGAAGCGCAACCGCGACGAGGTGCTCGTGACTCGCGGCCTCGAGCCCGGCGACCGGCTCTGCACGACGCCGCTCTCGATCACCGTCGACGGCATGGAGGTCGAGACCGTCGTGGATCTCGCCTGGGCCGACGACGAAGAAACGACCGCCACGCCCGAAGAGCCGCCCGCAGCGACGGAGCACTCGACCGGTGGCCGCCTCGCCGCCCACGAGTCCACCTGCATGGCGCCCGGTGAGCTGCATTCGTACTGCCCGGCGCCCGCAGTCGCCTCGACACTCACGCCCGCCCCGGCGAGCCCCGCGCCGTGAAGCGCGCGCTCGCCTGGTTCGCCGAGAACCACGTCGCCGCCAACATCCTGATGGCGATGATCATCGTGTGCGGCGTCGTCGCCCTGCCGACGATCCGGCAGGAGGTCTTCCCGTCGGTCGATCTCCCCGTCATCACGGTCACCGTCGACTACCCGGGCGCGTCACCGACCGAGGTCGAAGAGGCGATCTGCGTGCGCATCGAGGAGGCGCTGCAGGGCCTCGGCGGCGTCAAGCGCATCCACTCGTCGGCCCACGAAGGACGCGGCTCGATCAGCATCGAGATGCGCGCGGACGAAGACGTCGCGCAGCGCATGAGCGACGTGAAGACCCGCATCGATCGCATCGAGGGGCTGCCCGTCGAGGCGAAGCGGCCCGAGATCGAGCAGGTCGCGATCCGCATGCAGGTCGTCGATGTGGCGGTGTCCGGGCTCGTGGGTGAGACGACGCTCAAGCGGCTCGGCGAGCAGGTGCGCGACGAGATCGCGGCCCTGCCCGGCATCAGCGACGTCGAGCTCGTCGCGGCGCGACCCTACGAGATCGCGATCGAGGTGAGCGAGGCTGCGCTCCTTCGGCATGGCGTGACCTTCGACTACGTCGTGCGCGCGGTGCAGCGCTCGTCGATCGACCTGCCCGGCGGCAGCGTCAAGACGAGTGGCGGCGAGATCCTGCTGCGCACGCGGGGCCAGGCGCGTACCGGCGACGACTTCGCGCGCATCCCGCTCATCAGCCAGCGCGACGGCACGCAGCTGCGGCTCGGCGACGTCGCGTTCATCGACGACGGCTTCGAGGAGACCGAGCGGCGCGCCTTCTTCGACGGTGAGCCCGCGGTGATCGTGCAGGTCTATCGCGTCGGCGACCAGTCTGCGCTCGAGATCTCGAGCAGCGTGCGCGCGTACGTCGCGGAGACCGAGGCGAGCCTGCCCGCCGGCGTCTCATTGACCCTCGCCCAGGACGACTCGGTCTTCCTGCGCGGCCGCATCGAGACGCTCACGCGCAACGCCCAGAGCGGCTTCCTGCTCGTGCTGCTCGTGCTCGCCCTCTTCCTGCGCCTGCGGCTCGCGTTCTGGGTGAGCCTCGGCGTGCCGCTCTCGTTCCTCGGCGCGCTCGCCGTCATGCCGAGCCTCGACGTCTCGATCAACCTGATCTCGCTGATGGCCTTCATCGTCGTGCTCGGCATCGTGGTCGACGACGCGATCATCGTCGGTGAGAACACGTACACCGAGCAGGCAAAGGGCGGCTCGCGCCTGGACGCAGCCGTGCGCGGGGTGCACGGCGTCGCGACGCCGGTCATCTTCGGTGTGCTCACGACCATCGCTTCGTTTGCGCCGATGCTCTTCATCCCCGGGCCCATGGGCCGGATCGCGCGCGTCATTCCGCTGGTCGTGTGCGCGTGTCTCGCCTTTTCGCTGATCGAGTCGCTCTTCGTGCTGCCCGCACATCTCGGACACGGCCAGGGCCCGAAGAAGGACGAGGACGACGTCCCCTCGAACCCGGTCTCCCAGCGCTGGCGCAGGTTCCAGACCGCCATCGCCGAAGGCCTCGAAGACTTCCTCGAGCATCGCTACCGGCCCTTCCTCGATCGCGCGCTCGAGTGGCGCTATCTGACGGCCGCCACCGGCCTCGCCACGCTCGTGGTCACGGCCGGCCTGCTGCAGGGCGGCTGGGTGCGCTTCGTCTTCCAGCCCGACGTCGAGGGCGACGTGACCGTCGCGTACGTGAACATGCCGCTCGGCACGCCGCCCGAGGCAACGGCCGAGGCGGTGCACCAGATCGAGCAGGCCGCCGTCCGGATCGCGGCCGAGATCGCCGCCGAAGGCGGCGCGGACGTCGCGGCTGCACAGGGCGAGGCGAGCGTCTTCAAGCACGTCCTCACCACCGTGGGTCAACAGCCCTACAAGCTGAAGCAGGCGACGGGGCCCTCGGCCTATGCCGCCGCGATGCAGACGGGCAGTCATTTCGGCGAGGTACAGCTCGAGGTCGTGCCGAGCGAGATGCGGACGATCAGCGTCGCCGAGATCACGCGCCGGTGGCGCGCGGCCACGGGCGCCATCCCGGGTGCAGAGGAGCTGAGCTTCACGTCGTCGATCCTCTCGGCGGGCTCACCGCTCGCGGTCGAGCTCGGGGGCGAGGATCTCGAATCGCTGCGCGAGGCGGCCGACGCGCTCGGGGGTGCACTCGCGAGCTATCCCGGGGTGCTCGACATCACCGACACGTTCCGCGGCGGCAAGCAGGAGGTCGAGATCGAGCTCAAGCCCGCCGCCGAGGTGCTCGGGCTGACCGACGAGGATCTCGGGCGCCAGGTGCGCCAGGCCTTCTACGGTGCAGAGGCCCAGCGCCTGCAGCGCGGCCGCGCCGATGTGCCGGTGATGGTGCGCTACCCGGCCGAGGACCGGCACAGTCTCGGCAACCTCGAGCAGATGCGGATCCGCACGCGCGAAGGCGATGCGGTGCCCTTCTCGGCGGTCGCCCAGGACGCTGGTCGAAGGCGTGGCGTCGATCAGCCGCAAGGATCGCCAACGCATCGTGACCGTCACCGCCGAGGTCGACGAAGACATCGTGACCGCCAACGAGATCGTCGCGGACCTCGCCGCGAGTGGCCGGCTCGACGACCTCGCGCGCGCACATCCCGAGGTCGTGTTCTCGTTCGGCGGCGAGCAGCGCGAGCAGTCCGAGTTCCTGTCGAGCCTCGGACGCGGCTGGCTGATCGCGCTGATGGCGATCTATGCGCTGCTGGCAGTGCCGCTCAGGTCGTACTCGCAGCCCCTGATCATCATGGCGGCGATCCCCTTCGGCCTCGTCGGTGCGGTGTGGGGTCATGCGCTGATGGGCCACGACTTCAGCATGTTCTCGCTGATCGGTCTGGTGGCGCTCTCCGGCGTCGTCGTGAACGACAGCCTCGTGATGGTCGACTACGTCAACACGCGCCGCCGCGAGGGACATACGCTGGACGACGCCGTACGCGTCGCCGGCCGCGCGCGCTTCCGCGCGATCCTGCTGACCTCGCTCACGACCTTCGCCGGCCTCACGCCGCTGCTCCTCGAGACGAGCGTGCAGGCGCAGATGCTGATCCCGATGGCGATCTCGCTCGGCTTCGGCGTGCTCGCGGCGACCGCGATCACCCTGCTGCTCGTGCCGGCGATCTATATGATCGTCGAGGACGTGAAGGCGGCGCCGGCGAAGCTGCTGATACCGAGGGCGGCCGGCGATCCCGGTTCGGAGAGAGAGCACCCCGCCCAGGTGTGAATCGACGTCGGCCCGTCGCGAAGGCAGCCGGGGCATTGGAGGCTCTTCGGGCACGCGCTCTGAGGGGACCCACGTCCTGCCGTGCCAGCAGCCTGCTAGGTTCTGGTCGGCATGACGGAAACTCGTTCGATCTGGCCCAAGGTCGTGCTCTTCCTCGTCTCGGGACTACTGTCGGTGGGCTTCCTCGAGTTCGCGTTGCGACTCGCCCTGGACCCCGTCGACTTCCTGAAGCCCGACCGGGATCCACATCCGATCCTCGGCCAGGTCATCGCGCCGGGTACGGGCGGACACGACGCGCTCGGCTTCAGGAACCCAGCCGTTCCGGAACGACCCGACATCGTGGTCCTTGGCGACTCGATGACGTATGGCTTCGCCGCCCCCATGCGTGGGAGCTGGCCGAGCTGGCTCGAGAGACTGTCCGGTCGATCGGTCTACAACATGGGCATTGGAGGCTACGGCCCCGCCGAGTATGCCTGGCTGCTCGAGTCGCAGGTGCTGCCTCTCGACCCGAATCTAGTGCTGGTCGGTCTGTACTTCGGCAACGATCTCTACAATGCATACAAGTCGGTGCACGATCGACCGCATTGGGCGGACGTGAGAGCAGATGTTCGAGGGCCATGGTCACAGGAGACGGCCAGCTCAGGCTCCGCATCGCCCAGGCGACGCGAGCGGCCCGCCATCAAGCGCCTGAGAGATTGGCTTCGCAGCCACAGCATGATCATGCGAACCGTCGAACAAAGTCCCGCGGGCCAGCTCGTCAACGCCATCGGCGACACCCAGCAGGCACCGGGCGGCCTGGGCTGTCACGTCCGCGTAGAACAGCCTTTCTCGACCGGCCTCAAGCTCGACGACCGCTGGCCCGGGATCGACCTCGACAGCCCCGAGACCGCTGCCGGTCTGGACGTGACGATCGCGTTCCTCGAAAGAATGGTGTCAGCGACGAGGAGCGCTGGAATCGAGATCGGCGTCGTACTCATTCCGAGCAAGGAGCGGGTGCTCGCGCGGCTCGCCGAGCCGCTCTCGCCACGTTGCCGAGGGATGCTCGACGATTTCGTCGCTCACGAAGTGCGCGCCACGAATCGCGTCATCGATCTTCTGAAGAGGCTCGACGTCCCCGCGGTCGCTCCGCTTGCAGCTCTCTCTCGGGAAGCACAGCGTGAGCGAATCTACCTGAGATCGGCCGACACGCACCCGAACGAGACCGGCTATCTAGCCATCGCGGAGGAGGTCGACCTACGACTCGGTTCGAAGTGAACCGACCGTCGCGGCCCCTCGCCCGCTGCCAGCCCTGCGTCTCGCCGACGGCGTTCTCGATGAAGGCTGGGGCGGGCCGAGCCGGGGCCTGGCGACGGCACGCACGCGCCCGCCCGAGTCGCCGCCGCGCCACTTCGCACTGATCTCTTCTTCGCAGCACGGCGCTCGCCCCAAAGCGCCGGGCCCCTGGCGCGTGTGTGCCGCGCGGGGGACCATCCGCCAGCTCGCCGTGCCCGTGGAACGGCGCGGCCCAGCTGGAGGATCGAGATGAAGACTTCCATTCGCGTCGGGGGCCCGAATACCGGCGGCCGCGAGCACTTCGACTCGATCGTCGAGCTGAGCATCGAGGCCGAGAAGCTCGGGGTCGATCGGGCTTGGAGCGCGGAGGCATGGGGTATGGACGCGATCGCGCCCATCGCCTACCTCGCGGCCCGGACGACGCGCCTCGAGCTCGGCACCGGCATCATGCAGGTCTGTGCGCGCACGCCCGCGACCACGGCGATGACGGCGCTCAGCATGGACACGGTGACCGGCGGGCGGTTCATCCTCGGGCTCGGTAACTCCGGCCCGCAGGTCGTCGAGGGCCTGCACGGCCAGCCCTTCGACCGGCCGCTCACGCGCATGCGGGAGACCATCGACATCGTGCGCATGGCGTGTCGCGGTGACAAGCTCGCCTACGAAGGCTGGGCGTACACGCTGCCCAGGCCCGGTGGACAGGGCAAGGCGCTGCGGCTCGCGCAGCCCACGGCCGACGTGCCGATCCACCTCGCCACCTTGACGCCGCGTGCGCTCGAGATGACGGGCGAGATCGCCGACGGTTGGCTCGGCACTTCGTTCACACCCGACATGGCCGAGGCGCATCTCGCGCACCTGCGCCGCGGCGCCGAGCGGGCCGGCCGCACGCTCGCCGATCTTTCACTCGGCGTGAACGCGACGGTGGCGATCACCGACGACCCCGAGCCCCTGATCCAGGCGCAGAAGCCGATGATCGCGTTCCAGCTCTCGGCGATGGGCTCCCCCACCGTCAACTTCTACAACGACGCCTACGCACGCAGCGGCTTCGAAGACGCTTGCCGCGAGGTGCGTGAGATCTGGCTCGCCGGCGACCGCGCGGGCGCCGCCGCCGCGGTGCCCGACGAGATGGTCTGGCAGACGACGCTGATCGGCGACGAGGCGCGCGTGCGCGAGCGCCTGCGCAAGTACCGCGATGTCGGGATCGGCGAGCTGATGCTGCACCCGATGGGCCGCGACGCCGCAGACCGGCTCGACACGCTCGGCCGCGCAGTCGAGCTCGTGCGCGACGAGACCGCCGCGGGCTGACCCCGCCCGTGCCGCGAGAGGCTCAGCCCGCCGGGTTCGCCGCCAGATGATCGAAGCGCCCCGCCGGCCGCGCCTTGCGCCAGGCCGCGACGATCGGCTCGAGCTCGGCCGGGCTCGCGCCGTGCATGATCACGCCGTCGCAGCCGAGATCGAGCTGTCCCTGGATCTTCTCGACGCAGTGCTCGGGGCTGCCGGTCGCGGCCGGGGCGAGCCACTCGTCGGGGATGAGCCCGGCCACGTGCTCGAGCTCCTCGGTCGTCGCAGCCGCGTCGAGGGCGCCGCGGAAGTTCGCGACGAGCTCGTCCTCACGGAAGCGCTGCAGCACGGCCGGATCCCACCCGTTCGTCTTCACCATGAGGTCGCCGTAGCCCTGCAGGTAGGTCCCCATGCGGCCCACCGTCTTCTTGAGCCGCAGCTCTTCGGGCAGGTGATCGCCGACCGTCGCGAAGCAGGACCAGACACGCACCGACGCCGGGTCGCGCCCCGCCTCCTCGGCGGCGCGCTTCACGGTCTGCACGCAGCGCGCGGTCGTCTCATCGGTGAAGAACGTGTGCAGCACGACCGCGTCGAAGGCGCGGCCACCCAGCGCGAGCGAGTTCGGGCCGAAGGCCGTGAAGGTCATCGGGATGTGCTCGTCGTAGTCGGGCCCCATCGTGAGGAGCGGGTACTTCCCCGCCGGCCCGTCGTGCCCGACGACGATTTCGCCGCGCCAGATGCGGCGCATCAGCCCGACGAAGTCCTCGATCTGCGCCGTCTTGATGTGCGGCAGGCCGTACGCGTCGAAGAGCGGCGCGATGCCCCGGCCGAGGCCCAGCGAGAAGCGGCCGCCCGTGAGCCGATGCATCGTCATCGCGAACGCAGCAGTCACCATCGGGTGGTGCGTGTTGTGGTTGGTCGCCGCGGTGGCGATGCCGAGCTCGCTCGACACCGCGCCGACGGCGCCCGAGAGCGTGGCGGCCTCCTTGATGTTGAAGCGTTCAGAGATGAACGCGCTGCCGATACCCAGCGCCTCCGCCTGCTGGACCTCGTCGATGAGATCGCGCGGCGACTTCGGCGCGCCGGCGAGGGTGTAGAAGGCGAGCTCGTTCATGCGCTCCATTGGGCATCCTCTCCTGCGACGGCCGTCGAGGGCCGGAAGCCGGATCATAGACCGTCGGGGTCACCGCGCCGACGCACCCGGCATCGGAGTCGCGTTCGTGTGAAGACGACGAGGAGGAGACCGATGCGCCCCATGACCGAGACCGAGTGGCAGCGTTTCCTGCGCGAAGGCACGCGCACCGGCAAGCTCGGCATCATCCTGCCGAGCGGCCGCCCCGCCGTGACACCGGTGTGGTTCGTGCTCGAAGACGACGGTGTGATCCGCGGACAGACGGCGAAGGCGTCGGCGAAGGTGCGTGCGCTACGAAAGGAGCCGCGCGTCAGCCTGGTCGTCGACCTCGAGGCCATCCCCTATGCCTACGTCCGGGTCGACGGAGAAGTGCGGCTGAACGAGGACCCCACCGAGGTGCGGCGTGTCGCCACGGCGACCGGCGCGCGGTACATGGGCGCGGAGCGCGCGGAGGAGTTCGGCGCCCGGAACGGAGGCGACGACGAGGTCGTCTGGGAGCTGCGTCCGGCGAAGATCATGGCCTTCGACGAGGTGTCGGGCTGAACCCATCCTGGGTGAGCCGACGGAGGCACCGCACCCTTCCGGCGAAGATGCCACGGTCGCGAGGTTGCGAGCCCGTGCATCGATTCGCTCACGAAATGCCGCGATTCACGCGAACTCCGCAGAAACAATCCGCAATTCCTTCTCACTTGGCCGAGCCCACTGGTTATCATGACCATGTGGTGTTATCCGCACGCAGTGCGGCTCCGTCGCCAGATCAGGCCCGCATGTGATTCGGAGGGGGACATGCAGCTCGACTCCGCCCACTCGGCCCGGGCCACCCGGCGATGCCAGCTGCTCTTCGCGATCGCGCTGCTTGCGCTGCTCGGGTCGGAGCGCAGCGAAGCCGCCGCCGAGGCGCCCGCCGTAGTGGGACTCGAAGCGCTCGCGTCCGAGCCGAGCGCGCCTCGGATACCGACGAGTGGTGATCCAACCCTGGCCT
>CAYYSY010000042.1:0-5530 GCA_964474355.1 uncultured Spirochaetaceae bacterium | reverse complement strand
CCCTACGGCGCCCCGCGATCGGAGGGGGCGCTAGCGGCGTTGCTCTCGCAGACCGCTGGCCTCCCACTCCTTGCTCAGTTGCTTGAGCTTCTGAGCGAACTCCTCGAAAGGATCGTCGAAGGAGAGGATGATCTCGGTGGTGCGCGGGATCTCGTCGCCGTTCAGCAGGCCCCGGTAGCGGTTGAGGTTGGCGAGGATGGCCTCGGCCACCTTGAGCGCGCGCTTCTCGGTCTTGATCAGCGGCGACTGCAGCGTGTAGACGTTGTTCCGGCCCCAGAGGCTCTCGTCGCGCACGATCGCGATCTCGCGGTACACGCCGTTGATCGGGTCGAAGTTGTACTCGACACGGACCTCCTTGAAGATGTCGGAGTTGCCCGTGTAGAAGCCCCGCTCCTTCTCGACCTTGCCGAGCTGCCGGCAGCGGGGGCAATAGAAGGTGTCACCGTGATTCAAGAGGAACACGCCCTTGGCGTAGTCCTCGCAATCGGTGTTCTCGCAGTATCCGACGCCGCGCTTCATGCTGGCCATCCTGGTCCCGGATGCCTCCTGGCTCGATCCTCTCGCCCGCCGCAGGTCATGTGGACCGCGTCGGTCTCTCGAGCCGCTGTCGGAGCGCCCGCCGCCGGGTCACTCCATCGATGCTGACGATCCCTCATTCTACGGTGCCGTCGATGCCTTGAATCGCAAGTGTCATGCCACTTGCGTCGACCTCGGCTCCGGCCCTTCTTCTTGCGGCGCCAGCCCGTGTCAGATCGGGCGTTTGCCGCGGGTCCTGCGCTCGTCCTGCCGGCGGCTCAGCCGCCGCCCGACGGGGCTGCCGCCGCCGCGGGGGATTCCCGATGGGACCGGAGAGGCGCGAATGGGACATTCGCTACAGCCCCCCGCGGAGCCCGCAATTCGTTGCACTCGCTCCCCGAACAGCTGACTCCAGGCTCTTTCCGAGTGCTCCGGGCTCACGTCGCCGCAGCCCTGAGACTCGCATGCCCTTGATGCGGCTCGTCGCGCGCCGCACAGCATCGGACGCCCGCGAAAGAGCGTCATCCCTCGAGTGATCGATGATCGGATTGATGGGCCTGGGGTTCGGGGAGAAGGAGCCCGGGCCCGACCCGAACGCCTTCCTCGGACTTGATACCCCGCTGCCGAGCAGGCTGTCAACCGCCGTCTCGAATCGGGTCGCGAGGACGACACGGGCGTCTCTCGGACGGCTCACTCGGTCTCGCCGCCGTCTCACTCCCGGGGCCGTCTCATTCCCGCCGCCGTCTCACTCCCGCCGCCGCCGTCTCACTCCGGCCGCCGCCGGCGCTGCCGTTCGCGTACGAGGGCGAGGCCGTAGCCCACCAGCGTGACGATGGTGACGCCGTAGGCCGCGATCAGGTAGCTCATCGAGGCGTCCCCTCGGCGAGGCGCCGCGCGTCGCGGGCCCGCAGGTTCTCGACGCTCCAACGCAGCAGCAGCAGATAGACGAAGGCGAAGAAGAGGGTCAGGTTGCCCATGAGGAAGGGGAGGCCCATTCCGTCGCCCAGGCTGCCCCGCTCGAGGTTCTCGGGATGCATCGAGCGATTGTCGAAGATTTCGATGATGTAGTAGTTGAGGGGAATCAGGACCACTCCGACGATCCCGTACACCGAGGCGAAGCGCGCGGTGCGAGGGCCGGGGCCAGCGAAGTTCCGCAACAGCAGATACGCCAGATACACGAAGAAGAGCAGCAGCGTGACGGTCAGCCGCGGGTCCCAGGACCACCAGCGTCCCCAGGTGCCCTTCGCCCAGATCGGCCCGGTCACCAGCATCAGCGTGCAGAAGATGACCCCGACCTCGGCGCCGGCGATCGCCAGGCGATCCCACTCCTCGCGTCCGCGGGCGAGGAAGGCGATGCCGGCCACCGCGGTCACGACGAAGCCGAGATACGCGCCGTAGGCCAGCGGCGGGTGGACGTAGAGGATCTTCTGGATCACGCCCTGCACAGAGTCGATCGGCGCCTGCGCCACCGTCCACGCATAGCCGACCGCGAGCACGGCCATGACGATGCCGAGCGGTGCGATCGACCGCTGGATGCCCGCCTCGAGCCGGCTCTCGTTGCCTTCGTTCGCAGGGCTCATGCGGGCCCGTTCTCCTCGCTTCGCGCCATCTCGGAACGCCCTCCTACTCGTCGAGGATCAGATCGAAGCCCAGGAACCCGATCACCAGATAGATGCCGTCCACGACCAGCAGGAGCTGAATCGCGGCGAAGGGTAGGGGATCGCCCGCCAGCACCGCGAGCGTGCCCTCGACCGCACCGGCGAGCACCGGGAAGAGCGCCGGAAGCAGCAGGATCGGCAGCAACACCTCGCGGAAGCGCGTGCGCACGGACATGCACGCGAAGAGCGTTCCGATCGTGCAGAGCCCGAGGAGCCCGAGGGCCACGACGAGGGCGAGGGGGCCGACGTGCGGCCAGAGGTTCACGTCGAAGAGCACGGCGAACGCGAAGCTCGTCATCGCCGCGGTGACCGAGACGAGCACGAAGTTCGCGAGGGCCTTGCCGAGGAACACGTGCCCGCGGTTGCCCGGCGCCCCCATCAGGTTCGCGAGCGCGTCGTTCTCGAGCTCGAGCGCGAACGAGCGGTTCAGCCCGAGGAGCGCCGAGAAGACGAACGCCGTCCAGAGCAGCCCCGCCAGCGCCTCTGCGAGCGCCTCGCGGTCGAAGGTCGGCAGCGCGAAGTGGAACACCATGGCCATCAGCAGCGAGAAGAGCGCCATCGCGACGACGCGGTCGCGAGAGCGCCACTCGGTGAGGAGGTCCTTCATCAGCACCGCGAGCGCGACCCTCACGTGATGAGACCTCCGACGACTTCGACGTAGCGCGCGGTGAGCTCGTCGGCCGGCGTCGCCCCGGTATCCGCCCGGAACGCGACGGCGCCGGCGCGCAGCACGACGACCTCGTCTGAGAGCTCTGCCGCCTGGCGGACGTCGTGGGTCACGAGCACGAGGCCGTGGCCCGCCTCGCACAGCGCGCCGATGCGCGCGGCCAGCCGCTCGGCCGCCGGGAGGTCGAGCCCCGTGAACGGCTCGTCGAGCAGCACGACGGCGGGATCGTGCACCCGGGCGCGCGCGATCGAGAGCCGCTGGGCCATGCCCCGCGAGAACCCGCCGGCGCGGCGATCCCCGACGTCGGCGAGCCCCTCCTGCTCGAGGAGGGTGCGCGCGCGCTCGCGCGGGTCTGCGATGCCGTGCAGACGCCCGACGAACTCGAGGTTCTCCGCGGCGGTGAGCTCGGGGTACAGCAGGGTCGCGTGGCCGAGATAGCCGACGTCGCCGCGGCGGTCGGCGCCGCTGCTGCGCGCGATGCGTCCGGCCGTGGGCCGGGCGAGCCCTGCGAGCAGCTTCAGCAGCGTGGTCTTGCCGGCACCGTTGGGTCCGACGATGCCGACCACCCGATGCGAGAGGACGTCGAGGTCGATGCCGCGCAGCGCCGTGACCGCGCCGAAGCGCTTCTCGACGCCCCGGGCCTCGAGCAGCGTCCGGCTCACGAGGTCGGGAGCCCCCCGCCGCAGTGGCTGCAGAAGCGCCACTCGGCCTCGACGCGGCCTCCGCAGCTCGGGCAGAACGCGCCACGTGTGTCCGCTGCGGCCGCTTCGCCGGTGTCCGCTGCGACCTCGGCCGCTGCCTCCGCGCTGCGTTCCCGTCGCACGAGCTCGATGGCCTCGGCGCGCAGCCGGCTGCGCAGCTCGGCGTGGTCGGCCGCCTCGATCTTGCCGGTGTCGAGGTCGTGGTCGAGGTCGCGGATCGCCTCGTAGATCATCTCGCGCTGCCTTTGGCCCGGGCCTTCCTCGGCGCCTTCGGGCTCGGCGGTCTCGCGTCTGCGCCCACGCAGCGGCGCGACCAGGAACCAGGTCGCCCCCGCGCCGAGCACGAGCGCCGCGGCGATCGACTGTCTTCGCGGCGCGGCCTGATCGTCGAGGGGCGTGAGCCGAACGTCGATCACCTCGCCGGCGTCGAGCTGGAACGCCCGGCGATGCAGGTAGTTGCGTGTGCCCTGGCGGAAGGGGCGCCGCCGATGCAGGCGGCCGCTCTCGACGGCGATCCCGTTGTCGGCGACGAGCACGTTCACGACCTCGATCGGCCGGTCGAGGCGCAGGTCGAGACCCAGCGAGCCGTCCGCGTTCGCCGGGACCTGGTAGCCGAACTCGATGCTCGACGGGCCGGCCGGCACGGGGCCGACGAGATCGAGCCCACCCGACTCGGCGAGTCCGACGCCGAGGGCCTGGCTCGCGGCAGACACGCCGTCGAGCGTCGCACCGGGAGGCAGGTCGATGTGGACCAGCGGGGACTCCGTCGAGCCCTGGACATGGGCGCCCGGCGCCACCTCGAGCTGGATCTGCGTGCGCACCGTCACCACTGCGTCGTCGTGGTCGAGCCAGTAGTCGGCGCGCGGCACGCGAATGGCGTTCGCGTCGTTTCGCGAATCCGGTACCTCGAGAGCGAGGTGCAGCGTACCGCCCGCGGCGACTGCAGCGAGCTCGGTCACGTCGTAGGGGACGCCCTCGAGCTCGATCCGCTTCGCGTCGATCGGCGCATCGCTGCGAAGCGTCGGCCCCGATGCCGGCGTCAGCAGTGTGATCCGGCCGCTGCCGGCGGGCTGCGGTACGTCGACATCGATGACCGAGCCGGCGGCGCCTTCGGGCACCGCGAGGGTGAAGCGGTACCGGATCTCCTGCTGGCCGGGATAGACCGGGCCCCAGAACCGAAGCCGTGCGCCATCACGCTCGAGCCCGTCGGCGAAGCCCACCGCGGCCTCGGCGTACTCGACGAACTCGGTGGGGAGCGCGCCCTCGAAGAGCGGAGCAGACGAGTCGCGGTCGGTATCCGGGATCTTCCGCACGGCGTCGCCCGTGTTCCGCAGCAGGTGCGTCACCTCGAAGAGCAGATGACGGCCGAGCCAGCCGATCTGAACGCGGGACTCCTCGACCGCGATCGGGGGGCCCTCGGTGCTCGCGCCGACGACCTCGATCCGTACCTGCTGCGCGGTGCTGCCGGGCTCGAACGCAATGCGCTCACCGAACGGAATGCCCTCGTAGTTCGCTCCAGCGAGGTACGTGATGCCGGGCGAGGTCGAGATGCCCTCGAACGTGAAGCGGCCCGCCGCGTCGGTGGTGCCGCTGCCGAGTCCGGGCGTGCCATCGGGCGAGAGCGCGTAGAGCGCCACGTCGACACCGGGCGCGGGCTCGCCGCTCCCGCGCAGCACGACCTCGACCGTCATCTGCCCATCGCCGCGCGGCAGCGGCGGCACGGAGCTCGCCGCGGGCGCGGCGCCGTCGTGGGGGGAGGGCGCCTGCGCGATCGCGTCGCCGACCGGCGCCGCCCCCAGAAGCAGCACGACCAGCAGGCCTCGCAGCGCAGCCATCGGGGACTCGGTTCGGCGTGCGCTCATGCTGCGCGTCGCCCCGCGAGATTCGTCTCGGGATGCGGCCACATGACGACGAGGCAGCCGACGACGAAGAGGATGCCGCCGAACCAGATCCAGTTGACGCCGGGGTTCTGGTAGATCTTGAGTGTC
>CAYYSY010000041.1:0-13507 GCA_964474355.1 uncultured Spirochaetaceae bacterium | reverse complement strand
GCGCCTTCGGCGCCCGGCTTGCTCCGGCGCTTCGCGCCTCCGGATCGAACCCCCATTCCCTTCGCTTCGCTCATACGATCTACTCGCTCATCGCTCGCAGATCGCCCTCAGGTTCGAAGACCGATCCAAACGCAAGAAGTGACGGGGAGCTACGCGCTCGACGTTGCAGATCGCGGCACACGGCGGCGTATGGCGGCGTGTGGTCCGGCTCTGGAAGGCGATCCGGCTCTACCCGGCTCTGATTGGTGCGAAGCAATCGGCCTCGCCCCTCCTAAGTGGTGGGGCGAGGCCGTTAGCCGCTGGTGTCACTCCACACTCGGTGCTCGAGGCAGAGCCGTTCCGTCGGACGCGAGCTCGAAGACCGGGTTTGCTCTTCCTCCGGCCTCCGGCTCGTCCCGGTAGAGATGCAGAGGTGGATCTCTCTCCCGCAGAGCCGGGGAGGCCCGATCGGGCTAGCGGCTGCTTCTTCGCTTCCTAGCGCGGCTCGAACAGCATGGCACTCTCGACCTTGTCCCGGTGGATCTCGCTCTTCTCGAATGGAAGCTCGACCCAGCCCTCATCCGAGAAGAGCTGTGTCATGTCCGAGAAGTGGGGGCTGTCGGGATCGGTGGACTGGGAGTAGGTGACAATGGCCCGCGCCTCGGGCCAGTTGCCCTTCCAGGAAACCGCCTGGATGTAGCTGGAGCCTGCGAAGATCGGCGTGTAGCCCACACCGTCGATCAGACCGCCAGCGGAGATCGCGTTGTAGACCCCCGAACCGCCCGACCCGCCATGGATCGGGATGGTCGACCCGTCGCCTCGCGAGTCGAAGTGGACCGCACCCCACGGCCGGTCTAGGGGAATGCCGGCGTCGTTGAGGCGCTTCACCGCGCTCCCGAGATCGACTATTGCCTGGCTGCGCACGGCAGGGTCGCCCACGTTGAGGTCGCGTGGTGTGCGGACCGGCTCGGCGATGTCGAAGGGGACAGCCCAGAGATTCGGCGTGCTGTTCACCAGGCTCCAGAACTCGCGCCAGACCGAAGGCCCGACGCTGTCGGCATCGTTGGTTGCGTCCCAGGCGTGGAGGATCGCGCAGGCTTCTGAGACGTCGACGATCGTTCCGTCGCCAACGTCCACGTCGTTGTCCACCTCGTCGCAGAGAGTGCGCACGCCGTCGATTGCGAGCTCGGCGCTGTGGTGACGATTCTGGAAGAGCACGTCCTGGAGCCACTGGCGGTCGAAGCCCGCACCGGGTAGACCGGCCGATCCGCCCATGCGGTCTTCGATCTGGGCGAGGCCGAGCCGAGTACGCAAGTTCTGGGGGCCGCCCTCATCGGTGCCGATGATCTGCGGGAAGCCTTCGAGCTTCTCTGCGGGGTTCGCGAGCCAGTAGCTGTTGTTCGAGTTCTGTGCGAAGTCGTTGCGGCGGATGCTCGGGAGGTTGCCAGCGCCGAAGATGCCTTCCTGGGGTGCGTCGGCGTCATTGCCGAGATCGCACGCCGAGGTCGAGCCGTCCAGCGTGTAGACGCGCACGGAGGAGAGCACCTGGGCCACAAAGGTATTGGCGCAGGCTCCAAGCTTCGCGTCGGTAACGTGCGGAACCGTCGAGATGTCGCCGTAGTAGGCTTCGCCATCGCGACTCGCCGCGATTGTGTTGACCCATGGCAGCGCCAGACCGCCTTCGACGGCTCCAATGAGCTCGTCCATGCTCTTGGCCTGCCCCATCGCGCGGTACTGCGCGAGGCCGCGGACGTTGTCGACGTTTACGTCGTGCAGCGTGTACGCCTTCGTGGCCGTCCAGAATGCGAGGGGCCGGAGTATGAGCATCGGGCCCCACTGGGTCGAGTAGAAGGTGTGGCTCTCCAGCGCCAGGGAGTCGTCCGGTTGGAGGACTTGCACCGTCACCGTGTCGGCCGTCATAGGGACGACGCCGCCGTCGTAGACGTAGGCCGTCGGGTCGTCGTCGGCGAGTGTCAGCTCACGGACCACGAAGCGCCGTGCGGTCGAGACCGTGTGGCTCCAGGCGACGTGCCGGTTGAACCCGATGTTGACCAAAGGGAAGCCGTAGATTGAGGCGCCCATCGCGTCGTATCGGCCCGGAATGGTGAGGTGGACGGCGTGGAAGCGATTGATGCCGAACCAGGGGAAATGGGGATTTCCGAGCAGGGCACCGCCGCCATCGTTGGTCACGTCGCTGCCGAGCGCCACCGCGTTGCTTCCGAACTCGTGCACGTTCCACTGCGGCAACTCGGTCTGCGCGAGTAGGCGCTGAGCTTCAGCGAGGTTCGCAGCTGCGGGCCGCGGCTGCACCGACGCCGCGGACGCGAGGGGAGCGGGCGGAGGCGAGGCGCCGACGATCGCGTCGATGAAGTTCGCAACGCCGGCGCGGAGAGTCAGCTTGGTCAGCCCCTTCAAGATGTCGAATTCGTCGAGAGGGCGCACCCAGGCCGCGTCCCGACAGGGCTCGGCGAGTCCCGAGAGACCGGTGTCGCCGAGGAAGCGGTTGTAGCCCCGCGCGTAGCCGCGCAGTAGCTCCTGGCTGTCGGTGTCGAGCTGCGCCCAGCTCTCTTGCACCGCGTCGTCGGAGTTGTAGAGCGCCCACACGAAGTCGCTCTGGAGGTTTCCACCGTCGGGTCCGAAGTAACGCGAGAGCTCGCCGTTTGCCTCGACGATGTCTTCGGCCAGGGTACAGAGGTTGTCGCGCGCGAACGCGTAGCCGTACCCGTACCCGAGGCTGCCCCAGTCGGTCGCTCGCACGTGGGGAA
This sequence comes from uncultured Spirochaetaceae bacterium, assembly GCA_964474355.1. GTDB lineage: Bacteria > Myxococcota_A > UBA9160 > UBA9160 > UBA4427 > CAYYSY01. The sequence continues at coordinate 10,763 of CAYYSY010000041.1, read as the reverse complement.
TTCCGTAGGAGGTCCAGCTTACATTGGCGATATAGGGCATGCTGCACGGGCCGGCACCGAGCGTACCGACCAGCGCGACGATCGCGAGCGCTGCAACAACGAACCGCTTGAGAGCGAGTTCCATGATCTTGATCCTCCGCTGCGTAGGGCCGGCGAGCCCGCTCGAGGTGAGCGTTCATGGCCAGGGGAGTTCAGTCTACACCCAGCGTTCGATCCAGTGTGAGTCCTAAGGCGGCTTCTGCCTCGCGTATAGGGGTGCTTTACCACCAGGCCGATCGAATCCCGAGCCTGATCCTGCCCCGATGGGGGGAGGAGGGGAGTTCGACACCAAACGGTGGAGTCGTACGTTCGATTTCTGACATGAGGCCGTTCCATCGGGTGCCGATTCGCGGCGTGCCTCGATCATCGCTGGCGCCGTCTTCACTCGATCGCTTCATGCTCAGTGAGTTCGCCCGTTGGGCGATGGCGGCCTGTCGGCCGCAGGGCGTTCACCCGGAGATCTCCGGTCAGGTTGAGGCAGAGATCGGTGGCAGGTCATGATCGGACGAATGCGGCTTGGTAGCTGGCACGCTGGGAGGGATTGCTCACACAGCTCCGCTGCGTGGCGTGCTCGTGCTCCGCGCTCACGATCGAACCCCCGACCCTCAGGTACCGGAGTCGAGGGTCACCACGCCCAATCGCATAACCACTTGAAATGACTGGCACGCCGGGAGGGATTGCTCGTGCGCCTTCGGCGCCCGGCTTGCTCCGGCGCTTCGCGCCTCCGGATCGAACCCCCATTCCCTTCGCTTCGCTCATACGATCTACTCGCTCATCGCTCGCAGATCGCCCTCAGGTTCGAAGCCCGAGGGTCAAGCGCCCAGGTCGGCGATCACGTCCCGCGCCGCACGCACACCGCTCGTCACGGCCGACTCGGCATCGGGGCCGATCAGATGATCGCCGGCGTAGTAGAGGGCGCGGCCGAGTGATCGCCGGTCTTTCTGCACGCGCGCGAAGCGGGCGAGCGCGCGATAGGCCCCGACCTCGAAGCGCGGCGTCGCTGCGGCGCGGCGCGTGAGGCGCGTCTCGCACACGTGTCCCCGCGCGTCGGGCGCGAGCCGCACGAGCGCATCGATCAGCCCCTTCTCGAGCACGTCGTCGCCTGCGCCGACGTTCGCCTCGGCGAAGGCGTCGCTGGCGCGTAACGTCACCGTACACGCGCCCACCGGCGCGCGGCCCTCGGCGATGCCCGGCTCGACGAGGGCGACGTCGACCACGTGGCGCTCGACATGAGGCACGCGGACGAGCTGCGGCATGCCCGAGAGCGGGCGCGAGACCGCGACGGAGAGCGTGACCCTCGGCCCCGAACGCATGCCGGACAGGATGTCGCGCTCGGCGGGCTGAACGATCGACACCGCGAGGCGCCCCGCCTCGCCGGCGTTCGTCGCGAGGACGACGGCGTCGGCCTCGAGCTCGCCGCGCCGGCCGTCGGTCGTGGCGCAGTCGAGGACGAAGCCTCCCTTGCCGTCTGCGGCCTCGTCGACGCGTGCCACCTCGACACCGGTGCGCACATCGAGCTTCGACACCGCCTCGTCGACCAGCGCCTGCAGACCCTGGCGGGCGATGCCGTGGATCGCCGTGCGCTCGCGGCCGAGTCCGACGCGAGCCCACCAGAGCAGGGTCGCCACGCGGCTCAGCTCGGCGGCGTCGCCGCCGTACAGACTCGTGGCCTCGGGCGACACCCAGCGTTCGAAGCAGCTGTCGCCGAAGTAGAGGCGCGTGAAGTCGGAGGCACTGCGATAATCGAGATCGGCTGCACGCTCGGGCGCCGAGGGATCGAGCAGAGGTCGGTAGCGTGCGAAGAGCCGCCGCCAGCGGATCAGCCGGAGCGCGTCGAGCCGCGAGACGCCGGGGATCGACGCGACGCCTGCGAGTCGCTGGGGATCGATGGGCAGGATCTTCCCGCGATACACCTGGGTGAGCTGCGCGGGGCGCAGCGGCAGCAGCCGGTCGGAGAGGCCGAGATCGGCGATCCAGCCCATGAGGTGTCGGTCGGTGGTCGAGCAGGGCTCGAGCGCCGCGTCGAGACAGAAGCCGTCGATCCACTCGCTGTCGATCTTTCCGCCAGCTCGCGGACGGCGCTCGAGGATCTGCACCGAGAGCCCGGCACGCTGGAGGTGCCAGCCGGCAGCGAGGCCGGCCAGGCCTGCGCCGACCACGACGACGCGTCGGCGGGCCTCGTGGGGCCGCCCGTTGGCTGCTGAAGAGGGGGACATGGGGACGTCTCGTTGGCTTCACGGCGCGATGCGCCGGGAGCAGGACGTTAGCCCGGATGGCTCACCACCGCCCCGCTCGGGACTGCCGGGATGGGGCCCGGCGCGCGCCCGCGTCCACGATCCTCGATGGAGAGCGGCGCCTCAGCTGCGCGCCGCGCCGAGGCCGGCGACCGGCGGGCCGTCTCCTGCGCGGACGAGCCACCGCTCGAGGTCATCGGCGACCTCGTGCAGGTCGGCGAAGCGCAGATGCGCCCGCCCCGCCGCGTCGAGCGCCGGAGCGAGCGTGTCCTTGGCGAAGGCCCAGTCGGCCTCGAGCGCCCCACACAGATCGCTGACGCGGCCGTTGCCGACGTGCACGACGATCGCGTCGGGGCTCGCCTCGCGAAAGGCTTCGATCACACGGCGCTTGCACGTACCGGTGCCGCACGCGCAGTCGGTCGGCCGGCCCCCGGGCGAGAGCTTCCACCCCGCTGGCCCGATCTCGAGGTGATTCGAGCGGTAGTCGAAGTCGACGCCGAAGCGCGCGCGCAGGTGATCGATGTTGACGTCGAAGCCGTCGGAGAGCACCTCGAAGTGCCAGCCCTTCTCGCGGCAGAGCTCGACGAGGCGGGGCGCGCCAGGATCGATTTCGATGGCATCCAGGAACGCCAGTCGCTCGCTCTCGGGCAGGTCGAAGCCGTCGAAGAGCTCGGCCACGTAGGTCCACGCGTCGAGCCCGCCCTCTTCGAAGCGCCGCCACATCGCGTCGCGCTGCGGCGCGAGGTAGCGCCGGGCGATACCGCTGCCCACGTCCTGGTCGATGAACGTGCCGTCGAAGTCGCAGAACACGGCGACGGGCCTGTCGGTCGGGTCGACGCGCGTGCGGCTCGCATGCGCGGCGAGCTCTTCACCGCCGGGCTGCGCGGCCGTGTCCGAGAGATTCAAGTCGGCGTGCAGCCGGCGCAGGCCCGCCGGCACCTCGAGCGAGGCGAGCGATCCGCTCGCCTCGGCGCCAAAGGCAGCATCCGCGACGAAGCCCTCCGAGAGACGCGCGACGCCCCACGGCGCGCCGGCGTCGACCGCCCGCGCGACGTCCACCGTGCGGCGCAGCAGCGCGGCGTCCTCGGGCCCGAGCAGATCGACGTCGTCGGAGAAGACGACCATGCCCCCGCTCGCGCCGATCGCGTCGGCGAGGCAGCCGATCTCGTCGGGTGAGAGCTGCGTCTCGTGGCGCCGCACCATCAGGCAATCGGGGTCGTTCAGCCAGAGTCGCCGGTGCATGAAGAGCCGCGTCGCAATGCTCCTGATCGCCGAGCCGGTCGCGGGCAACGCTGGCTCGATGCCGGGGATCGCGTTCGGCGCGTCGACGCCCCAGGTCGGCGCGACGTCTGGACCGATCCGCATGCCGTCGACGCGGCCCACCGCCGGCCCCATCGGACAGCCGCAGCCGAGCAGGAACGCAGTGTCGCCCGCGCCCCGGCGCACGGCCTCGAGACCGAGCGCGAGCCGACCGGCCCGGCTCACGCCGGGATCCGCAGCCTGCCCCCGCATCGATGCCATGTAGAGGAAGTCGAGCTTCTGATACGTGAAGCCCATGTCGGCCAGCGTGCGATGCACCCGCTCGACGTGGGCGATGAACCCGGGGTGCGTGGGGTCGAGCGCGTAGCACCAGCCCTCGTCCGACCACTGCGGAATCAACGTGCCTCGCAGCCACTCGCCGTCGTCGTCCCGCAGCGCCCAGTCGGAATGCTCGCCGAGCAGGTGGCTGTGGCGCACGGCCGAGAAGGGGGCGGTCCAGATGCCCGCCTCGAAGCCGGCGTCGCGGATGCGCTCGGCGACGAAGGGGAGCCCGCTCGGGAACTTCGCGTTCGTCTCGAGCCAGTCGCCGATGGCGCGTTGGTAGCCGTCGTCGAGCTGCACGAGCGCGACGGGCAGCTCCTCGCGCCGGCTCGCGAGCGCGTCGAGGTTGCGGAGCAGCGCCTCCTCGGTAACGTCGTGGAAGAAGTGGTACCAGCTGCACCAGCCGGTCTGGAAAGCGGCGCTCGTGCGGGCGCCGGCGGCGCTGCCCCACACGGTCGCGAAATCCTCGAGCAGCCGGTTCGCGTCGGCGGCCATGGCGAGCCAGGCATCCTCGAGCTCGAAGCGTTCACCCGGCTCGAGCGCCTGCTCCACGACCCACTCGACCTCGATCTCGAGCCGCGCGCCGCCCCCGGCACGGGCGCGGCGCAGGTTCACGAGGCCGAACTGCCGGCCGGTCTCGACGATACCGGCGACGACCGAGGTCTCGCCTGCTCGCACCGCGCTGACGGTGTGCGACTCGTGCCAGTCGCCGCGATCGGTCATGCGCTCGCCGACGGCGTGGTGCATGCCGCGCAGCCACGCGCCCGACGGAAACGCCGGGTCCCCAGCAGCGGTGACATGCTCGACGGAGCACTTCGACCACGACTGCCAGCCGTTTCGGAGGAACGTCAGGTCGGCCGCCGGGTCGCAGGGCAGCTCGAATGCGAGGGCCACCCGCTCGAGCGCGACCGGCCCCTCTGCATCGTTTCGCACCACACAGCGCACGCGGGCGCTGCGACCGATGGCGCTGCGATCGACCTCGAGCTCGAGCGCGAGCTCGCCCGCGCGGATCTCGGGCACCGCGAAGGCGCCGTCGCTCCGCCGAAGCGAGCCATCCTGCGCGCGCGTCACCACGCTCGCCCGTGCCGCCACGAGCGCGAGGTCGCGGCGCGCCTGGATGGCGACGAAGTACGACATGGCGCGAAGCGTACCCGCTGGCTGCCACTGCGCCTCGCGACGCGCACGCATCGCAGCGATGCGCAGAACGCGTTCGCTCTTACGCAGATCGGTCACGGCGGCTGCGTGGCCGGACGCAAAATGCGTCACCCGGGCGGCCTCGGCGCACGTCCCCTGCGCCTCCACGCACCGCCCCGAGGCGTGTCGCGCTCGTGAGCGGGGCCACACGTCCACTTGCCCAAAGCGTGGGGGATGGCACGCGCCTTGCTCTAGTAGAGGGGCGCAAGTGGTGACACGTGCACGATGTGAGCGAGGAGCGGACCTCGTGCACCCAGGGTTGTGGCGCCCGGGCTGGCTACCCCTCCCTTCGCACTTCGGTGCGAGGAGCCGGTCCGGGCGCTTCTTCCCTTCGCGCCCCGCCCATCCCCACACGCCCCCCTGCTTCGTTCGCATCGCCCGCCCCATCGGCCCGAGCCGCTCGCGGCCGGTGCGCCGATGTATGCTGCACGGCGATGGCCGCCCGAACGAAGAAGCCCCGCACCCGCCGCAGTACCACCCGCCCGAAGCGCCCCCTCGTCCCCGAGCCGCGCACACGACGCGAGCGCGCGGGGCACTTCGCGCTGGCCGACGACCTCCCGATCGTGCTCGCGCCCGGCAGCAGCGACCGCGACCTGGTGACGGCGCGCCAGCTCTGCGACCGGCTCGCCGAGCGCAGCGCCTGCGCACTCGTGATCGAGTCGCACCGTACGACGCGCGGCCTGGGCCCCTGCATCGAGCTCACCCGCGGTGACGCCGAAGGCATCGTGGGCGACGCCTACCGGGTCGACGTCACGAAGCAGGGCGTGCGGATCGAGGCAGGCGGGAGCGCAGGGCTCCGCTGGGCCACCGAGACCCTCGTGCAGCTCGTCGACGAGCGTGGCCGGCTGCCGCTCGGACGCATCGACGACGCGCCCGATTTCGAGCGCCGCGGCGTGATGCTCGACGTGTCGCGCGGGAAGGTCCCGACGCTCGAGACGCTCTGCGAGCTCGTCGACTACTGCGCCGCGCTCAAGCTGAACGTGCTGATGCTCTACGTCGAGCACACGTTCCGCTTCCGCCGTCATCCCGGCATCGGCGAGGACGACAGCCCGCTGCTGGCCGAGGAGCTGCGCACCCTCGACGCGTACGCCGCCGCGAATCACGTCGAGCTCGTGCCCAGCCTCCAGTCGCTCGGGCACATGGAGCACGTGCTGAAGCTGCCCGAGTACGCGCATCTCGCCGAGACCGACGCCGGCTGGACGATCGCGCCCGAGCACCGCGGCACGCCGAAGCTGCTCGCCGAGCTCTATGACGAGTACCTGCCGAACTTCCGCTCACCGCTCTTCAACGCGAACTGCGACGAGCCCTGGGACCTGCCGCGCGGCCAGTCCGCGGCGAAGGAGGCGAAGCGCGGCCCCGGCGGCGTCTTCGTCGACCACGTGCACCGCGTGCAACGACTCGCGCGCGAGCACGACAAGCGCACGATGATCTGGGCGGACGTCGTCCACGCTCACCCCGACCGCGTCGCCGAGCTCGACGACGACCTCGTCTTCCTCGACTGGTGGTACGAGGCCGACTTCGACTTCGATCGCGTGAAGGTGTTCGCGAAGCACCGGCGCGACTTCATGGTCTGCCCCGGCACGTCGTCGTGGAACTGCCTCTTTCCGCGCATCGAGAACAGCTGGAAGAACATCGAGCGCTGGGCCGATGCCGGGCGGCGCCACGGCGCAATCGGCCTGCTCAACACCGATTGGGGCGATTTCGGCCACTACAACCTGCAGGGCCTCTCGTTCTTCGGCTACGCGTGGGGCGCCCAGCAGGCCTGGTCGGGCGCGTGCCCGGCCCCCGACTTCGACCGCGCGTTCTCGCGACTGCGCTTCGGCGACGGACGCGGCGAGGTCGCGCGCATCGTGCGCGCGCTCGGTGACGTCCACGATCTCGGCTTTCCGTTCTTCAACGGCTCGGGCGTGCAGGTCGTGTTCTTCGAGCCGCTCGACGCGCCGGTCTTCGTCGACCACTGCAAGCCGGCGAAGCTCCGCGCGGCGATTAGAAAGCTCGAGCGCGTCATCGATCGCATCGATGCGCTCGAGGCCGATGGCGTCGACGATCCCCTCACCCTCGAGGAGATGAGCTGGGCGGCGCACGCGTCGCTCTTCGCCTGTCTCAAGGCCGAGGCCGGCCTGGACGAGCTCGCATGGCGCCGCGACCACGGGTCGCTTCGCGCGCCCGAGCGGCGCCGGCTCGCGCGGCGCCTGCGCGAGCTCGCCGACGTGCAGGCCGTGCTCGGCGAAGATCTCGAGCGGCTCTGGATGGCACGGAGCCTGCGCTCGAACCTCGACGACGTCCTGGGGCGCATCGGTCGCTCGGCGCAGTCGTTGCGCCGTGCCGCGCTGCGACTCGAGAACGACCGGCCAGGCCGGGTCGAGGCCCGCGAGCCCCTCAGTCCGAAGCGCGTGCTCGAGGCGTTGCGGGCGATGCGAGGCGCATGAGCGCCACACGGGCGGCGCCAGCGAGATAGACCGAGCCGGCAGCGCAGACCACGCCGTCGCTCCCCGCTTCTTCGAAGGCGTGCGCGCAGGCCGCGGCGACGTCCGGCTCGACGTGGACGTCGACGCCCGGCGCGAGCTCCGCGATCCGCTTGGCGAGATCGGGCGCAGGCAGCGAGCGGATCGGCTCCGCCCGCGTCGCCCAGACCGCGCGCGCCCGCGCGAGCAGCGGTGCGAGCACCCCGTCGATGTCCTTGTCTGCAGAGACGGAGACCACGAGCGCAACGGCCGGGGCCCCGAGAGCATCGATGTGGAGGGCGAGCTCGCCAGCCGACGCCGCCGTGTGCGCCGCATCCACCAGACAGATCGGCGCGTCGCCCACCTGCTCGAGGCGGCCGGGCAACACGAGCCGAGTCCACGCGCGGGCGGCCGCGGCGCCGAGCTCGGCATCGGTGGGTGCCTCACCCGATCGAGCGAGCATCTCGTGCACGAGCACGAGGGCGACGCCGGCGTTGTGCTCCTGGTGACGACCGGGGACACCGAGCTCGAACGGCACCCGACCGCCGCCGGCGAAGCACAGCTCGAGACTTCGCCGGCCAGCGTGCCCGGGCCGAGACTGGCCGGCCGGCTCCACGCTCCAGTCCACGCCGTGCACGAGCAGCGGCGCGTCGACCTCGTCGGCCCTGCGGCGGACGGCGGCCTCGGCCTCGGCCGGGAGCGCCCCGACGACACACGGCACACCGGGCTTCAGGATGCCGGCCTTCTCCGCTGCGATGGCGCCCAGTGTATTGCCGAGCCGGTCGGTGTGCTCGAGCTCGATCGACGTGATCGCCGTGACGGCGGGCGCGACGGCGTTGGTCGAGTCGAGGCGGCCGCCGAGGCCGACCTCGAGCACGATGCGGTCCGTCTCCGCGTCGGCGAACACCACCAGCGCGGCGGCCGTCGTCGCGTCGAAGAAGGTGGGCGCGATCGCCGGGTCACCCATGAGCGCCTCGACCTCGGGGCGAACCTTCGCCACGGCGCGCGCGAGGGCGTCGCCTTCGACGTCGCATCCGGCGACGCGAAAGCGCTCGGTCCAGCTGACGAGATGCGGTGAAGTGAAGGTGCCGACCCTGGCGCCGAGCTCGCCGAGCAGCGCCTCGACGAGCAGGCACGTCGAGCCCTTGCCCTTCGAGCCGGCGACGTGGACGATGGGCGCCGCGCTCTCGGGATGGCCGAGCCGCGCGAGCAGGGCCTCGATCGGCCCCAGCCCGAGCCGCCGGTACGGGATGTCCGGCGCGCGCTCGACGTTGATCAAGCCTTCGAGCCAGGCAGCTGCCTGCTCGAGGGTCTCGATGCGCGGAGCCTCTTCGGTTCGGTTGGACATCTTCTCGGCGCGCCTTCGTGTGCGAGGTCCGTCCCGAAACAGAAGAGGCGGCCCGGAGGCCGCCTCTCTGGATCTCACTGGTCGGTCGCGGCTAGCTGACCAGGTAGCGCTGACTCTCGCGGTAGCGCTTGACGGCCTGGCTCGTCGACTCGACGGCGGGGAAGAAGTACTTCACCGCGTGGCCGCACTCGTTGCAGACCTTGTAACAGAACTTGAAGCCCTCGACCTCGCGCACCGAGCCCACGCTGATGCGGTTCTCCTCGGTGCAGCACGAGGAGGGGCGCGGCGGCGACACGATCTTCCGCGGATAGTCGTTCTTCGGCGCCTCGGTCTCGGAGTAGACGATGATGTTCTGGGTCATCCGATGCGAGCGCTCGTCGGAGTTCTTCTTTCGGATGTTGCTGCCGATTCTTCTCAACTCGCTGTCCTCATGAGTGACTCCGCCGTATCGACTGCAGGCCGCCGCCCGAGTTCGATCAGCAGAGAGGAAACGTCTTCGTACGCCGTGCGGCACGGCGGACCATCCGCGTGCAGGAGCCGTCCTCCGGAGAAGCCGGCCCCGAGCTCGAGAAGCAGTGAGCTGCGCGTTCCGTACGTGCCCTCGATATGGACGCACGTGTCGCCGAGCGGCTCTCGATTCTCGAGATGTCTGTCCTCGTTGCTTGCCTCTTGCCTGTCTCGCGTCTTCTGCGTCTCGCTGCCGGGGCTGCCGTGGTGGCGGCAGACGGTTGCGAGCCGGTCGAGCAGTCCTTCGTCGTCGTCGCGCCCGGCCGAGCCCATCAGCTCCGCCGAGAGCACCTCTTCCACCTCGTCCCGGATCCGCTTCACCTTCGGATTCCCGGGTCCCGTTGCCTCGACGTTGCCGATCACGTGCACGCCGGCTGCCAGTCGCTGCGTCACCGGCCGATCGCGATAGACGATCACGTGGGCAGACCGGTCATCGGCGACGAACAGGTTGAACGGGTTGTATGCCTCCGTCTCGAGCTCTCCGAGCAGCCTCGCGGCTTCGCTTGCGCTGGCTGCGCCGAGCGCGTCCAGCACCACCTCGCCCCGTGATCTCCGCTGCGGGTCCGGAGCGTCGGCCCTCAGGTTCGTGAGCGCGGCGAAGACGCCCCGCTCGTTCAGCCCCAGCCAGGTACCCCCAGCGCGACGGTCCAGGGGCGCCAGCACCCGTCCGACCCTCGTCTCGCGGATCGCCGGCCCCTCGGCCGGTCGGTCCAGGTACTCGTCGCGGTTGGCCGCCACCACCAGCGGACGGCCCGGAACCCGACGATGAACCGCGATCAGGGTGCACATGAGACGCTCACCACGCCCTTCACCAGATCGCCACGCCCTCTGGGGCCTTCAGGCGGCGCGCGCCCGGCTCCTCTCGGTGCTCTGACACGCGCCTCACGGCCGTCACATTCGCCCGGAGCACTGGATGCAGCCGGAGATCGACCGGCCACCAGGCGTGAGATTCACTTGAGTTGGGTTACGGGCAAACCTCGCCCATTCAACGGGTGACGGAACTTAGCGTTTCTTCACGAGATTTCAACTCACGTGGTTCGAAGATTGGACTTGTAGCTCGCCGAGATCGCTCGCCGAGAATGAACCCCGGCTGAGCATCCCTGCCTCTCGATCCAGCTCGAAGGGACTTCAGCTTCCCGATCTGCTCAGATCGCGAACCCGAGCTCGTGCCACAGCTCGCCACGAACGAACCGACTCCGCACGCGTCCCCAGTAGTAGTCCGCCACTCGTTTCGAAAGTCGCCTTCTCGTCGGGAAGCGCCTGATCGCCAGGAGCTCCGGGATCGTCCACCGCTTGTCGGTCACCCCGAGCCGCTGTGCCGGCGTCTTCCCCCGCTCGCGCTCCGAGGCCACCTTCACCAGGTTCCTCCACACCTGGAACACCGCGTGCCTGTAGATCACGGCCTGGATGCGCTTC
>CAYYSY010000040.1:0-9333 GCA_964474355.1 uncultured Spirochaetaceae bacterium | reverse complement strand
CCATCGGAGAGACGCGCGAAGCCCGCCGGCGCCGGAGCGTCGACGGTTCGATCGCCGTGTGCGACCGGGTCCACGGCGGGCATCGGCGCCGGTACCGCGCCCGATCGTGCAGCATCTCCGTTGCCGGGACGGGCCGCCTGGGTCTCCGCCGACGTCACCACGGGATGACAGAGGGCGAGGGCGAGCGTGCGCCCGCGTGTCGGGTAGGCCGTCAGGCCGACCTCGACGGGCAGCAGCTCGCCCGAAACGTCGCGCAGGGCCGATACGAAGCGCTCGTGATCGCCGCCCTCGGCCATCGAGTCGAGCCGCGTCCGCCACAAGGTGCGCGCGTCCTCGGGCACGAACGAGTCGAAGTCGACGCCGAGCAGCGTGTCCCGCGCCGTGCCGAGCAGCGCGCCCGCTGCGGGGTTCGCGTCGGCGATGGTGCCGCTCACGGTGTCGATCGCGAGGAAGCCGTCGGCGATGCGGTCGATGGCCGCGACGACCGCGCGCCGCGCCGCCCGCGGCTTGCCGCGCGCGGTGCGTCCGGAGCTGGTCTGGCGGAGGGCCTGCCTGAACTGCTCGACGAGCGGCGCGAGCTGCTGCCGCACGTCCTCGGCATCGGGGCCGGCGAGCTGGCAGGCCGCTGCGAGCCAGGCGTCGAGGAGCGCCGCCATGCGTCGCTCGTTGATCTGGAGTCCGTCGAGGGCGGGGGCGCGCAGCTCCCCGCGATGGAGAGCGACCGAAGTGAAGCTCCGGAAGCGGCGTAGGGTCTCGGCCTCGCCGCCGGAGGCCCGGGGCGCCGCGGGCCCCATTGCGTGGCGCATGCTCTGCTCGATGGGCAGGCGTTGCGCGACGAGCCACGATGCCAGCGCGGGGTTCGCGTCCACGTCGACGAGTCTAGCGGCACTGGACGCTTCTGCCGTCGGGCTACGCGTCGGCGCGACCCCATGCGGCCGGCAGATCTGATTCCCGACTCAATTGAGGCTGATGGACAGCCGATTCTTGGGGGCATGAGCCTACGAACGGGACCCGTCCGTGTGTTGGTGGCCTACGCCCGACCGGAGAGCTTCGTCGAGAAGACGGAGTCGATCCTGGCCCGGCTGGGATATCTGATCATGCGGCCCGAGGAGTTCGAGGAGCGGTCGAAGGCCGACCTGCCCCCCGGCTCGCCTCATCTCTTCCTGGCGGACGAGCGGCAGCTGCCCGACGTGCCCGATCCCGGAGGCGAGGCCGAGCGGCCCGTGATCCTGCTGACCGGACGGCACGGGGCCGACTCGGGCGACTCGCGGATCGTCGCTGCGGTGCGTCGGCCGGCGGGTCTCCACGACCTCTACTGCATCCTGCAGCGGGTCTTCGAGCTGACGCCGCGATCGACTCCGCGCATTCCGGTTCGCATCGGGGTGAGCTGCAGCCGCAGGGGTCGGCAGTGGGACGCCGAGATGCGTTCGCTGTCCGAGAATGGCGCCCTGCTGCGATCCGAGGAGAAGCTCCCGCTCGGCTCGACCTTCGAGATGATGTTCTCGCTGCCCGGCATCGGGCCGATCAAGATGAGCGCCGAGGCGGCCTACCAGCTGATGCCCGATCTCGGCATCGTGTTCAGCGGCGTCGAACCGGTGCTGCGCGAGACGATCAACGGCTTCATCGCCGACTCGATCCTCTCGGCCTAGCCGCTCCCCCTCCCTGCTAGCTTCTCCGGTCACCGATGCCCAGCATCACGAGCCGGAGACCCCGATGAGCGAAGCCGAAGCCTGGCGGTCCTTCGACCTCTACGCGCCGACCCCCGAGCACGCCATGCTCGCGAAGACGCTCGCCGAGTTCGTCGAGCGAGAGGTCGAGCCTCAGGCCACCGAGTTCAATCGCGCAGAGCGCTTCAACGTCGACCTCTTTCGCCAGGCGGGTGAGCTCGGTCTGCTCGGCATCACGTTGCCCGAGAAGTACGGCGGCGCCGGCATGGACGCGGTCGCGGCGGTGCAGCTCATGGAGGTGCTCTCGACGAGCGATCCGGGCTTCGCGCTGGCCGTGCTCGCGCACTCGATCCTCTTCGCTCACAACCTCGCGATCAACGCCAGCGAGGAGCAGTGCGAGCGCTTCCTGCCGAAGGTGGCGACCGGCGAGCACGTCGGCGGCATGTGCATGACCGAGCCGGGGGCAGGGACGGACGTGCTCGGCATGTCGACCCGCGCGGTGCCCGATGGCAAGGACTTCGTCGTCACCGGCACGAAGACCTTCATCACGAACGGCGGCATCGACGAGCACACGCTCGGCGACGTCTTCATCGTCTACGCGGCGACCGGCGAGCGCGAGATCACTTCGTTCCTGATCGAGAAGGGCTTCGAGGGGTTCTCGCTGGGCCAGAAGTGGACGGACAAGCTCGGCATGCGCGCTTCGTTCACCGCAGAGCTCGTCTTCGACGGCGTGAAGGTGCCGGCCGCCAACGTCATGGGCGAGGTCGGGCAGGGCACCCGCCACATGATGCGGAACCTCGAGATCGAGCGGCTGACGCTCGGGGCCCAGGCCACGGGCATCGCACTCCGCTGCCTGCGCGTGATGGTCGACTACGCCAACGAGCGCAAGACGTTCGGGCGGCCGATCGCCGACTACGGCCAGATCCAGCGCCACATCGCCGAGAGCTACGCGGCGACGGCGGCCGCGCGCGCGCTCGTCTATGACGTCGCGCGGCATCACTCGTTCACGACGGGGGGGCAGCGGGTCGACGCCGACGCGACGAAGCTCGTCGCGAGCCAGGTCGCAAAGCAGGTCGCCGACTCGGCGATCCAGGTCCTTGGCGGCAACGGCTACATGGGCGAGTACGTGGTCGAGCGCCTCTGGCGCGACGCAAAGCTGCTCGAGATCGGCGGCGGGACGCTCGAGGCGCACCACAAGAACATGACCAAGGATCTTTCACGGGATCGGTCGATCCTGGGCTGAAGGCTCTCGTCTGGGCTGAAGGCTCTCACGGGATCGGTCGATCCCGGGTTGAAGCCGGGGCGCAGAGCCCGCTGGGATCAGGCGGTGTCCTTGTAGATCTGCATCACCGTCTGGAGCAGCTTGATGCCGTCGCTTTTCGAGCGCTGGAACGAGTTGCGCCCCATGATGCTGCCGAAGCCGCCGCCGTCGGCGATGCCCTTGATCTCCTCGAGCACCTCGTCCTCGCCCTTCGCGGCGCCACCGGAGAAGATCACGATTCGGCGGCCGTCGAAGGCCGACTGGATCACGTGCGAGACGCGATCGGCCAGGGTGTCGATCTTGATGCCCTCGCTCTCGTAGACCTTGCGCGCGGCGTCCTGCTCGATGAGGGCGGTCGGCGGCTTCACCTTGATGACGTGGGCGCCGAGCTGGGCTGCGATCTGCGCGGCGTAGGCCGCGACGTCGATCGACGTCTCACCGTCCTTGCTGAGGCCGCCGCCGCGGGGATACGACCAGACGACCACGGCGAGGCCGGCGGCCTTCGCCTCCTCGGCGATTGCGCGCAGGTCGCCGTACATCTCGTTGCGGTGCGAAGAGCCGGGATAGATCGTGTAGCCGATGGCGGCGCAGCCCAGCCGGAGTGCATCATCCACCGAGCCGGTGATCGCCGGGCACGGGTCATCGCTCGAGTAGAGCGAGTCGCTGTTGTTGAGCTTGAGGATCGTCGGGATGCGGCCCGCGAACTGCCGTGCGCCGGCCTCGATGAAGCCGAGCGGCGCCGCGTAGGCGTTGCAGCCGGCGTCGATGGCGAGCTGGTAGTGGTACAGCGGGTCGTAGCCGGGGGCGTTCTTCGCGAACGAGCGCGCCGGGCCGTGCTCGAAGCCCTGGTCGACGGGCAGGATCACCATCTTGCCGGTGCCGGCGAGGGTGCCGGTCTCCATCATCCAGCGCAGGTTCTTGAGCACTCCGGGGTTGTCCGATCCGTACCAGCTCAAGATCTCGTCGACGCGATTCGCCATCCCGGGGCTCCTTCTGAATGCCGTGGACTTGCCGTGTGGTTGCCGATCTCTCTCGGCGGCGGCGGATCATATCAGATCCTCGCGCCGGCCCCGCTCTCCGGAGTGGGTGTCAGCAAGGCGACACAGGGTGATGCGAGAGTGAGCGTTCACCGGCACCCTGCGCGGCGGCTACTGATGCGCTGCGGACCCCGACGCGCCTCGCGCACGGGGGCTCGTGGCCGCGGGCGCCCCATGGTGGCCTGGCGGGCGTCTGCTGCGGTACACCCCCGGCACCCCGCACCCGAGGAGATGGCCAGGTGGCCAGCGAAGACGCCGAACCCGAAGAGACCGAAGGCGCCCGGCGCGAGCTCGCGCGCGAGATCGCCCGCAGGCGCACCTTCGCGATCATCTCGCATCCCGACGCGGGCAAGACCACGATGACCGAGAAGCTCCTGCTGTACGGCGGGGCGCTCCGGGAGGCGGGAGCGGTGCGCGGCCGGCGCGGCGCGAAGCATGTCGCCAGCGACTGGCTCGAGCTCGAGCGCCAGCGGGGCATCTCGGTGTCGAGCTCGGTGATGTGCTTCGACTATGACGGCTTCCGTGTGAACATCCTCGATACCCCGGGGCACAAGGACTTCAGCGAGGACACCTACCGCACGCTCATGGCCGCCGACTGCGCCGTGATGCTGATGGATGCAGCGAAGGGCGTCGAGGCGCAGACGCGCAAGCTCTTCCAGGTGTGCCGGCTGCGCAAGATCCCGATCTTCACGTTCGTGAACAAGATGGATCGGCTGGGCCGTGACGGCCTCGATCTCATGGGCGAGATCGAGGAGATCCTCGGTATCGACGCCGTGCCGGTGAACTGGCCGATCGGCGCCGGTGCGGGCTTCAAGGGCGTGTACGACCGCCTGCAAGAGAAGGCGATCCTCTTCTCGGGCGGCGATCACGGCACGAACCGCGTCGACACGGAGATCATCGAGGGCGCGATCGGCAGCGATGCCGTGCAGGCTGCAATGGGTGACTTCGCGGATGACGTGTCGGGCGAGCTCGAGCTGCTCGAAGGCGCCGGCGCCGAGTTCGACATCGAGGCCATCGCCCACGGCGAGCAGACACCGATGTTCTTCGGCAGCGCGCTCACCAACTACGGCGTCGAGCCCTTCCTGCACCACTTCCTAGCGATGGCGCCGAAGCCGGCGCCACGCGTCTCGGACGCCGGGCCGATCGACCCCGAGAAGCGCCCCTTCTCGGGCTTCGTGTTCAAGATCCAGGCGAACATGGACAAGGACCACCGCGATCGCGTGGCGTTCTTCCGCGTGTGCTCCGGTCGATTCGTGAAGGGCCGGCAGACGACCCACGTCCGCACGGGCAAGCCGTTCCGGCTGACCAACTCGACGCTCATTCAGGGGCAGGAGCGAGAGGAGGTGACCGAGGCGGTGGCCGGCGACGTCGTCGGGCTCTTCGACCCCGGCGTGTTCCGCATCGGCGACACGCTCTCGGACGAAGGCGACTTCTCGTACGCGGGCATCCCGAGCTTCTCGCCCGAGAGCTTCATGCGGGTCGAGGTGGCGGGGGTCGAGAATCGCAAGGCGCTCGAGAAGGGGCTCGACCAGCTCGTGCAGGAGGGCGCGGTGCAGCTCTTCCGCGAGCCGGGCACGGGCTCGGCCGCGATCGTGCTCGGCGCCATGGGTCCACTGCAATTCGACGTGATGAAGCACCGCCTGAAGGACGAGTACCGCGTCGATCTGAAGCTCTCGCAGATGCCCTTCACGTTGGCGCGCTGGCCCCAGGGCGAGTTCGACCCCGAGATCTTCCGCTACTCGGAGCGGATTCGCGTGGTCGAGGATCGAGAGGGCCGGCCGGCGTTGCTCGCGCAGGGCACCTGGGATCTCGACCGCGCGCTCGAGCGGCACGAGGAGCTGGTGCTGTCGGAGACGGCCGATCCGGAGCTCTTCGAGGCGGCGCGGTAGGGCGGGGCGCGGAGCAGGAACTGGCGCGGTCTCTGTCGAGAAGCTGGGAGCGATCGCCGAGCGGTGGTGTGGCCCGCCCGCCCGCCGCGTCGCGCGCGGCAGCGTCGCTGTCTCGATACTCCTCTTTTCAGAATGGGTGCTACGCGCCACGTGTCGTCATGAAGAATTCGAGAGCCGGATGTGGGCTCGGGAACTCGATCGATGACGGGGGTGCTTGGAGCCTGTTCGGGCGCGACGCTAGTCTCCGGTTAGTTTGATATCGGCGATGGGCGCTGATAGTTGAATGGTAGTTAGGCGGCAGTCGATGCATTCGCGCTATGTGCTGTTCCTCGCCGCCGTCTCATTGCTCGCTTCCTGCGATCGCGCCGTCTCGGCCTCACAAGAGCAGCTTGACTGGCGGACGATCGCTGATCGGCAGATGATTCTGGTTACCACCATGGACTCGAACGGTGAACCTCGCACAACGCGGCTATGGGTGGGCGTGATCGGTGAATCCGGCTATCTCCGGTCCGCGGACACTCGATGGTCTCGCGACGTTAAGCGCAATCCCAACTTCGAACTGATCGTCGACGAGTTGAGCTATCTGGTCAGCGCAACACAGGTCCCGTTTGGTACCGAGGAACATGCCCGCGTGATGGACGCATACCCCGAGAAGTATGGACTCCTAGGCCGCACAGTCCTGCGTTTCTACTCGCTCATAGGCCGCTACTCGGGGCCTTCCGATGCCAGGATTCTTCGCCTGAGGGCTGAGCCACCTGCCGCCTAACAAGCCGTTGCAGCGGACTTGCTCACGTTTGAGCGCTAGCGATCATGGTACGATCGCGGGCATCTAAGGCGTCACAGCCGCTGTGCCAGGTCGCCGCAAGCCGCTGAACGCCGATCCGTCGGGCGGCACGCGTGGCATCGTACGAGCCGCTACCTCATCGGCCACCGAGCGGGGTGTTGCCACAATGCGGAGAGCGATGGGAGGTTGGATGCCTGCGTCGGCCCTGTTTCGAATCGGGGCCATCGTGGCCATGCTCTGTGCGATCGGGAGCGCCGTCGAGCCTGCGGGCGGGCCGGACGGGCCCAGTCCTTATGGGCGCGCTCCAGAATTCGCGCACATCAAGAGCTCGTCGTTCTACCTGCCGATGAGCGACGGCACAGAGCTCGCGGTCGACCTCCACCTCCCGCGTGATCTCGAAGCCGGCCAGCGGATTCCCACGATTCTTCACCAGACGCGCTACTGGCGCTCGCTCGATATCCGTTTCCCATTCGATCGATTCGTGGACGGGCGCTTCCTGCTGTGGGGCTCGTACCGCCGCTACTTCGTGTCACGTGGCTATGCGTGGGTCGACGTGGACGTGCGGGGCACGGGTGCGTCGTTTGGCACCTGGGAGCATTCGTATTGGGAGCGTGAGGTCGCAGACGGAGCGGAGGTCGTCGACTGGATCGTCGCCCAGCCCTGGAGCGGCGGAAAGATAGGGGCGTGGGGTGTTTCGTACGCCGGCGGCGCGGCCGAGTTCCTTGTGGTCAATGGTCACCCGGCCGTGCGTGCCGCTACACCCATGTTCAGCCCCTTCGATGCGTACGACGAGATCGGATTTCCCGGAGGCCTGCGCGCGCGCTGGTACATCGACCGCTGGGCTGAGACGAATCGGCAGCTCGACCGCAATGATCCCCCGGTCGAAGTCTGGTACCAGCGGCTGGCTGTGCGAGGTGTGCGCCCAGTCGACGGTGAGGACGGGTCGCGTCGGCTGCGAGATGCACTATCGGAGAGGAGCGGCAACGTCGACGTCGATGAGGAGGCGGAGCACATCACGTTCCGCGATGACGTTTCGCCGCGTATCGCCGGGATCGACCGGATGTCTCCCCACGCGTTCGCCGAACAGATCGATGCCGCGGGCGTCCCCGTGTACAGCTATAGCGGTTGGCTCGACGGTGCCTATCAACATGCTGCGATCCGGCGCTTCCTCACGCTGTCGCATCCCGACAACAAGCTGATGATCGGGCCCTGGGATCACGGAGGCGCGCACAATGCCAGTCCCTTCGTCCGAGCGAAGGCGCGCTTCGATCATCGCGCCGAAATCCTCAAGTTCTTCGACTTCCATCTCCTGGGGCTGCCCACTGGGATCGATCAAGAGCCACGCGTCCACTACTACACGATGGGGGCCGAGGTCTGGCGGTCGTCCAACGATTGGCCGCCTGCCGAAGTCGACGAACTCCGGTTCCGGCTCGCGGAGAACGGTCGACTGACCGATACGCCGGAGGTCGCAAGCGGTCACGATGACTACAGCATCGATACAGCGCTCGGGTCCGGTCCAATGTCGCGCTGGACGGCGCTGGTGGGCCCCACCGAGAGCGCGATTCTCTACCCGGACCAGGAATCGTTCAGCAATCGATCCCTCTCCTACACGTCGCCCCCTCTGTCGGCGTCACTTGAAGTGACCGGGCATCCGATGGTTACGCTGTATCTCTCGGCCGACGCAGACGATTCCACTGTGTTCGTCGTTCTCGAGGACGTCGGGCCGGACAAGAGCGTCCGCTACGTGACCGAGGGATCGCTTCGTGCCTTGCACCGTGACTCGATCACAGGCTCGCCACCCTATAGGGACGCAGTTCCGGTACGTCTCTACGATCGAGCCAGTGCTGCGCCGCTCGGTACAGACGAGGTCGTCGAGCTCCGCTTCGATCTGCTCCCGACCTCCTATGAGTTCGCGGTTGGCCACGCGCTCCGGCTGTCCATCGCAAGCGTTGACGCCGACTACTTCGACCCTGTCGAAGGCGCCGCGAATCTTCGAATCCACCGGGGTGGAGGGCACCCTTCACAGCTAATCGTACCGATCCTGTCCAGGCGACGGTCACCCGGCCCGAGTCCTCATGGCGGCCACGCACGAGAATCACGGGGGGTAGCTCTCCCGGTTGAGCGAGAGTGATGATGTCTCGTGGTTGTCGCCCAACAAGGCGCTGCAGCTGACGTCCAACAGCGCCTCCCAATTGCGTCTGGTAGCCTTTGGCGTCAACCTTGGGTGCTAGGGCGGCCTCGGAGACGCCGTTGACCGCAGCTGAGCGCTGTATCCGTTGAGCGGCGGATCCTGGTGGACCGACTGCAGTGGCGCTCCGCACACGAATGCGGGCGCTCGGGGTTACGCCAGCGTGACGTGTGCCAGGAGTGCGGCGACATCCTGGTCACTCGGGTGAGGTTTCGAATGCGAGGCCGTACACGTCACTCTTCGACTCGAAGGTTGCTCCGCTGGGCACTCGCCCTCTCGGCGATGCTGATGACCGACGTCGCTCTTGCCCAGCACTACGCCGTTGGCGACGCGATCGAGCCCTTCACCCTCGACGACCAACATGGAGAGAGCCGGACCGTCGATGCGTCGGTGAAGGTGATCCTCTTCAGCCGCGACATGAAGGGCGGCGACTTCCTCAAGGAGGGGCTCGCCGACGTCGAGCCGGAGTACCTGAACGGAATGAACGCCGTCTACGTCGCGAACATC
>CAYYSY010000039.1:0-7172 GCA_964474355.1 uncultured Spirochaetaceae bacterium | reverse complement strand
CAGAGCGCATTCGACGCACAGGGCGACGACCCGCGCGTCGCCGAGTACGCGGGGCTGCTCTACTCGCTCGCGGTGCTGGCCGAGGGCGGCCAGCTCGCCGATCCGGTGGCGTTCACGCAGGTGGTGAACGAGCTCATGGTGAAGGGGCTGGGCGACTGAGGCGGAAGGGCGCGGGGGACGCGCGTGGCATCACGCGTCCCGCGCCGCCACCACCGCGTCGAGCGTGCGCAGGAAGCCGTCGAGGTCGTCGTAGCGGCCGCCGCCGGCGATGAGCCCCGTGACGCCGAGCTCGGCCAGCTCGTCGAGCTGCGCGCGCCCGGCCTTCGGATCATCTGCGGGTACGGCACCGAAGGTCACGACCTCGGGCTCGCCGCGTCCGGCCTCGGCGAAGCGCTCGCGGAGCCGCGCGATGCCGTCGACGAGATCCTGACGCGAGCGCGGCATCGGGAACCAGCCATCGCCGTAGCGCGCCGCCCGGGCGAAGGCGTGCTCGCCGTGGCCGCCGACGTAGATGGGCGGCCTCGAGGGATTGGGCCGAAAGAGGAACGGCTGATCGTGCTCGACGACCACATCGTCCTCGGCGCCGAAGCCGCGGGCGAGCAGGTCGAGCACGGCGTCGCTGCGCTGCGCGCGCTCGCTGCGCGGTACGCCGAGGGCGTCGAACTCGGGCTGCATCCAGCCCACCCCGACGCCCAGCCGAAGCCGACCGCTCGACAGCTCCTGCACCGTGGCGATGGCCTTCGCCGTCGGCAGGGCGGGGCGATAGGGGAGGATCAGCACGCCGGTGCCGAGGCCGATGCCCTCGGTCGCGCCGGCGAGCCAGGCCAGCGCGGTCAGCGGGTCGAGGTAGCGCCCCTCGCTCCCCTCGGCGTCGTCGGGCGGGATCGCGACGTGATCCTGCACCCACACGTCGGCCATGCCGGCGGCCTCCGCGGCCCGCGCGCAGGCGAGCAGCACCTCGGGGCGCGATGCCTGTCCCATGGAGCGAAGTGCGACGCCGATCCGCATGGAGCCTCCTCCTCGAAGGGCCTGTCTTCGATGCCGCCGCCCGGGACGGGTACCTCGTGCGGAGTGCGCGGGGCCCTCAACAGGGTCAGAGTGCTGGGGTACCCTCGCCACGGCCCGCCCCCCGTTGCTCGCTCGCTCGCATCCTCAGCCATGCGCGATGCCTCCACGCAGACGGAGTCCCGGCCCCTTGACCATGCCCGATGAACAGGACGCCCACGTCGAGCTCACCGGCGTGCGCGTGGCGTTCGGCGATCGCGCGGTCTTCGACGGCCTCGACGTCGCGTTCGAGCGTGGACGCGTGTCGGTCATCATGGGCAGCAGCGGCTGCGGCAAGAGCACCCTGCTGCGCTTGATCGGCGGACTGCAGCGCCCCGACGCCGGCGAGGTGAGGGTGGTGGACGAGCAAATCGACGGGCTCGGCGAGATCGGGCTCGGGCGCGTTCGGCGTCGCCTCGGCATGCAGTTCCAGAACGGCGCGCTGCTCGACTCGATGACCGTCTTCGACAACATCGCGCTGCCCCTGCGCGAGCACGGCCGCGGCGGCGCGGCCGAGATCGCCGAGCGCGTGCGCGCCACCCTCGATTCGGTGGGCCTCGACGAGGTCGAGACGTTGCTGCCGGGGGAGCTCTCCGGCGGCATGCTGCGCCGCGTCGCGTTCGCGCGCGCGATCGTGATGGAGCCCGAGATCCTGCTCGCCGACGAGCCCTTCTCGGGGCTCGATCCGCCGAACGTCTCGCGCATCGAGTCGCTGCTCGTCGATCTGAACCGCCGCCTCGGGCTGACGGTGCTCGTCACGTCGCACCACCTCGCGTCGAGCTTGCGGCTCGCCGATCGCATCGTGCTGCTGCGCGACCTGAAGGCGCTCGTCGGCACGCCTCGTGAGCTCGCCGGGAGCGCCGACTCGGCGATCCGCGAGTTCATGGGCGCCGATGGTGCGGCCTATCTCCTGGCCGCAGACGCTCCCGCGGCCGGCGAGCCGGGGGTGGGTCGATGAGCTCGATCATCACGCGCGTCGGAGGCGCCGCCGCCGGGCTGGTCGAGTCGCTCGGTCGCGCGACCGTCTTCGGCGGGCTCGTGCTACGGGCCCTGGTGAAGCCGCCGCTGCGTCTCCGCGCCGTGGCCGAGGGCGTCTTCGATTCGGGCGTGCTGTCGCTGGCGCTCATCTGTGGCTCGGGGCTCACCGTCGGGCTCGTGCTCGGGCTGCAGCTCTACAACACGCTCGTGCAGTTCGGCGCCGAGGAGTCGCTCGGTACGGCGGTCGGTCTCTCGCTGATCCGCGAGCTCGGACCGGTGCTGACCGCACTGCTCGTGACCGGCCGGGCCGGCTCGGCGGTCACCGCCGAGATCGGCGCGATGAAGGCGACCGAGCAGCTCGACGGGCTCCGCATGATGGCGATCGACCCGATCCACTTCGTCGCCATGCCCCGTGCGCTGGCGCTCGCACTCTCGATGCCGCTGCTGTCGGCGCTCTTCATCGCGTTCGGCGTCGGGGGGGCGTACCTCGTCGGGGTCGAGCTGCTGGGACTCGATGGGGGGAGCTATCTCTCGAGCATCGAGCGATCGGTCGATTTCCACGACTCGGTGGCCCAGAGCCTGGTGAAGTCGGCAGTCTTCGGCGTGCTCGTCGGCTGGCTGGCGACCTGGCGCGGCGTCTCGTGCGAGCCGAATGCGGCGGGGGTGAGCCGGGCCACGACGTCGACGGTCGTGACCGCGTCGGTGTGGATCCTGCTGACCGACTACGCGATCACGGCGATCTGGGAGATCTGAGAGGGCTGGTTCGAGCGTTCGGGGCTTCGGCTCGGGGGCGATCTGGTCGATGTGAGAGGGGAGGGCGGCACCCGTCCGCGCACCCCGGTGGAGGAAAAAGGGATGCACGTGAATTCGAGGCGCGACTTCTGGGTGGGGCTCTTCGTGTGCGCCGGGCTCACGGCGGTGGCGTGGCTGTCGCTGCAGGTCGGCGGCCTCTCGCTCGTGCAGGCGCCGGCGCTGACCCTCTTCGCGTCCTTCGACGACGTGGGCGGGCTCACCGACCGCTCGCCGGTGCGGCTGGCCGGCGTCACCGTGGGTCGGGTCCGCGCCATCGAGCTAGACGACGATCTGCGGGCGCGCGTGACCCTCGAGGTGCAGGAGGACGTCCTGCTCTCGATCGACACGGCGGCGGCGATCCGCACGTCGGGGCTCCTGGGCGACCAGTTCGTCGCCCTGGAACCGGGGGCCGAGGACGTGAATCTCACTGATGGCGAGGTGTTCTCGTTCACCGAGAGCGCGATCAACCTCGACAAGCTCGTCGGCTCGATCGTGCACGGAGACGACTGAGGCGAAGGTGGAAGCGTTCGGCGGAATCGGGGGATCGAGCGGCACGAGGCCGCGCGCAGGGCGGGGCCGGAGAGGCGCGCCCTTCGCCGGGTGGCTCGCCGGGGTTGCGCTGGCTTGCGGCCTCGCGCCGGCCGTCGTTGCTGCTGCGGTCCCGGCCGCCGGGGGGGCGGAGGAGACGCCCACGGTCGAGGTGTCGAACGTGGAGGCGCTCGCCGAGACCCGTCCGCGCAACCCCGACCCCTGGGAGCCCTTCAACCGCGTGATCTTCCAGCTGAACGAGTGGGGCGACATCTTCATCGTGCGGCCCGTGGCGGAGGGCTGGCGCTTCATGACGCCGGGGTTCTTCCGGACGGGCGTGACGAACTTCAACGACAACCTGCAGATGCCGGTGATCCTGGGCAACAACGTCCTGCAGCTGAAGCCCGTGCACGTGCGCGACGACTTCCTCCGCATCGTCTTCAACATGACCTTCGGCGTCGCTGGCCTCCTCGACGTCGGTACCGCCGTCGACATCCCCCAGAACGACGAGGACTTCGGGCAGACCCTCGGCTACTGGGGCACGCCTTCGGGCCCCTACCTCGTGCTGCCGGTCTTCGGCCCGTCGACCGTGCGCGATGGCATCGGGCGCCTCGCCGACTCGGCGGCGACGCTCTACTTCTCGTTTCTCCCCTTCTACTCGACCCTGCTCGTCAGCGGCGTCGAGGTGGTGAACCTGCGCTCGGGCTACATCGAGGAGATCGACGCGAATCGCGCCGAGAGCTTCGACTACTACGTGTTCCTGCGGAACGCGTACCTGCAGAACCGGCGGGCGAAGGTCGACTCGCGCACGGAGCGCGGTCGCGAGGACGAGCGCGACGAAGATCTCTACCACTTCGAGGACGAGTACGAGCTCGAGGATGACGAGTACGACGAGGAGTACGACGAAGACCTCGACGAGGACTTCGATGACGACGTGGAGCCCGCAGGCGAGGCCGACGCGGCCGTGCGCATCGACGCATGGCGGGTGGCGGCGTAGGCTTTCGACTTCATGTCCCTTCGCGATCGTGCACCGCTGCTCTCCAGACGACGTCTCCTGACCGCCGGTGCGGCCGCGCTCGTGCTCGTCGCGAGCGTTCCGGTGATCGCGGCCGATGACGACGCTGCATCTGCCGCACCGCTCGGCCCCCGCGACGTCGTCGAGGACACGGTCGGCAAGGTGCTCGCCATCCTCGCGGACGAGTCCCTCGACCAGCCGACGCGGCGTAGCCGCATCGAGGCGATCGCCTTCGACGTCTTCGACTTCACGACCATGTCGAAGCTCGTGCTCGCCCGGAACTGGAAGCGCTTCACCCAGGACCAGAAGCGGATGTTCGTGCGCGAGTTCAAGGCGCACCTCTCTCGCACCTACGGCAGTCGTCTCGACCGCTACCGGCAGGAGAACGTCGAGATCATCTCGACGCGCGACGAGCCACGGGGCGACGTCACAGTCATGACGAAGGTGATCGGCGGCCAGTTCGACGGCATCGAGATGAGCTATCGGCTGCGTTTTCGCAGCGAGCGCTGGCGCGCCATCGACGTCGTGATCGAGGGCGTGTCGCTGATCGCGAACTTCCGCAGCCAGTTCGCCGAGGTGCTGAGCAAGGGCGGCCCCGAGAAGCTGATCGAAGATCTCCAGACGAAGAACTTCGACGCGCCCGGCATCGACGACGATGACGCTGGCGAAGACGAGACGTCGGGCGGCAGGGAAGAGGAAGAGGGCGCATGAACGCCCGGCGGGCGGGCGCGTCGCCGTGCTGAGCGAGCTCGCCGAGATCGTCCTGCCCGTCTACTGCTGCGCGGCGGTGGGCTTCGTCTGGGTGCGCTCGGGACGCCCCTATGACACCGCGCTCATGACCGAGCTGATCCTCTGGGTGGGCACGCCGTGCCTCATATTCTCGAAGCTGACGAGCGTCGGGCTCCAGGTCGACCGGCTCTTCGAGATGATGGGTGCCGTCGTGATCGCGACGGCCTGCCTCGCCGTGCTCGCGGCGACCGTGCTCGTGAGCATCGGTCTGCCGTGGCGCACCTATCTCGCGCCCTCGGTCTTCGGCAACACGGGCAACATGGGCATCCCCGTCTGCTATTTCGCCTTCGGCGACGAGGGCCTCGTGCTCGCGGTCTGTGTGTTCGCGGCGACCGCGTTCCTGCAGTTCTCGACCGGGCCGTGGATCTGGCATGGCGAGTTCCGCCCCCTCGACCCGCTGCGATCGCCCGTCGTGATCTCGACGTGCATCGCCATCGCGGTCGTCGCGGCCGAGATGCCAGTGCCGCTCGTGGCCGCGCGCGTGACCGAGCTGCTCGGCGGCTTCACGATCCCGATCATGCAGCTGACGCTCGGCGTCTCACTGGCGCGGCTGAAGGTGGCCCGGGTCGGTCTGCCGCTGCTCATCAGCACGCTCAAGATGGGCGGCGGCGCGATGGTCGGCTTCGGCGTGGCGGCGCTGCTCGGCTTCGAGGGGGTCGAGCGCGGCGTGCTCGTGCTCGACTGCGCGATGCCGGTGGCGGTCTTCAACTACATGTTCGCTGCGAAATATGAACGCGAATCCGGTCAGGTCGCGAGCACCGTCGTGCTCTCGACCGTGCTCTCCTTCGTGACCCTGCCGCTGGTGCTGGCCTTCCTGATCTGAGTGCGCCGCTCGTCAGCCGCCCGAGTCGGCCGTCTCGGCCTCGGGGCCCGGTGGCGTCGCGTCCTCGAAGCGGTGGTCGAGGTAGCCCTCGGGCAGGGCCACGCGCTGGGTGCCCGAGCGCTTGCCGCGCTTCATCCGCATGGCCTCGAGGGGGAAGGGCGTCTCGGGGTCGAACTCGCCGAAGGCGCCGTCGAGCTCGGCGAGCGTGTTCACCCTGACCAGCGCCTGACGGATGTGCGTCCCGCCTCGGAACCCCTTCGTGTACCACCCCGCGTGGCGCCGGAACGAGATGAGGCCTTTTCGCTCGCCGAACCAGTCGGCGAGGAGCTTCGCGTGCTCGCGCATGATCTCGACCACCTCGCCGAGGCTCGGCGGCCGCTGCACCGCGCGGCCCGCGAACACGTCGGCGAGGTCGCGGAAGAGCCAGGGGCGGCCGAGGCAGCCGCGTCCGACGACCACGCCGTCGCAGCCGGTCTCGCGCATCATCCGCAGCGCGTCGGCAGCCTCCCAGATGTCGCCGTTGCCGAGGACGGGGATCGCGGTCACCGCGTGCTTGAGCCGGGCGATCGTCTCCCAGCGCGCCTCGCCGTCGTAGAGCTGGGCGGCGGTGCGCGCGTGCAGGGCGACGGCGGCGCAGCCCTCCTCCTGACCGACACGGCCGGCGTCGAGGTAGGTCGTGACGTCGTCGTTGATCCCGACCCGGAACTTGATCGTCACCGGCACGTCTCCGGCGTGCTGGACCGCCGCGCGCACGATCGCCGCGAGCAGCTTCGGCTTCGCGGGGATCGCCGCGCCGCCACCCTTGCGGGTGACCTTCCGCACCGGGCAGCCGAAGTTCATGTCGATGTGGTCGACCGCGCCCTCGCCGACCAGCCGCTCGACTGCGCGCCCGACGTAGTCGGGGTCGACCCCGTAGAGCTGCAGGCTGCGCGGTGCCTCGTCGGGACCGAACTCGGCGAGCTTCAGCGTCTTGGCGTTGCCATCGACGAGCGGGCGCGCCGTGATCATCTCGCTCACGTAGAGGCCGGCGCCGAAGCGGCGGCAGATCGTCCGGAACGGGTAGTTCGTGATGCCGGCCATGGGTGCGAGCACCACGGGCGGGTCGACGCGCAGGGGGCCGATGCGCAGGGGCTTGAACTCACCGGGGCGGGCGACCGGGACGTCGCGGTTGAGCTCGCTGCGGTAGATGGAATCCAAGGGCGA
>CAYYSY010000038.1:0-11760 GCA_964474355.1 uncultured Spirochaetaceae bacterium | reverse complement strand
GCCTCCTCGAGCGCCAGCGTCACCACGGCGCGCGCCACGTCGGCCTGGGCGCGAGTCACCTGTAGCTCGAAGTCGCGCGGATCGATCTTGACCAGCTCCTCGCCCTTGTCAAAGAAGCCACCCGCCCAAAGCGCGGGCGACACCCAGGTGACGCGGCCGCCGACCTCCGGCACGAGATCGATCTCGGTGCGCGGCGCGACGGTGCCCTGGCTGCGCACGCGCATGACGACGTCGCCCGGCTGCACGTCGATCGTGCGCACGATGGGCAGCGTCTTCTCGGTCGCCACGTTCTCGACCTCGGGCGCGGTCGCGAGCAGCAAGAATGCGCCCACGCCGGCGAGGGCGAGCACGGCGAGAGGGATCAGGATCTTCTTCGGGCTCATCGGCGCACGGCTCCGTGGGCGGGGGCATCTTCGATGGATGGTGTGGGGGTGTCGGCGCGGGCGTTCGCGGGGCGGCGGTGTTCCGGCCCCTCTCTCGCTGCCCCCTCTCTCGCCGCCTCCTCTCGCTTGGATTCGAGCAGGGCCACGGCGTTTCGGCGCACGGCCTGCGTCATGGCGAAGACGGCGTCGGATGCGGCCGGGCCGTCGCGGTCGGCAAGGGCCGTGGCGAGGCCGCGGAGCAGCTCGTCGCGCTGGCTCTCGGGCGGGCGGAAGAGCGCCTCGGGCTGGTCGATGCGGCCCATGACCTCGGTGTAGAGCCCCTTGCGCACGAGCTTCAGCACGAGGTTGCGGCTCGCAGCGGCGAAGAGCTCCGACAGCTCCTGCACGAGCGCGAACTGCTCGGTCGGCGGGAGGGGCTCGCCCATCATCATCCGGTCGAGGATCTCCCGCGCCCGGGCGTGCTCGGCCTCGTCCGCTCGCTCGACCATGAGCCGCGCCGACAGCGCGAAGAGCGAGCCGAAGACCTCGAAGACCTGGTCGAAGACGTCGGGGTCGGGTGTCGGGTCGAGCTCGATCAGGTGCCGGACGACGTCGAGGCTCGCCTCCTCGATGGGTGCCGCGCGCACGCCGCCGGGTCGGATCTCGGCGAGCCCGAGCGCTTCGAGCTTCTTGAGCGCCTCGCGCACCGTCCCGCGATGCGTCTCGAAGCGCTCGGCGAGCTCGCGCTCGGACGGCAGGCGGTCGCCCGCCTGATACCGGCCACGCAGGATGTCCGCGCGCAGGCTGGCGCTGATGCGGTCCACGAGGGACGGGGGGCTGGGATGAGTGGGCTGGGACACGGGCGATCGATCTGTGCGGGCGCGGGGTGCACGGAATCGAGGGGGGGCCATCTGGCCCGACCAATTTGGTCGGACCAGATTACGAGATCGCTCCGGGGGGTGCAATGCGCTTCGCGAAGCGGGTGCCGATCACGACGGCCGACTCGCCGATCCCCGGGGGCTGTGGCTCGCAAAAAACCGACGCTGCGTCCGACTTTCCGACCCATGCTGCATGCCAAGCGGGCGAAGATGTTGCTCGATCGAGACGTCGCATCCTTCCGTCTGCTCTTTGCTCACAGAGGAGTGAAACTTTGCGCGTACCCGCCCGCTCTCTCGTTCTCGCCATCGCGATCACGATGGTGTCCAGCGCAGCTCTCGCACAGATCGAGCCGCCCACACCGTCTGCTGATGCGGGCGCCGGCGCTTCGGAGCCGGCGGCATCGCCCGAGCCCGAGCCGGAGGCCCAGGCAGACGCCCAACCCGAGCCCGAGCCCGAGCCCGAGCCCGCGCAGGAGCCCGAGCCGTGGCAGGGCGAGGAGTACCAGCCGCCCCCCAGCAAGGACTTCGGCCAGGGCTTCTACATCATGCTCGGCGGTGCGACGGG
Organism: uncultured Spirochaetaceae bacterium; assembly: GCA_964474355.1. Taxonomy (GTDB): domain Bacteria; phylum Myxococcota_A; class UBA9160; order UBA9160; family UBA4427; genus CAYYSY01. The sequence continues at coordinate 9,955 of CAYYSY010000038.1, read as the reverse complement.
CATCGACATGAAGGCGGCGGACGTCCTCAGCGACTTCGCGGGAGTCCCGGTGGACGTCTCATCGACGACCGGCCTGAACGTTCGGCTGGGCGCGCGCCAGCGACACATCGGCGCGGAGTTCCAGGCCGAGTGGCTTCCGGCCTTCAAGGCGACCGGGCAGGGCCTGAACCCCGTCGAGTGGAGCATGGTGTCACTCAGCGCAAACCTGCACATCGTGATCCTCACCGGTCGGGTCCAGCCCTATCTGCTGATCGGAGGCGGCTACAACTTCTCGAAGCAGAAGCCAATCGACTTGACCTTCTCGGGGTGGTCTTTCAGGGGAGGCGGCGGTCTCGACGTCTTCATGACGCGGAACCTCGCGCTGACGATGGACGTGGCGTACGTGATCCCGACTAATGAGCTCACTGATCTGAACTATCTCGCGATCGGCTGGGGCCTGAAATACGCGTTCTGACGAGCCCGTGCGGTCTCCGCTTTCGTCTTGCCCTGCTCGAGCACCTGCTTCACCAGAAGAGCTCTAGTCTTGATCGTGGTCCGCGCGTTCGCGTGGATCTTCATCCGGGGTTCCCTCTGAGATCCTGGTTGGTGTGGCAACCCCAAGCTTCTCATAGGAACCCGGTTGAACGACCTGCCTGGCGATCACGGCCAGGCACGGGCTGCGCCACCTCGTCATGGGAGCCTCAGCTCCAGGCGATCGCTGCGAAGATTCCGCCGATCCCGGAGGGCAGGGGCCGTGTCTTCCTCTACCGGACGTCGTCGGCAGGCGCCGCCGTGCAGCCGGCGGTGGCAGCGGACGGGCCGGCGGAGCCCGAGACGACCGGCGAGGTGGCCGATGAAGCGGAGTCAGAGGAGGTGACCAGCGAAGGGGCCTCGTCCGAGGACGCTCCGGCCGACGAGCCGGCGTCGCAGTCGGAGCAGGACGGCGGCACGCAGGCTACGGGCTTCAGGAGCCAGCCCATCTCGCCGAAACGCAGTGCTGAGTCAAGTCTCGCGATGTGCCGCGCGCCTGGTCGGTCGCTGCGCGTCTCGTGCTCAGCCGATTCGAGGTACTCCGATGCCCACCATCTCTGCACTGCACCCCCCGTCGCTCCGGCTTCTTCTGACTGCGATCGGTCTCGTCACGGTGCTCGCCATCGGCTGCGGCAACGACGGAGACGGCGGACCGGATGCGGCCACCATCGGTGACGCGAACGCACCCGATCTCGGCGTCGCGGCCGCGTCGGCCAGCGCGTCGGTGGTGAAGGGCGAGGACCTGCCCAACATCCCGACTCCCCTGCCGGCGCTCGGTGACACTGCGCTCGCTGCGGAGGCAGCGAGGGTCGAGGCGGAGGACGCGGGCGTCCGAGCCGCCATGACGCCTTCCCCCGGCCTCGGCGATCCGCTCTGCCCCTTCGGTGGCAGCTCGTCGACCTCCATCCAGGGTACGACGACCACCACGACGTATGTGCAGTGCCAGCCTGCCGAGGGCGTCACCTTCGATGGCGCCATCATCGTGGCGGTCACGCTGGGGCGCGACAGCTTCACGTCGCGCACCGAGTACGATCAGTTCTGCGTGATGATCGAAGGTGCGATCGGCGGCGCTCCGCAATGCTATGACGGTCAGGCGACGACGATCCGCTGCACGGGCATCCAGGAGCCCGAGACGTCCGAGTGCACCTTCTCGACCTCCGCCGAGGGTCTCGACGGGCGCACCTACGAGATCACGAACCCGACGCTCGAGGGCAACGACCTGACCGGCTACCTCGTATCGGCCGAGGTCGAAGACCCCGACTGGGGGATCATCGGCTTCGACACCACCGAGCCGATCTCCTTCGAGTGCGTGAACGGCGCGTCCAGCGCAGGCTCGATCGACTACTTCGGCGCCGGCGACACCTCCGCCACGATCGACTTCCTCGACTGCGACACGTTCGACATCTGCTTTCGGGACGTCTGCATGAGCTACGACTGGTCGGACTATGGGCTCGACCCGGAGCCCGTCTTCTGAAGGGACGTGCCGTTTGCGCGAGGGCGTAGGGAGATCAGGGGCGCACGATCTCGAACGCCGGCACCTCTTCGCTGAGCATCCCGAAGAAGCCGACGAGCGCGAGGGGGCTGCCCTCCACCGAGATCTCGCCGGCGAGCACCTTGCTCTGCAGCGTCGCCGTCTGAGCGACGATCTCGTTCCAGGCCGCGCGTGAGAGTCGGATCGTCGCGCTCGCCTCGGGGTCGACCTCGCCCTGCCGGTGGTGCAGCACCGCGTTCTCGATCGTCACGACGTGGGTCTCGTCGATGTCGGTGAAGACGAAGTTCAGCACCGTGTCGTCGTCTTCGGCCTCTTCGGGAATCAGCCGCACGGCGAGCGCGTCGAAGAACATGTGCGTCGGCATCGCGGCGATGACCTCGGCCGTGCCGGTGCGTGACACTGGCAGGGGCTCGATGCCGCGGCGCAGCTCCTGGGCGCCAGTGAGATAGAAGTCGCGCCAGGGGCCGCTCTCGGCCTGGTAGCCGAGCTGGTCGTAGGTGTCGGCGAGCAGCGCCGCGGCCGACGCGTTGGCCGGCTCGGCGAACACGACGTGGCTCAGCAGGGTCGCCGCCCAGCGGTAGTCGCCGGCGTCGTAGGCGGCCTTGCCCTTGTCGACGACGACGGCTGCGCCGCCCATCGCCTCGACGTAGCGCACGGCCTCCTCTACGGGCGGCAGCGGGTGCAGGTTCGCCGGGTTGCCGTCGAACCAGCCGAAGTAGTGCTGGTACACCGCCTTCGAGTTGTGGCTGACCGTGCCGTAGTAGCCGCGCGTCGCGAAGTTCCTGCGCAGCGACTCGGGCAGCTCGATCTGCTCGGCGATCTCGGCCGACGTGAAGCCCTGGTTGGCGAGTCGCAGCGTCTGGTCGTGAATGAACTTGTAGATGTCGCGCTGCTTCTTCAAGTAGGCGACGACGTTCTCCCGACCCCACGTCGGCCAGTGGTGGCTGCCGAAGATCACGTCGATGTCGTTCGCGAAGAGATCGATCGACTCGTCGATGTAGCTGCTCCACATGAGCGCGTCGCGCACCTTTGCACCGCGCAGCGTCAGCACGTTGTGGAGCACATGGCTCACGTTCTCGGCCCCGCAGAGCGCCCGGAAGTCGGGCAGGTGGATCATCATCTCGGCCGGCGCCTCGGCGCCCGGCGTGTTCTGGAAGACCATGCGCACACCGTCGATTGTGAGCTCGGTGCCCGTGTCGGTGATCGTCTCGGTAGGCCGGGCCATGCTGAAGGTGCCCGGGGTCGACTGCTTGCCGAGCCCGCTGTCGACGTGACCGCGCGCGCTTCGCTCGGTGAGGAAGCCGAACATGTAGGTGGCGCGCCGGGTCATCGCGACGCCGGCCAGCACGTTCTCGCTGACCGCCTCGACGAGGAAGCCCGACGGCGCAATGACCGGTACGCCGCGCGCGAGGTCGTCGTCGGAGACGAGCGCCTTCGCGCCGCCGAAATGATCGATGTGGCTGTGGGTGTAGATGAGCGCCTTCACCGGGCGTTCGCCCAGATGCTCGCGCACCAGCTCGAGCGCCGCGGTCGCCGTCTCGATGGTCGTCATCGGGTCGATGACGATCCAGCCCGTATCGCCCTTCACCAGCGTCATGTTCGCGAGGTCGTAGCCGCGCACCTGGTAGATGCCCGGCACCACCTCGAAGAGGCCGTGGATGCGATTCAGGCGAGCCTGCCGCCAGAGCGACGGGTTCACGCTGTCGGGCGCTTCCTCCGCGTCGTCCTGGAAACGGTACTGATCGAGATCCCAGACCACGCCGCCGTCGGCCCGAGCGATCATCGAGGTGGCGCGGGCGCCGATGAGGCCGCGGCGGGCGTTCTCGAAGTCACTTGTGTCGTCGAAGGGCAGCGCCTCGCGCACAGCCCGGTTCGCGGCGATCGTGAACGCGGTGGGCGCGGCGCGTCCAGCCTCGTCTCGCCCGGCCGATCCGGCGGGCGACGCGCTCGGGTCGATTCCCTTCGGCCCGTCCTCGCAGGCGACGGTGAGCAGAACGGCGGAGAGGAGGGAGAGGAGAAGGAAGACCGATGCGCCGGGGCGGCGCGCCGGGCGGGCGACGCGAGAGTGCGGTGTGTTCATGGCGGCCGAGCATAGCCGCCCGCGGCCGGGTTCAGACTCAGCGGGTCTCGAAGAGAGCCTTCAGCTGGTTTCGAAGACAGCCTTCAGCTCGCATGGAAGAGAGCCTTCAGCTGGCCTGGAAGAGAGCCTTCAGCGGGTCTCGAAGAGAGCCCTCAGCTCGTCTGGAAGAGAGCCACCGCGAACAGCCCAGCGTCGTCGGTCCAGACCGCGCGTCGTTCGAGCCCCATCTCGCTTGCGAGGGTGCCGAATTCGTCGAGCGAGAACTTGTAGCTGTGCTCGGTGCAGACGCGCTCGCCCTCAGCGAAGTCGATGCGGGCGTCGCCGATGGCCACCGTCTGGTGTGCGCGGCTCACGAGGTGCATCTCGATGCGCCGCGCGTCGGCGTTGAAGGGCGCATGGTGGTCGAACGCATCGATGTCGAAGTCGGCGTCGAGCTCGCGGTTCACGCGCTCGAGCAGGTTCAGGTTGAAGTCGGCGGTGATGCCCCGTTCGTCGTTGTAGGCGGCCTCGAGGGTCTCGCGATCCTTCAGCAGGTCGAGACCGATGAGCAGCCCGCCACCCTCGGGCTGGCAGAGCGAGACGATCTGGTGGAGCAGCTCGCGGCGTCCGGCCGGATCGAAGTTGCCCATGGTCGAGCCGGGAAAGAAGACGAAGCGGCTATTCGCCTCGACGTCGAGGTGCGGCAGCTCGAGCGGCGCCGTGAAGTCGGCGCAAACCGGCCAGACCGGCATGCTCGGGAACGTCTCGCGGATGCGCTCGGCCGCGCCCAGGAGATGCTCGCGCGAGATGTCGATCGGCACGTAGCCCGCCGCCCCCTCGAGTGCGCCGAGCAGCACCGGCGTCTTGGTCGAGCTGCCGCTGCCGAGCTCGATCACCAGCGCGCCGTCGCCCATGGCCGCAGCCATGTCGCCCACGTGGCGGTGGAGGATCCCGGTCTCGGTGCGCGTCGGGTAGTACTCGTCGAGATCGCAGATCGCGTCGAAGAGCGCCGAGCCGCGCTCGTCGTAGAAGTACTTGCAGGGCAGCGTCTTCGGCGATGCGCGCAGGCCCGCGAGGATGTCGCCGCGCATGTCGTCGGGTGCGGGATGCAGGTCGTGCAGGCGAAGCTCGAAGTCTGGCTCGCCTTCGCCGTGTTGGAGCCTGTGCGCGGACGATCGCGAGGACGGGTGCGCGGTCGGAGCGGCGGCAGAAGAAGCAGCGGAGGCGCGAGAAGAAGAAGGGAGCGGAGCGGAAGGCGGCATCACTGATCCTTTGCGAGCCGCACACCGCTGAGCTGCCAGCGGTCCGGGGCGTAGAAGAAATTGCGGTACGACGGGCGCACGTGGCTGCGCGAGGTCGCGCACGAGGCACCGCGCAGCACGGTCTGCTCGCACATGAACTTGCCGTTGTACTCGCCGAGCGCGCCCGCGGCGGGCGAGAAGCCCGGGTACGGGCCGTAGCTGCTCGACGTCCACTCCCAGACGTCGCCGAAGGCCTGACGCATGCGGCGAGGCGCGCCCCGCGCGTGCGCGGGCGCGACGTCGGGATGGAAGCGATCGACGTCCGAGAGTGCACCGCACCCCCCGAGCTCGCTCGCGGCCGACTCCCACTCGGCCTCGGTCGGCAGTCGCGCCCCGGCCCAGCGCGCGAACGCGTCGGCCTCGAAGAGCGAGAGGTGCGACACGGGCTCGTGGGGCGCGAAGTCGCGAAGCCCGGCGAGCGTGAACTCGCGGAAGCCCCCCTCGGCCTCGCGCCAGTAGAAGGGATGCCGCCAGCCCTCGCGCTGGACCGTCGCCCAGCCGCGATCGAGCCAGAGCGACGCCGTGTCGTACCCGCCGTCCTCGATGAACGCGAGGTACTCGGCGTTGGTGACGAGGCGATCGCCGAGCGCGTGGGCCTCGACGAAGACGCGATGCCGCGGCCCCTCGTTGTCGAACGCGAAGGGCGCCGCGTCGTGCCAGAGACGCTCGCCTGCGAGCGGCGATGGCCCACCGGCTCCGATCTCGCGCACTCCCGCATCGAACGCGAGCCAGCCGAAATCGGGTGCGGAGGCCTCGTTCACCGGCAGCGCATCGCGATAGGCGGGCGCGAGCGCGTTCAGCGAGAAGAGGTGCTTGATGTCGGTGAGCGTCAGCTCCTGATGCTGCTGCTCGTGGTGCAGCCCGAGCCGCACGATGTTCTCCGCCCGGTGCCGTGCATCTCCCGAGAGCGCATCGGATTCGAGCAGCGAGACGACCGCTTCGTCCACTGCCTGGCGGTACGCCATGACCTCGCTTCGCGTCGGTCGCGTCAGCACGCCGCGGATCGGCCGCGCATGCCGCTCGCCCGCCGCGTTGTAATACGAGTTGAAGAGGAAGCCGAAGGTCTCGTGGAAGGGCCGGTGGTCCTTCTCGAACGCCGCGAGCACGAACGTCTCGAAGAACCAGGTGGTGTGCGCGAGATGCCACTTCGCCGGGCTGGCGTCGGGCATCGACTGGGCGACGAGGTCCTCGTCGCGGAGATGGGCGCAGAGCGCTTCGCTGCGTGTGCGAACGGCGGCGAAGTCGCGCGAGAGCGGGCGGCTGGTGGCGCTCGTGCCTGGCGCCGCCTCGGGGTCTTCGCCCAGGGGCTCGGAGCCGTCACGCGGCTCGGGGCTTCGCTTCGGGTCGCTCATTGCTGCCTCCGCATCTCGGTTCCGCCACGTGCGGCTCTCGATCGAGGACGGGGGAGTATACGCGAGCACGCGATGCGCGCCGGGCTGGCAAGGGTGCTGCTGACGCGTCTTGTCACGAAGATCTCGTCGGCATGTATTGGGGGGGATGGGACACGCGAAGGTGTTTCGGTCGACGACACACCTGGCTCGACCTTCGATGCCGAACGCCCCGAATCGACTCGCCGATGCGCACATTCGTCGAGAGAATCTTCCGACCTCCGCGCCGGAGCGGGGGCCTACTCCTCTGCCGGCCGCGGCAGCACCACGGTGAAGCAGGTGCCGACGCCGACCTCGCTCTGCACGCTGATGTCGCCGTCGTGCCGGCGGACGATCTCGTACGACAACGCCAGGCCCAGCCCCGTGCCCTTGCCTGCCTGCTTCGTCGTGAAGAACGGGTCGAAGATGCAGTCGATGCAGTCGTCGGCGATGCCTTCGCCCTCGTCCGTGAAGCGCACACGCACGTTTCGACCGTCGGCGCGGGTCTCGATCGTGATGCAGGGCAGCTCGCCCGACTCGACGTCGGGTGTCGCGTCGATCGCGTTCAGAAGCAGGTTCAGGAAGACCTGCTGGATCTCGCGCGGGGCGCACTCGATGACCGGCAGCTCGCCATCGTCGCGATCGACGCGCACGCGATGGCGGAGCTGCGGCGAAGCGATCCGCAGCGTGGCGTCGAGCAGCCGCGTCAGATCGGTCAGCTCGCGCTCGTGGCTGCCACCGTGTGAGAAGGTCTTGATGTCGCGGACGATCGACACCGCGCGTTCGATGCCCTCGAGCGATTCGCCGATCAGCTCGATGCCTTCGTCCCAGAGCGCGTCCTCGTCGTCGAGCTTGATGCTCTCGGGGAGCGGGCCGCCGGCGGTCTTCACCGCGTCGCTCACGGCGTGCAGCGCATGCCAGTGCTCGAGCAGGAGCGACAGGTTGGCGCGCACGTAGGAGATCGGATTGTTCAGCTCGTGGGCGACGCCGGCGGCGAGCTGGCCCACTGCTGCCATGCGACCGCCGATCACGACGCGCTGGCGGAGGTTCACGATCTCGCGCAGGTCGCGAGCGACGACCACGACGCCGGTCGGCTCGTCGAGCTTGTCTCGGAGGACCCGCGTCGTCACGGCAACCGGGGTCGGGCTCGCTGTCGGGGCGAGCGGCAGGACCCGCATCTCGACCTCGTGGTGGATCTCCTCGCTCACCGAGAGCTCCCCGTCGAGCAGCGTGCCGACCGGCGTGCCCACCAGATCGGAGATCGATTCGACGCCGGCGAACCCGATCATCGCCGGGTTCGCGCGCCGCACCCGACCGTCGAGATGCAGCAGCAGGACGCCATCGGGCAGGGTCTCGAGGATCTCGCGGGCGAACGTGCCGGGCGCGAGCAGCGAGTAGCCGTAGCGCTGGAAAGTCCACGTCACGATGCCCCCGAGCGCAGCGATCGATGCAGTCCCGAGATGCCACACGTGGATGTCGAGGAGGGGGAGCAGTCCGTCGGTCAGCGACGCGATGACGAGCGGAACCATGATCGCGCAGATGAGCCCGAGCCCCTGCGCGCGTTCGCCGCGCGAAGCCCACTTCGGCAGGTCGAAGCCGACGACGGAGAGCCCCGCCAGCAGCGACGTCGTGGTGATGAGATAGAAGACGAGATACGTCGGCCCCAGCTCGTACGACCAGCCCCAGCTCGTCCGGACCATGCGCTCGTGGATCAGCGGCGTCGTCCAGTCGACGAGCAACAGGGCGAATGCGAGCAGGTAGAGGACGCGCAGCAGATTGCCGATCCGCTCCTTCGGCCGGCCCGCCATCTCGAGCAGCAGCTGCATACCGAGCGGCCCGATGAAGATCCAGCCGAGCGCCGAGAGCTTCACGAGCGTGATCGCCGTGTCGGCGTCTTCCGTGCGGTTCCAGAGGATCTCGCAGAACGCCCAGAACGCGCCGCCGAACACGATCGCGCTCGCGTAGCGGTTCATCGGCTCGTCCGGATCGCGAACGAGGATCGACGTCGCCGACATCGCACACGCGATGCAGGAGACGAGCAGGACGATCTGGTAGGCCTCGGACACGAACGCCTCTCCCGTACGCAGGATCGGGTGCGCGGCGCGCAGTCTTGACGCGTCGTCGGTCAACCGCTTCCCGCGACTCGCATAGCGCGAATCGTGTGCTCCCAGGCCTCACCGATGCGCAGCTTCGTCCATGAAGACGGGACGGTTCTCGGCTGACGGAATCGTGGCCGTCGGCGGGATCGAGGGCCCTCGCCGGACACGCGGTCTGTCTCAAGATCGACGCGCTCGTGTCCGAGTTCCTTCCTGGAATCGCGGCAGCGCCCCCTCCCCGTGGCCGTCGGGTCACCGAAGACGCTGGAGTTCCGAAGAAGCCGATGTCCGACCTCGCGACCCACCGCCTCTGCGACGTCGTGTTCACTTGTCCCGACGCGTGGATCGTCGAGCCCGTGCCCGGGCTGCGCGGCGTGATCGCCATGCACCCCGAGATCGAACGCCGCTGGCGCGCCAACGTGATGTTCGAGCTCGTGCCGCGAAGCGCCGATCGCCCTCTCGCCCACTCTCTCGAGCGGCTCTGCGACACCCTCGCCGAGACCCAGCGCGGGCTCCACGTCCGGCGCCGTGCGGTCGCGCGCCGGCCCTCGGGTGGCGTCGTCGCCAGCGTCGAGTACGACGCACTTCAGGACGACGTCGCGCTGACCCAGCGCGACATGCTCTGGGCGGCCGCGCGCGATCAGAACCTCCACCTGACGGCCTCGGCCGAGTGCACGCTCTGGCCACGCTACGAGCCGGTCTTCGACTCGATCCTGGCCTCGGTCTGCTCGCCCGACGAGGTCGTCGGCGCGAAGCTGCACAGCGGCGCTGAGGGCTGAGAGCGGAGGTCAACCGGCCTGCAGCTGCGTTAGCTTCGGGGGGCCATGACGCCCCCTGCTCTCGACGCCAATCTGAACGTTCTCGATCGCGACCTCTTCGCCGGCCCCACCGAGGCGACCTTCGACGTCTATCGCTTCCTGCGTGACGAGTCGCCGCTGCACTGGGACCCGAAGGCCGAGGTCTGGTGCGTGTCGCGCCACGAGGACGTCGTCGCGGTCTCGAAGCAGACCGAGATCTTCTCGAGCGCCCAGGGCAGCCGGCCCAACATCCCGTCCAACCCATCGATGATCAACCAGGACGAGCCGCGGCACGGCGTGCTGAGGCGCTTCGTGTCGAAGGGGTTCACCCCG
>CAYYSY010000037.1:0-3265 GCA_964474355.1 uncultured Spirochaetaceae bacterium | reverse complement strand
ATGGCGCGCTTGAAACGATGCCCGAGGCAGGTTCGATGGTGCGCCTGATCTTGATCCTCGCAGTGCTGCTGCCGCTCGCGACCGCGGGTGTCCTGCTCGCGGCGTACCTCACGATCTCGCGAGGCACCGACGGGCTCGTGTTCACCGAGCTCGACCGCCTGCCCGAGCGCGAGGTCGGGCTCGTGCTCGGCACCACGCCCCGGCTGCGAAACGGCAACCCCAACATCTACTTCGACTACCGCATGGACGCCGCGGCGCGACTCTGGCGCTCGGGCAAGGTGCAACGGCTGATCCTGTCGGGTGACAACACCGATCGCCGCTACGACGAGCCGAAGTACATGCGAAAAGCGCTGCTCGAGCGCGGCGTCGACGAGGAGGCGCTCATCCTCGATCGCGGGGGCGTCCGCACCTTCGACTCGGTGATCCGCGCCCGCGTCACCTACGAGGTCGAGGACCCGATCGTCGTGTCTCAGGAGTTCCACAACCGGCGTGCGCTCTACATCGCGCAGCACTACGGCATCGACGCGATCGGCTTCAACGCGCGCGACGTCGCGCCGGATCAGGGTCTGCGGACGAAGACCCGCGAAGCTTTCGCGCGCGTGAAGACGCTGCTCGATCTCTGGGTGCTGGGCACGCGCCCGGCCGATCTCGCGGAGAGCGAGGCGCGTGAGGGGGAGGCGCGCACTTCTTGAGCACCGCCGGAGCGGAATCGGAAACAGCCGGAGCCGAGTCGGGAGCCGCCCGAGCGGACTCGAGCCCGGCGGGCGCGGACCCGAACGCGGGCGACGCGCCCTCCGCCGCCACGATCCGGCGCGGACGGCGCTTCCGGCTCGCGTCCACGCTGCGCCCGGTCGATGTCGACCTGCACCTCGACATCGACCCCGCGCGCCCGCGCTTCTCGGGGCACGTGGCGATGGACGTCGAGCTCACCCGCGGCAGCCGGACTCTGACGATCCACGCCGCCGACCTGAAGCCGTCGCGCGCGCGCGTGGTGGCGGGCGATGCGTCGATGGACGCCGAGATCGAGGTCGACCCGCTCCGCGAGGTGCTGCGCCTGCGCTTCGACCGCCCGGTGCCGCGGGGTCACGCCCGACTCGAGATCGACTTCGAGGGCCGCGTGCGCGACGACCTCGAAGGGCTGTACGGCGTCGACTGCGGCGGGCGCCGCTTCGCGTTCTCGCAGCTCTGCACGACGCGCGCGCGCAACCTCTTCCCGTGCTTCGACGAGCCCGGCTTCAAGGCGCGCTACGAGATCACCGTGACGACGCCCGCCGCGAACGAGGTGGTCTCGAACATGCCCGTCGCGCAGTCGCGACCGGGCACCGATGGACGCAAGACCGTGGCGTTCGAGCGCACGCCACTGCTCTCGACCTATCTGCTCGCCGTTGCGGTAGGCGAGCTCGAACGCTCGCGCAGCGTGCACGCGGGCCCGACCGAGATCGCCGTCGTGACCACGCCTGGCAAGGGCGCGCTCGTCGACATCGCCCTCGAGGTGGCGCAGCGTGCGCTGCCGGTGCTCGAGCGCTGGTTCGGCATCGCCTACCCCTACCCGAAGCTCGACCTCGTCGCGGTGCCCGACTTCTCTTTCGGCGCCATGGAGAACGCGGGTGCGGTGTTCTTTCGCGAGACGCTGCTGCTGGCCGACCCGGCGAGGCTCCGCTTCGACGAGCGCAAGCGCCTCACCGAGACGATCTGCCACGAGCTCGCGCACATGTGGTTCGGCAATCTCGTCACCATGGCCTGGTGGGACGACCTGTGGCTGAACGAGTCGTTCGCCACGTGGATGGCCTTCCACGTCGTCCAGGAGATCGAGCCGGGGTGGCATACGTGGCAGACGTTCCAGCACCGCAAGGATGCCGCGCTCGACCTCGATGCCCTCGCCCATACGCACCCGGTCTACGTGCCCGTCGCGAGCGCCGAGGAGGCCAACGAGAACTTCGACCTCATCACGTACGAGAAGGGTGCATCGATCATCCGCATGCTCGCCGGCTACCTCGGGCCCGATGTCTTTCGGGCCGGGGTGCGGCGATACGTCGAGGCGAACGTCGAGCGCAACGCGTGCGCCGCCGATCTGTGGGCGGCGCTCGAGACGGAGAGCGACGTGCCCGTGGCGCGCATCATGCGCGCCTGGGTCGAGCTCGCCGGGCATCCGCGAGTGCGAATCGAGCGGTCGAAGCGCCGCGGCGAGGACGTATTCGTGCTCGCGCAGGAGCTGCATCGGACGGTGCCGGCGCGCTGGCGGTCGAGCGCGAAGGCGAAGCCCGTCGAGGCAGCCACCGATGTCTGGCCCGTCCCGTTCATCGCGCACGTCGGTGCGGACGCGACGGGTGACGATCGTGAGGTGCGGCTCCTGATCGAAGACGCCGAGGCCGTGCTCCCCGCCGACGGGCTCACGTGGATCCACGGCAACGGGGGCGAGGCCGGCTTCTATCGCCCCTGGCTCGGCGAGCGCGAAGACGAGGCGCTGCGCGGGGCGCTACCTCGACTGCCGGCCATCGAGCGGCAGGGGCTCGTCGGCCATCAGTGGGCACTCGTGCAGGCGGGCCTCGTGCCGATCACGTCGCTGATGGCGCTGCTCGAGTCGCTGGGCGACGAGCGCGACGCCGACGTATTGCAGGCGGCGGCCACGCCCATCGCCGCACTCTCGCGCGGCCTGGTGCACGATCTCTCACCCGGCACACTCGAGGCGCTTCGCAGCTGGGTCGACGCGACGTTCGGCACCGCGTTCGATGCGCTCGGCACCGAGCGGCGACGAGAGGACGAGCCCGAAGCCGACCGGCGATTGCGAGCAGAGCTCTTCGGTCTGGTGGGGCTCGTTGCGGAGCGACCGGCGCTCGTCTCCGAGGCGGACTCGTGGGCGCTCCGTGTGCTCGATGGCGACGACGGAGTCGACCCCGAGCTCGCGCCGGGTTGGCTGCTGCTCGCGGCACGCCACGGTGACGACGCGCTCTACGAACGCTGCCAGGATGCACTGCGCGACTCGCCCACGCCCCAGGGCCGACAGCATGCGCTCTTCGCGTTGACCGAGTTCGATCGCCTCGATCTCGCCGATCGCACCCTAGAGCGCTGCGCAGCGGGCCGCGTCTCGAGCCAGGACCTGGTGTTCGTGCTCGGGCGATGCCTCGCGCATCCGGAGGTGCAGGCGCACGCGTGGTCCTTCATCCAGTCGCGCTGGCAGGAGCTGGCGGGGCACCTTCCCGGCTACCACGCACCGCGGCTCATCGCGGCGACGCCCGCGCTGCGCTCGCCAGCGCATCGCCGCGAG
>CAYYSY010000036.1:0-24644 GCA_964474355.1 uncultured Spirochaetaceae bacterium | reverse complement strand
CAGATGGATGTAGCGGCTGGTGGCCGCGACCTCGCGCACGATGTCGCGGGCGCGGGTCGCGTCGCTGTCGGGGGCGATCAGGAAGTCGACCATGATCTGCATGTGGGCGACGCCGTAGTTGCCGCACGACGTCACCTCGTTGAGGAAGAGGTTGTTCGGGATGGTCACGATGCTGTCGTCGAGCGTACGCAGCTTCACCGAGCGCAGCCCGATGTTCAGGATGTCGCCGTACTGCCCGCCGAAGGTCACGCGGTCACCGACCTGGAAGGGCCGGTCGAACATGATCATCACCCCGGCGACGATCGACGACACGAGGTCCTTCATCGCGAAGCCGATCGCGACCGCCGCAGTGCCGCCGAGGATTGCCAGCACCTCGCGGCTGATCCGGAACGAGAGCATCACGACGACGAGGATCGTCGCAAAGTAGACCGCGAAGCGGGTGAACGCCGAGATCTTCTGGATCGTGAGCCGGTACTCGGCGAACGACGCGCCGAGGCCGCCCGTCAGCCGGTCGAGGAACCCGAGGGCGATCGACGCGGCCGCGATCACGACGAGCGAGGCGGCGACCCCGCTCCAGCGGATCATGCGCGCGAGGCTCGTCACCGACTCGACGGCCTCGGAGGGCGCCGCGTCCTGGGCGAGGGCGGCGCCAGCGCAGAGGCCGGTGGCGAGCGTGGCCGCGCAGGCGTGAGCGAATAGCCGTCGTCTGGAGGTGCTCTGCTGCATCGGGGGACTCCTCGGCGCTTCAAGCGCCAGCGTCAGCGCATCATCAGGTTCTGTCGCACCAGCGCGCGTGTGACCGAGCGGAACCACCGCCAGCTGACGCGATGACCGCCGTGCTCGAACGTCACCCAGCCGTTCTGGGTGCAGAAGCGCAGGATCTGCTCCACGCGCGAGATGGGCAGCTGCAGGCTGCGCGCCACGTCCTCGGCCGATGCGACGTCGCACTGCACGAGCACGCGCAGCACGAGCAGCGCCTCGGGATGCGCGTTCACGAGCGAGCCCGGCGAGGAGAGCTGAGGCAGTCGCAGGATCACGCTGCCGTCGGGCAGCCGCCGCATGCTCTCGGCGAAGAGATAGAGCGAGACCTCGGGGTTGCCGTCGGCGAGCTCCCACAGGATGCGCGCGTAGCCGAGGCGGTTGCGCTGCTCGTCGTCCTCGTGGTCGCCGGTGTCGAGCTGCCGGGGCAGCACGAGCTTCTCGTAGTCGGGCACGAGGTCGATCGCATCGGCGCGCGCATCGACGAGCGCGGCGATCTGCTCCTCGGTCCAGGCCGGCAGATCGATCATGTCGTGCAGCAGCGCCCGCTCGCCGCCCGCGAGCAGCACGTAGCGCCACGCGTGCTTGTCGAGGGCGAAGACCCAGCTGATGTCGGACTCGACGGCCGCGGCCAGCGCGGCGAGGCGGGCGAGGCCCGCCTGTCCGCCGAGCCAGGGCCGCGGCAGCCGGTGGAAGTCGTCGATGCCGATCGCGCGCACGCCCGTCTTCTCGAGCGCGGCCTGCAGACGGCCAGCGAAGCCATCGCCCGCCTGAATCTCGAACACCTCGGCGATCGCCTTCTCGAGCTCGTCGTAGCCGCCCACCGGACAGTCGACGACGCGCATCGCCCCGTCGAACCGCTCCGCGAGCCGCTTCAGGAAGATCGTCTTGCCCGCGCCGCGCTCGCCGATGACCGCTCGCGCGCCACCGCCGTGCGCCGCGATCGAGGCCATCATCAGGTCGAGCTCGGTCTTCGCGATCTCGTCGATGCAGACGTCGCGCGCCGCGATGAGCGGCAGGATGATGTCGTCGGCGATCGGCTCCTCGCCGGTGCGCCCCTCGCGCTCGCCGTCCCGGGCCACCTCGCGCCGCACGAGCTGCGCGATCACCCGGCGCCCGAGCTCGTAGCCCGAGAGCGTTCGCACGATCACGCGGATCACGGCCTCGCGCGTGAGGAAGAGGCTGGCGAGCGCCGCCGCCGTGTAGCTGCCGATGCCCGTTCGCCGGGCGAGCAGCTTCGCCGCGAACCCGGACGTCTCGGCGTGCTCCTCGAGCCCTTCGAAGATGGCTCCGCGCCACCAGTGGACGAGCAGCATCAACACGGGCACGCCCGTGAGCATGCCGCCCCGCAGCACCCACGCGTGTATGACCCCGGTGCCCGCATAGCGATCGGTCAGGTCGAGCGTGAGGCCGAAGAGCACGGCCCAGTAGCCGACGAGGCGGAGCGAGCGCGTACGAAGCCGCGTGCCCTCGCTGGTGCGGCGCCTCGCCGTGCGCGCGGCCCGGGCGTCGATCAGCAGCACGGTCGCCGCGCCGATGAAGAGCCACTTCATCACCGTGCGCACGAGCGTCGAGAGCTCCTCGAAGCCAGCGGGCTGCAGGATGCCGGAGACGAGCCACACGAGCGCCAGCCACTCGAGTGGCCGCCGCACGCGATCGACATACCAGAGCACGCGCGCCCGCCACGGGACGCCCCGCCCGGGCGGCCGCGCGTCGAGCAGGCTCCTCCGCATCTCCGGGATGCCGTCGTCCGCCCAGCGTCGCCACCAGCGGAAGACCATCACGACCAGGACGATCCGGACCAGCCCCCACAGCGCCTGCAGCGGCGCCTCCTCGAAGCTGGCCCGGAGCTGATCGAGGCCCTGTCCGAGGATGTGCTGCTGGTACTCGATGTTCGCCGAGAGGTAGTCGAGCTCGCGGGCGGCCTCCGCGCGGCCGACCTCGCTCAGGCCGGTCAGCCGAGCACGGAGCTGACGCGAGAGCAGGGGAAAGAGCCGGCTGCGAAGCCCGTAGAGCGCGGAGAGGTCGGCGTGCCGGGTGATGAGATCGGGCGCATCGGCATGGATGGCCTCGTGCACCGACGCCTGCATCGGCCAGAGCTCGCTCGAGAGCTCGCCGAAGAGCCGGTTCGCCTCCGCGGAATCGCCTTGACCGTCGAGGCGTGCGAGCTCGAGCGCCTCGACGCGCTTGCGCCAGGCCAGGGTGCCGTCGGTGGCGGACTCGTACGAGGGGAGCGGCCTCGAGGGAGTGGCGACTGGCTCGGCCTCCGGAGCGGGGGCATCGCTCGTCTCTGGGTCGACGGGCTCGCCGTCGCTCCGGGCCTCGGTGGGTGCGACCTCCGCGGTGCCGGAGTCCATCGCTTCGCCGGTGGAGCTCGGATCGGCGCCGGTCTCGTCAGCCGCTTCGGCGGCTCCTGCCTCGGCGGCGGCATTCGCATCCGACGTCGCTTGGGCGGAGGGGTCGGCCTCCTCGCCGACGGCGTCGGCGAGTGCCGGCGAGGTCACTACGAGCATGACGAAGGCGGCCCACGAGAGCCAGACGCGGCGCCAGCGTGCGTGGGAGCCTGTCGGTCGGTGCAGCGAGGCGTAGGCGGCGCTGACGATCGCATCGGGTCGGACGGTGGTGGCTGCTGTCATCGGCCGATCCAGCTCTTCGTCATCGTGTGGCTGCTCCGAACCGGCGGGTGCGGCGAGACGAGCATTCGAGTATATCCGGCGACTCCCCGGGTGGTCGGGGGGATCGGGCCGCAGCGCGCCGGTCGAGCAGGGGATGGCGGGAGACGGGCACTTGATTCTGATGGCACGAAGGGTGCGAGTGATGCGGGGGGCGCGTGCCGCGGCCATGCTCGGCACGCTCGCGCTCCTGCTTTCGTGCGGCGACGGCGGCGACGATCACACCGGCGTGTCGGCGCCCGACGCTCCGAGCCGCCCGCCGAACGTCGTCCTCGTGCTGCTCGACACGTTTCGCGCCGACCGGGTCGGTCGGATCCATCTCGGCACGAGCATGACCCCACGGCTCGACGCGCTGGCCGCCGAGTCGGTCGTGTTCGAGCGCGCCTTCTCCCATGCGCCGTGGACGCTGCCGAGTGTCGCTTCGATCTTCACGTCGCGTGCGCCGGGCGACCATGGCGCCGGTGGGCGGCTGGGCTCGTTCACGATGCTGGGGCCCGAAGCCGTGACACTCGCCGAGACGCTGGCGGCAGCGGGCATTCGCACCCACGCGATCACGAACGTCCTCTTCATGGGGCCGCGCTTCGGCACCATGCAGGGCTTCGAGAGCGTCGACTTCGTCGCGCCGAAGGACAATCGGCTGCAGCGCATCGCCGAGGTCACGACCGCGTCGGCGATCGATTGGATCGATCGCCACTCGATGAGCCCGTCGACCGCCGATCGCCCCTTCTTCCTGGTGGTCCACTACTTCGACGCGCACCTGACCTACGACCCGCCCGCGCCGTGGCGGGCGCGCTTTGCGGCGCCCGAGGACGCAGCACCCGGCGCGCACGTCTTCGGCCGCGTCTCGGAGATGGTCGCGTTTCGCCGGGGCGAGCGCGTGCTCGACGACGCGACCATCGACCGGCTCGCGAAGCTCTACGACGGCGAGGTGGCATATCTCGACGAGCACGTCGGCGCGCTGGTCGATGGCCTCGCCGAGCGGGGGCGCCTCGACGACACGCTGCTCGTCGTGACGTCCGACCACGGCGAGGAGCTCGGCGACCACGGCGGCTTCGAGCACGGGCACACGCTCTACGACGAGCTGCTGCACGTGCCGCTCATGGTGCGGCCGCCCGGCGGCGCCCGGCCGCCGCATCGCGTGGACGGCATCGTCCGGCTCGTCGATCTCGCGCCGACGATCCTCGACGTATCGGGTGTCGCCGTGCCCACTGCGTTCGTGGGCGAGAGCCTCGCACCGCAGCTCGCGGGTGAGGCGGTGCCCGATCGCCCGGTCGTGAGCACGGGCAACATGTGGGGAGAGGCGGGGCGTGCGCTGCACTGGGACGGGTTCAAGCTGATCGAGCATCCGGGCGGCGGCGCGCCGCAGCTATTCGATCTCTCGGCCGACCCCGGCGAGCAGCGCGACCTGGGCGGGGCGCAGCCCGATCGCGTGGCATCGATGCGCGCTCGGCTGAGTGGCCTCGACGGGTCGGCGGGCGGGGCCGCGAGCCCCGAGCTCTCGGACGCCGAGCGCGAGCAGCTGCGCGCGCTCGGGTACGGGCAGTGAGCCGGCCGGGCCGCTCGATGACTCGAGCTCGATTGATGACTCGAGCCCGATGACTCGAGCCCGACTACTCGAGATAGCCGAGTGCGCGTAGCGCCGCTTCCGTCTCCGGCGTGAGCTCGACCGCCTCGGCGGTGCCTGCCGGCAGCGACTCGAAGTGCTTCGCCATCGCGGCGAGCATCTCGGCGGCCATCGGATGGCCGGCGGGGTCGAGCGGAGAGCGCTCGAGGGGATCGCGCTCGAGGTCGTAGAAGAAGACGCCCGTCTCGATGTGGTGGAGGGGCGTCGGCGTCGGCGGCGGAGGGGGGGCGTCGGGATCGGGCTCGCGCACTTCGATCACGACGAGCTTGTGCTGGCCCTGAATCATTGCCCGCTGATGGAAGCCGGCGGGGCGCTCGCGCTCGATGAAGATCGGCTCGGGCGGGATCTCGCTCGCGAGCAGGTCGCGGCCGGGCAGGCTCGGATCGGCCGGCGCGCCGACGGCGGCGAGGATCGTGGGCAGCAGGTCGATCTGCTGCACCGGTGTGTCGTCGATGCGCGGTGCGGCGCCGGGCACGCGGAGGAGCAGCGGGATCCGGACGATCTCCTCGTGGAGCGTGTAGTGGTACACGCCGCCGTGCTCGCCGAACTCCTCGCCGTGGTCGGCCGTCAGCGCGACGATCGTGCGGTCGGCCAGGCCCGTGGTGTCGAGGGCGTCGAGCAGGCGACCGATCTGTGCGTCGGTCCAGGCGATCTCCTGGTCGTAGAGCCCGGACGCGTCGTCGCCGAACGAGGACCAGGCCGCGTGAGGCAGGTACTCGTTGTGCGGATCGAAGTAGTGCACCCACACGAAGAAGGGCTCGGGCACGTCCGCGAGCGTCGCGAGCGCGAGCTCGGTGATCGGCTCTGCCGACTCGACGAATTTCGGCCGGCCGAGCGCGAGTACGCTCGTGTCGAGCCGGTCGAAGCCGCCGGCGAACCCATGCTTCGGCCGCAGCAGGATGTGGCTCACGAAGCCGTAGGTCGCATGGCCGCGCGCCTTCAACGTCGACGCCAGGGTCGGTAGCGTCGAGTCCATCCGCTCGTGGAAGTGCGTCGCGCCGTGGCGCGCGGGAGGCTGGCCGGTCATGACGCTCGCCATCGAGGGGAGCGTCCAGCCCGACTGGCTGTAGGCGCGGGTGAAGACCACGCTCTCGCTCGCGAGTGCGTCGATGCTCGGGCTGGTGTTGCGGTGATGACCGGCGAAGCCCAGCCGATCGTGGCGCAGGGTGTCGACGGTGACGAGCAGGACGTTCGGAGGCGCGGAGACCGAGCTCGGCGGTGCGGGCCGTGATTGCGCAGGCGACTCGGGCTCGACTTCGCCCGGGCCGCACGCGAGCAGCGCCGCCGCACAGAGCGAGGCGACGGCGCTCCACGCGTGGCGTCGCAGGCGTGCGCGTGCATCGGGTCGGCGTGTGTGCCGCCGCTGGCTGTGAGCGTGCATGGTTTCGAAGGACCCCGTTGGGGTAGGATACGCGCCTCCCGGCGCTCGTGCTGCGCGCTCGGCCCCGCCCGTGCGACCACCTTCGGGAGCCGGCAGGAGAGACCGAGATCGAGACCGAGAGCGCTCCCGAGTCATCGCCGCAGGAAGAGAGCAGCGCCGAGCGCTCTGCGCTGCTGCGATCGGGTCCGTGGCTCGTGTGCGTTGCGGCGCTGCTCGTCCATCGCGACAACCTGTCTCGCGCGCTGCTCGGGTGGGACACCTACGCGACGCTCGTCGCGTCGCGCATCACGAGCTCGTCCGATCTCGCGGGCACGTTCACCGAGAAGCTGATGGATGGCCGCCTCGCGTTCGGCGACTTCTATCGCCCCGTCGGCAATCTCTTCGTCGCCTTCGATCTCGCCGTGTGGGGGGTCGACCCGTTCGGCCACCAGCTGACGAGCACGCTGCTGTTCGCGGTGGCGTGCGCGCTGGTCTTCGTGGTCGTCGCGCAGCGCCAGCGCTCCGGGGAGATCGCGCCCGCGGCATGGGCGGCGACGCTCGTCGTGCTGCACCCCGCCGCGCTCTCGGTCCTGCCCGTCGTTGCCCGCCGCACCGAGATCCTGATGATCGTGTTCGTGCTGGCCGCGCTCGCCGCCGCCGGCTGGCGAGGCGCGCCGGCCGGACGGCGGAGCCTCGTCGCCGGCGTCTTCGCGCTGCTCGCGGTCGGGTCGAAGGAGCCGGGCCTCGTCGTGTTGCCGCTGCTCGCGCTCGATCGGCTGCTCGTGTCTCGACCTGGTGAGCCGGGCGGGCGCGTCGGCTCCGCGCTGCGCTTCGTCGTGCCGGCGACCGTGGCGGTCGCATTCTTCGGCTTGGTCCGCACGCTGGTGCTCGGCGGTCTCGGGGGCTACTTCGAGTCGCCGGACTCAGCCTATCTACTTCGACTGCTGCAGCACGCGCCTGCGTACCTGGGCATGGTCGAGGTGACGGGCGCGCTCGACACGGCGGGGCTCAGCCGCGTGCTCGCGCTCGTGTCGAGCGCCGCGATCGCCGCGGGCTGCGTCGTGCTCTGGCGCTCGCGCTCGCCGGGCGACTGGACGGCCGAGCTCGTGCTGCCTGCGCTCGGCCTCGCCTGGCTCGGCTTTCAGCTGGCGCTCGCGAGCACCGCCGCGAAGCCCGAGCCCCGTTACGTCGAGGGGCTCGTGGTCGGGCTCGCGCTGGTGCTCGCGGGCTTCGTCGATCTAAGCCGCGTCCAGAGCGCCGAGGCGAGTGCGCGGGGGGACGCGCCGAGCCGCCCGGGGCAGGCGCTCCTCGCGGCTGCCGTGATCGTCGCGCTGACTGCGCTTGCGGGCGCACCCCTCTGGCGTGACCAGCCGGCGCTGGCCGAGGCGTCGCGCACGCAGACCGAGGAGCTGGCCGCCCTCGAGGCGCGCCTGCGGGCGTTGCCGCCGGGCGACCACCACGAGCGCGTGCGTGTGCGCAAGCAGTACGGCAGCACCGATCGCGTGGTCGATCACGTCTGGATGCTCTCGCCCTGGGGCCTGCAGGCCTGGCTCGAGCTGGTCTTCCCCGACCGCCACTTCGAGGTCGATCACGACCGCTTCGTGCGCCCGGAGCAGACGCACTGGAATCTTCTGGTGATCGAGACCGCCGCGCCGCGACTGGACTGAGTAGGATAGGCTGGAGGCTCGCTCCGCCCACGACCGACGACCTGGCACCCGCGCCCCGCCGCGCGATTGGAGAAGATCGATGGCCCCCCGCACGAATCGCAAGTGGACCCTCAAGAGCCGCCCGAAGGGCATGGTGAGCGAGTCGAACTTCGAGCTGGTCACCGAGCCGACGCCCGAGCTCGCCGATGGCCAGGTGCTCGTGAAGACGCTGCTCGTCGCCTTCGACCCCGCAATGCGCGGCTGGCTCGACGATCGCGAGAGCTACGTGCCGCCGGTCGGCATCGGCGAGGTGATGCGCGCCGCAGCCGTGGGGCAGGTCGTCGAGAGCGCGTCGCGGAAGCTGGCCGTGGGCGATCTCGTGACGGGCACCACGGGCTGGCAGGAGTACGCGCTGGTCGATCTCGAGCACCCGACCATGTTCGGCAGCGTGACGAAGCTGCCCGAGGGCGCGACCCCCGAGCAGGCGCTCTCGATCTTCGGCATCACGGGGCTCACGGCCTACTTCGGCCTGCTCGACGTCGGGAAGCCGAAGGAAGGCGACGTGGTGCTCGTCAGCGGCGCCGCGGGCGCGACCGGCTCGGTGGCGGCGCAGATCGCGCGCATCAAGGGCGCCTCGAAGGTGGTCGGCATCGCGGGCGGTCCCGAGAAGTGCAAGTGGCTCGTCGAGAGGGCCGGGCTCGACGCGGCCATCGACTACAAGAGCGAGGACGTGCGCCGCCGCATGAAGGAGGAGTGCCCGAAGGGCGTCGACGTGTTCTTCGACAACGTGGGGGGCGAGATCCTGAACGCGGCGCTCGTCAACATGGCTCAGGGCGGGCGGATCGTGCTGTGCGGCGGCATCTCGGGCTACAACGCCGACTCCCCTCCGCCCGGACCGAGCAACATCATGGAGCTCGTCATCCGCCGCTGCCGGATGGAAGGCTTCATCGTCATCGACTACCTCTCGCGCACCGCCGAGGCCGCGGCCGACATGGCGAAGTGGGCGGCATCGGGCGAGCTCATCGCCGAGGTCGACGTGCAGGAGGGCATGGAGAACGTGCCCGGCTGTCTGAACCGCCTCTTCGAAGGGCGAAACCTCGGCAAGCAGCTCTGCCGGGTGGGTGAGCCGGAGTAGCAGGAGAGCGCAGACAGAGGCCCGGCGGGCGAGCGGTGGCCCGCGACCCGCGCGGCGTCCGGCGTTATGCTCCTGCCCGGATCGGGGGCGACTGCGTGGATCGGGCCATTCTGCGAAAGACCAAGATCGTCGCGACCATCGGGCCCGCGTCGGACGAACAGACGATCATCAAGGAGATGATCCAGGCGGGCATGAACGTCGCCCGCCTCAATTTCTCCCACGGCACCCACGACGAGCATCGGCGGCGTCTCGAGACGATCCGCGCGGCCGCGTCGGCGGCGGGCTGGCCGGTGGCGACGCTCATCGACACCCGCGGCCCCGAGATCCGCACGCGTCGGCTCGAGGGCGGGAAGGCTGAGCTCGAGCGGGGCGCGGGCTTCGACCTCCTCCCCTTCGATCAGCTCGGCAACGCGCATGGCGTATCGGTCACGCACCCGTCGTTCTTCGATCACGTCGTCGAAGGGACGCGCATCCTCGTGGACGACGGATCGATCGAGCTCGTCGCGAAGGACGTGCTGTCGGACCGGGTCGCCTGCGAGGTGGTGCGCGGAGGCACCCTGGGTGACCTCAAGGGCATCAACGTGCCCGACCTGCGCCTGCCGCACGAAGAGCTGACCGAGCAGGACCGCCTCGACATCTCGTTCGCGCTCGAGCACGGCATCGACTATGTCGCCGCCTCCTTCGTGCGCGGCGCGTCCGACGTGCACGCGATTCGCGCGCTGCTCGCGGAGGCCGGCGCGAAGGTGCCGATCATCGCGAAGATCGAGAGCCGCGAGGGCGTCGAGAACCTCGACGAGATCATCAAGGCCGCCGACGGCACGATGGTGGCGCGCGGCGATCTCGGCGTGGAGGTGCCGCTGCAGGACGTGCCGATCGTCCAGAAGCAGATCATCCACAAGACGGTGCAGAACGGGAAGCCGGTCATCACCGCGACGCAGATGCTCGACTCGATGGAGCGCAACCCGACGCCGACCCGCGCCGAGGTGAGCGACGTCGCGAATGCGATCTTCGACGGCACGTCGGCGGTGATGCTCTCGGGCGAGACGGCGAGCGGCAGGTACCCCGTCGAGTCGGTGCGCACCATGTCGGCGCTGGCCGTGCGTGCGGAGGGATCGCTCGACTACTACGGACACCTGCAGCAGCACATCGAAGCGGCCGAGGAGAAGGTGACCGACGCCGTGAGCCACGGTGCGATCGGCATGGCGAAGCGGCTCGGCGCTGCGGCGATCGTGACGCTCACCGAGTCGGGCTTCACGAGCCGGTCGATCTCGAAGTTCCGGCCGCAGTGCCCGATCCTCGCCGTGACGCCACACGAGGAGGTCGTGCGCCGGCTCTCGATGAACTGGGGCGTGACGGGCATGCGCGCGCCCGAAGGGCAGTCCGACACCGAGCTGCTCGCGTTCGCGATCGAGCGCGGGCGCGAGCTGGGCTTCATCCAACGGGGCGATCTGCTGGTCGTGACCCACGGCGTCGAGCGCGAGTCCGGCAGCACCAGCATGGTGCGCGTGCTCACGGTCGACCGCTGAAGAGGAGCGACGCCTCCATGCCCCCCCCGCCCCCCAACGTCACCGCCGCCCCCTACCGATTCCATGGCTTCGAGGTCTCGTACTTCACGGCCAAGGTTCGACCGGCGCTCCGCTACAAGGGGCTCTGGGTCGACGAGCGCAGGGCCGACATCCCCGAGCTGCTGCGCCTCACGGGCATGGGCTTCATCCCGGTCGTCGAGACGCCCGAGGGTGAGGTCTGGCAGGATTCGAGTGACATCTACCGCGCGCTCGAGGAGCGGCACCCCGACCCGCCGCTGTATCCGGCGACGCCAGTGCAGCGCGTGGCCTGCCAGCTCTTCGATCTCTACGCGGACGAGCTCGGGCTGATCCCCGCCATGCACTATCGCTGGGGTAGTGAGCTCGGCGAGTCGTCCGCGCGCGCGCGATTCTCGGCGATGATGGGTAGCAGCGAGCTCGGCAACAGGGCTGCCGACCGCATGGTGAAGGCGCGGCACTTCGTCGGCGCGACGCCTTCGGCGGGTGCGGAGATCGAGGCGCACACGCACGATCTGCTCGACGCGCTGTCGGCGCACTTCGAGGCGCATCCCTTCCTGCTCGGCGAGAGGCAGTCGGTGGCCGACTGTGCGCTGATGGGCCCGATCGACGGGCACTTCTTCACCGACCTCGTGTCGCGGCGGCTCCTGCTCGAGCGCGCGTATCAGGTGGTCGGTTGGATCGAGCGCTGTCGCTACCCGAACGCCGACACCCAGGGCGACTGGCTCCCGGACGACGCACTCGCGCCGACGCTCGTCGACGTGCTGCGCGTCATGGGGCAGGACGGCGCGCGCATCTTCCTCGACGTCGTCGAGGTGGTCGAGGCGTGGGCGGACGCGCGGCCGGCCGGCGAGCATGCGCCGCCTCGGGCCCTGCCGCCGGTCACGACCCGGCTTCGCGGCGCCGAGATCCAGAAGGTGCCGATGGGCTACGTGCTCTACACGTTGCAGCAGCTGCACGCGATCGTGGCTGCGCTCTCCGGCGAGGAGCGCGCCGCCGTGGATGCCGCGCTCGCGGGCACCGGCTTCGAGGCGGTGCTCGCGCACACGCCGCGACATGCCGTACGAAAAGAAGGGTTCGAGCTCGTCTTCGACGACGCGTGAGCCCCCCCGATGGAGGAGACGCCATGACCGACCGAACTGACGGCCTCGATTTCCTGGTCGACCGAAGCGAGTGGGCGAAGACCCGGTTCGTCGAGTCGCCGATCCCCGGTGAGCTCGCGCCCGGCCAGGTGCTGTTTCGCGTCGACCGCTTCGCGCTGACGTCGAACAACATCAGCTACGCGTCGGCCGGCGACATGCTCAAGTACTGGGACTTCTTTCCCGTGGGCTCCGGCGGCCCCGCCGGCGATGGCCTCGGTCGGATCCCCGCGATGGGCTTCGGCGACGTCGTCGCGTCGGCGCACGACGACGTCGCCGTCGGCACGCGCTGCTTCGGCTTCTTTCCGATGTCGAGGGCGCTCGTGATCGAGCCCGAGTCGGTGACGGCCACGACGATCACCGACGGTGTGCCGCACCGGGCGCCGACCGCGCTCGTCTATCGCCAGTACAACGTGGCGGCCGCCGACGCGATGTATGACGAGAGGTACGAAGACGAGATCATGCTGCTGCGTGGTCTCTTCATGACCTCCTTTCTCGCAGAGGACTTCCTGCAGGACTCCGATCTGTACGGCGCCGAGCAGATCATCGTGTCGAGCGCGTCGAGCAAGACGTCGATCGCGCTCGGTCAGGTGGCGAGCGCGCGCGGCGCGGCCCACGTGGTGGGGCTCACGTCCGAGCGCAACCGCGCCTTCGTCGAGGGGCTCGGCTTCTATCACCAGGTGCTCTGCTATGACGAGATGGACGAGCTCAACGCGAGCCGTCCGGCCGTGTTCGTCGACATGGCAGGCAGCACGGCCGTGACGCGTGGCGTGCACGAGCGCTGCGGCGATGGGCTCCGTTACAGCATGCGAATCGGCAACACGCACTGGGACGAAGGGGGCGCCGACCCCGACCTGCCCGGCGTCGCCCCGGAGTTCTTCTTCGCACCGGGGCAGATCGCCAAGCGCCTGAAGGACTGGGGGCCGGGCGGTCTGCAGGAGCGCATGGGTGATGCGCTGCGCAGCTTCCTCGACACGACACCGAAGTGGCTGAAGGTCGAGCGGGGCTACGGGCGCGACGAAGTCGAGCGCATCTATCAGGAGACGCTGGCCGGCAAGGCCGACCCGAGCATCGGCCACGTGCTCTCGCTCTGGGACGACGCCGCGTCCGCGTCGGGACGCGGCTAGGGCGATGGCCGCCCCGAAGCAGGCCTCGGGCGAGATCGATGTCGACCCGCGCAACGAGGCGCGCGACGTGCGCGAGCCCCGCTGCGAGATCCTCGAGGTGGCGACCCGTGACGTGTGGCAGGGCTTCGCCCCCTGCTCGCGTGACTGGTACGAAGCGCTCGACCTCGGTCCGGGCTTCGTGAAGGTGGGCTGGGGCGCGGGCGTCATGGACCGCAGCTGGTTCCGGCGCTCGCCGGGCGCCGATGCCGACGGGCCCGTCCGTACACGCGAGCTGGCCGGTCGTGCGTTCTTTGCGTGCGCGCGGGCGCCTGAGGACATCGAGCCCGGCCCGCCCCGGCGCATGATGATCGACAAGCACCACTCGCTGCTCTTCGCAGGGGGGCGCTCGATCGACGTGCTGACCACGGCCGAAGGCCGGCGATACGTGCAGGTCGTGGCGGGTGCCGCCGATGCATCCGCGCCCGATCTCCCCGATGGCTGGCGGATCGACACGCTCGATCTCGAGTCGGACTGGGTGGTGGAGCTGCCCCATCCCTGCGAGACCCTCTGGTTCGAGGGGATGGTCTCGTTCCAGGGGCCGCTCGAGTCGCTGCCCGGCGCCGGGATCACGGGCTAGCCTCTCGCCTCCGCACCGGGCGTGACGGTGTCGCCGGCCGCGATGGCGGGCGACGCGTCACGCCAAGCACGACGCAAGAGAGGTCCCGCATGCGCCCCCTCCCGAATCGAATCATCGTCCTCGCCGGAACGTTCGCGCTCGCCTTCGTCGCTTGTGGCGACGCACCCGAGCCCGCACCGGAGGCAGCGAAGGCCGAAGCGGCGCCCGAGCCGGTCGCCGAGCGACCTGGCGCGACGATCGCGAGCGGCGTGGCGGGCGGGACCTATCACGACCGCTACGCGAGCGAGATCGACGCGCGCGTGGGTGACTGGGACATCGCCGCGAAGGAGACCGCCGGCTCGACCGAGAATCTCGATCTCCTCGCCGAGGCGAAGGTCGAGCTCGCGCTCGCCCAGGCCGACGTGTTCGCGAGTCGCATCGCCGAGGAGCCGACGGTGTTCGGCCCGCTCAGGATCGTCGCGCTCCTCGGTGAGGAGTGCGTGTTCGTCGCGTATCGCAAGGGCTCCGCAGTCGACGGGTTCGAGGATCTCGCCGAGAACATCGGTGAGCGCGAGGCCATCATCAGCCTCGGCCCCGAAAACGGGGGCATGGCCGAGACCTGGAACCATCTGTCGAGCGTGCTCCCGGAGCAGTCGAACGCCGACGTCGACTACAGCGACGGCGAGGCGGGGCTCGAGAAGCTGGCAAAGGGCGAGGTCGATGCGGTGGCCTGGATGACCGATCCGAGGAACACCGAGCACGCGCTGCTGCGCTCCGTGCGCGCGAATCCCGATCTCGGCCTCCTCGACATCGAGGACGAGCGGCTCTTCGTTCTGCTGGCAGGCGAGACCAACATCTACATACCGACGACGCTGCCCGTCAGCGACGGGGAAGGCGAGAGCGTCGAGACCGTCTGCACGCCCGCGCTGCTCCTTTCGGGCCCCCGAACTCCCGTGGGGCTCATCGACGCGCTGAAGGTGGCCGGCATCGGTCGTATCTGATCGGGGCAGGCTGCCGCGCCAAGCGCACAGCCTCGATCCAGCCTCACGCTCGGTGTGCGCACGCCGCGTCGACGATGCACGACGGCCGCGACCGGGCCCGTGCGTTCGTCCACCGGCCCGCAGGCGTTCGGGCTAGAATCGAGCATTGTTCGCGCCAATCGAGTGAGGAGGCACATCGTGTCGTCTGCCACATCCAGCGGAGAGAACGCGCCCTACGTCTGCATCACCGCCGACACCCATGCGGGAGCGGCCATCGACGCATATCGCGACTACCTCGACTCGAAGTACCGCGACGACTTCGACGCCTGGCGCGGCAGCTACAAGAACCCGGCCAAGAAGCACGTCGGCTCGAAGAAGCAGAAGAACTGGGACTCGGATCTGCGCCTCTCCGATCTCGCGGGCGACGGCGTCGTGGGCGAGGTGATCTACCCCAACACGGTGCCGCCCTTCTACAAGAGCGCGTATCACGTGTCGCCCCCTGCCACGCCCGACGAGTACGAGCACGCGCTCGCCGGGACGCGCGCCCACAACCGCTGGCTCGCCGAGTTCTGTGCCGAGGCGCCGGTGAGCCGGGCGGGCATCGGCCTCATCCACCTGAACGACATCGACGACGCGATCGACGATGTGAAGTGGATCGCCGAGAACGGTCTGCGCGGCGGCGTGCTGCTGCCGCTCCCCTCGCCGAGCGAGCACTGGCTGCGACCGCTCAATCACCCCGACTACGACCGGCTCTGGGCGGTGATCCAGGATCACGACCTCGTCATGAATCAGCACTCGGGGCAGGGCTCGCCCTCGTACTGCGAGGGGCAGGGCTCGAAGGCACTGTGGGCGATGGAGATGCCCTTCTACGTGCAGCGCGGCTACACCCATCTCATCATGGGCGGGGTCTTCGAGCGCTTTCCGAGGCTGCGCTTCATCCTTACCGAGTCAGGCTCTGCCTGGGCGCCCGGGCTGATGCGGCAGATGGACGCGATGTACATGGCCTGGAAGGCCGGCGCGATCGGTGAGATCGACACCAGCAAGGACCCGGCGCTGAAGGAGCTGCCGAGCTTCTACGCGAAGAGAAACTGCTGGTACGGCGCGAGCTTCCCCGGTCCCCGCGACATTCGTGGGAGGGACGATGTGGGCATCGACCGGATCCTCTGGGGCAACGACTATCCCCACTACGAGGGCTGCTACCCGTACTCGCGCGAGAACATGCGCTTCGCCTTCTCGGACGTGAGCGAGAAGGAGGTGCGCATGATGCTGGGCGAAAACGCCGCGAACCTCTACGGCTTCGATCTCGCGAAGCTCCAAGCCGCGGCCGCGGAGGCCGCGATCACGCCCGATCTCGTCGCCACCGAGCTCGACGAAATCCCGGCCGACTCGACCTGCATCACGTTCCAGCGCGCGCGCTTCGAGCAGGCCCGCGCCCGGGCCTGACCGGACCGGCAGGAATCAACACCGCCGCAAATAGACGCGGTCGTGGGGAATTCTGCCCGCTGCACCCGAATCCACCAGAGTGTATGGTCCCACCCGGATTTAGTTGGATGATCCCGATTCACCCACGCGGCCGCAGGGGTCGCGATGGGCGTCCGCCGCGCCGACCGGTCTCCCACGCTCGAGTGGAGTGAGGAGCACCCGGAGCCGTGCGCGATGGTGGGGGATGGAGTGGCCGATGCGTCGGCGCGCTCGACTCGACAGGAGTAGAGAATCACCATGAAGAAGAGACTCGTCGCCCTGACCATGGCGCTTGCGATGATCGCGTCGTTCAGCACGGCTTGTATCGGCAAGAACGCCGTAGGGGCCAAGGTTCGAGAGTTCAACCTCGAGGCGACCGAGCATCGTTGGGGCCGGTGGGGCCTGTTCTTGCTCCTCATGATGCTGCCCTACCCGATCGCGTCCATGTGCGACCTCCTCGTGGTGAACTCCATCGAGTTCTGGACAGGCGAGAACCCGGTCAACAACGAGCCCGCCGTCACTCCGGGCGCCGCGCAGGACGACTTCGGCAAGACCTTCACGACCGACGACGGCACGAAGGTGACGATGATCCACGAGCTCGACGATACGGTCACCGCCGTGCTGACGTCGCCCGAGGGCGAGACCCACACGATCACGATCTCGAAGAGCGACCAGGGCATCTTCTTCGAGGACGAGAACGGTCAGATCCTGATGGACTCGACGGCGCGCTACGTGTCGTCGGATCTCGCCGAGATCCTCTAGCAACGTCTCGAACGGGCGGGAGGAGTCGAGGCTCCTCCCGCCCTTCGATCTCGTCCGCGGCTGCCGCTCGCATCGCGATTGCCCGCGTGCCCCGTCTCCCCTCGAGCCGAGCCGGCATGGGCCGCCCTTCCTTCTACGAAGCTCTCATCCTCTTCGGCGTCGCTCTGATCGGCGCGACCGGCGCACCCGTGTCGTCGCGTGCCGACGTGGAGCGCGTCGCGCGCGAGCCCGCGGGTGCGCTTCGCCCGCCGGTGCTGGCGGCCCCCTCGCCGGAGTCCGCCGCACCTTCGCGTGATCTCCCGCGAGCGACTGAGATGCCCCGGCTCGCCGCCCGACTTCGGAGTCGCGCGCAGGCGCTCGATTCGGACGAGCTCGTGCGCGTCATCGTGCTGCTCGAGAGCGCGCCTCAGCTGAGCGCTCGCCGGAGTGCGCTCGAAGCCGAGAAGGGCGAGCTCGCAGAGATCCGGTCGGGTGTGCGCGCAGCGCGCGGGGAGCCTGTCACGCGTGGCGGCGCGCCGCCGCCGCGCGACCTCGATCGCGGGACGGGCGCGGAGAGCCGCCGCGCCGAGCGTGAGGCGCTTCGCCCCTGGCTGACTCGCCAGGAGGCCGTATCGGCGCGGATCGGCGCGCGCATGGCCGCGCAGGTGCGCGCGGCGCTCGAGCCCGAGCAGGCCCGGGTGCGCGCCGCGCTCGAGGCCCTCGGTGGAGAGGTCGAGCGCGAGCTCCATGTCGTGAACGCGCTCGTCGCGCGCGTGCCGGCCGGGCGGCTCGAGGAGGCGGCCCAAACCCCGGGCGTCGTGCGGATCGCCGGGGACACGCTCGAGACCGCCCATCTGACCACCGCCGCCGCCGCGACGCGGGTGAACGCACCGGGTGGCCTCTGGGCGGCGGGCGAGACCGGCGGCCTCTTCGATCCCGCGATCATCGACAGCGGCGTCGACCGCATGAACCCGCTGCTCGCCGACGAGGTTGCGTACACGAACTTCTGGGCCTGGTCGCTCACGGCCGCGAGCGGCGACCCCGGCTGGGCGGACGCGCTCGATGAGGACGATCGGCAAGGCCATGGCACGAACGTGCAGGGCATCGTCGCGAGTCATGGCTCGCCCCTGCACCCCACACATCTCGGGCTCGCGTACGGACTCGAGCAGGTCGTCCAGCTGAAGGCCGGCTTCTGCTGTTCTGGCGCCAACACCGCGATGTACAACTCGGACCGCATGGCCGTGATCGACCTCGCGCTCTACAGCCCGAATCTGATCCAGTCGGCGGGGGGTGCCACCGGCACGTTCGAGGATGACGTCGACGGCATGAACGTGAGCTACGGCGCCTCGACCCTGCTCGACGACACCGACGCGAGTCGCTTCATCGACGCGGTCGTCCACACCCACGTCGATCTGCCGATCACGATCTCGGCGGGCAACACCGGGCCATCGAACACCGACTTCAACTCGCCGGCGAACGCCTTCAACGCGATCACGGTCGCGAACGTCGACGATCAGGGCACGGCCACGCGCGCCGACGACTTCGTCAACGCCTCGAGCTCTCGAGGCCCGACCGCGGCTGGCCGCCGCAAGCCGGACATCGCGGCGCCGGGCACGCAGGTGTCGTCGCCGAACCACGAGTGGGAGACGCAGGCGGACGTGAGCGATGCATCGGGCACCAGTCAGGCCGCGCCCATGGTGCTCGGTGTGATCATGGACCTGATGGACGCCGGCGTCTTCGATGAGCTCGAGCTGAAGGCCCTGCTCGTGAACACCGCGACCAAGAACGACGCGGCCCTCGACTTCGAGAGCGATGCCGACGGCTGGGACGAGGCGCTCGGCTGGGGCTACCTGAACGCGCTCGCGGCCTACGAGCACCGACTCGACGTGCGCTCCGGGAGCGTGGCCGAGGACGGCATGCCGGGCGACTACCGCCTCTACGCCGGCGACATGCGCGACGAGGGGCCCTCCGGCGAGGGGCGCGATCGCGCGACCCTCGCCTGGAACCGGCACGCGGTCTACGACGCCGCGAACGCGCCCTCCACGTACCACTCACTCGCGAATCTCGACCTGCATCTGTTCGCCGAATCGGACGGCACGCTCCTCGACGACGACACGACCACGATCGACAACGTGCATCAGGTGCGGATCGGCCCGGGCGCGCCCTCGACACCGGTCGTCGTGCGCGTCGACGCCGCCGATGCCGACTTCGCCCACGGTGGCGCGACGGAGGACTTCGCCCTCGCCACCGAGGACGGGTTCACGGAGGTCGGGCTGCCCGACACGTTTGCGGCGCTCGCCTACTGGCCGCTCGAGGTCGAGCCGGGCGAGTCGTTCGAGGTCGAGTTCTGGGTGCGCAACGACGACGTCGTCGCGAGCCACGAGAACGAGCTCGACCTCGGCCTGCCGGCAGGCTTCGCGCTCGGCTCGGGAGACGATCCGGCGAGCGTGGGCAGCGCGGCGGGCGGCGCCGGCGAATCGGCCCACGCGATCTGGAACGTGACGGCGCCCGGCGCCCCGGGGCTGGCGACGATCGTCGTGTCGCACTCGCACACCTCGTATCTCGAGCCGTGGGGGCCCTTCGACTGGAACCTCCCCCTCACGGTGGCGGTCGACACTACGCCGCCGACCCCCGCGACGATGAGCTTCGCGATCGCGCCGGCCGAGCTCACCACGACGCAGATCTCGATGCGCGCGACCACGGCGAGCGATCTCCATGACCCCGTCGAGTATCTGTTCACGTTCAGCGGGAGCCCGAGTGGCGGCCTGGGGGCTCTCGATTCGGGCTGGCAGACCCCGGTGACGTACCTGAACGGTGGACTCGAGCCCAACCACGAGTACTGCTTCAGCGTACGCGCCCGGGACGCGGCGCAGACGCCGAACGAGACCGCAGCCTCGGCCCCCGACTGCGACTACACCGCGATCGAGACGCCGGGCGGCATCGAGCTCGGCCCGAAGACGGCGACGACCCTCGACGCGCGCTCGCAGGCCACGCCCTCGAACCTCGGCCTCGGCGCATCGGGGCTTCTCGTCGCGAATCAGACCGCAGCGACGGACTCGGGCTGGCTTCAGTCGAACGGCTTCTGGACGAGCGCGGGGCTCACGCCGAACACCCTCTACACGTTCGTCGCCCGTGCGCGCAACGGAGACGGCGCCGAGACCCTCGATTCGCCGAGCGGCGCCGCCGTGACACTCGCGGCGACGCCGGCCAATGGGTCGATCTCGGGGGTCGGTGTCACGGGTGCGACGGCCGAGTGGGAGGCGAACTCGAACCCGGCGGGCACCGAGTACCTGGTCGAGAACCAGACGACGGCGACGGACTCGGGCTGGATCACGGCCCTCGCCATTCCAGAAGGCGGCCTCTCGGCCAACACGGCGTACGACGTGCGCGTCAAGGCCCGCAACCTGGACCTCGTCGAGACGGGCTGGCTCGATCTGCCGTCCTTCTTCACGTGGGCGGATGATCCCGTGGCCGAGCCCATCGGTCCTCGCACGCACGACTCGATCGAGGTGGCGTGGAGCGCCGGCGCCAATCCCCCCGGCACGGAGTACCTCGCAGAGAACGTCGACACCGCCGAGACCTCGGGCTGGTCGACCGCGACGAGCTGGACGAACGGCGGCCTCTCACCGTCGACCGCCTACGAGTACCGGGTGAAGGCGCGCAACGGCGACGCGGTAGAGACCGGCTGGGTCGCGCTCGGCGTGCCTTCGACCATGGCTGCGCCCATCGTGCCCGGCCTCGCCGTCTGGGGCAGGGGCGTGCTGGTCGTGCTGCTCTTCGGGGCGTCGCTCTTCTCTCTTCGCCTTCGCCTTCGCCGCTCACGCTGATGCTGATGCTGACGTGCGCGCTCGACGTCGGCCGCTCGGCTCAGTGCGCGGCGTCGTCCAGCGTCGCCCCTCCCCGGTGGACCGTCAGCTGCGGGAACGGGATCTGCCAACCGTGCGCGTTGCACGCGTCGACGCAGACCCGTGAAGCGAGGCGCGGGACGACCTTGTAGAACGGCGCGGCGCCGCCCGAGAGGGTCACGACGATCCGCAGGTCGAGCGACGACGCGGCCGCCTCGTTGAAGAACACCTCGACGTTCTCGATCCACTCGGCGACCGGCGAGCCGCGCAGACCGTCGCGGAGGAAGTCCTGCATCGCGAGCGGAATCGTGGTCGTGATGGCGGGCAGGTGCGCGTAGTCGAGGCCGAAGATCAGGTTCGACGTGAAGCCACCGGAAACGTTCGTGGGCTTCAGCGCAAGGAAGTCGGCGGTCGGCACCGTCTTCACCACGCCGCCCATCAGCCGGAGCACGACCTGCTCCGGCGTCTGCACCTCGATCATGCCGAACGTGTCGTCGGACAAGACGACCCAGTCACCGGTCTCGGTCGGGAACCAGGGCTCCGTCTCGTCGAAGGAGCGACTGCGGAGATCGGTCAGGTCGCTGATCGGGAGTCGCAGGGTGCCACCGACGAGCCGCTCGTTCACCAGCTCGGTGTAGAAGTTGAGCTTCTCGATCCGCCACGGGATCCCGCCCAGGCTCAAGCGCTCGCCTTCGCGCACCGGGCCGAGGTTCAGCAGCAGCGTCCCCTGATTCCAGAAGTGCGGGATCGCCTGCTTCGACGCCCAGAGCGCGCCGAAGACGACCAGCAGCATGAGGATCAGCAGCACCCAGTCGCCGAAGAGGTAGAGGACGAGCAGGAAGACCAGCACCCCGCCGATGCCCATGAACAGGACGAAGAGCAGGTTCAGCAGGCGGGGCAGCAGGGCGTCGCCCCGGCTGCGCAGGGCGGTGGACTCCAGCGCGCGCGCGTGCAGCCGGCGCAGCAGGAGCATGAAGAGGATGGTGGCGGTCAGCGCGAGGATCAGGTTGCGCCCGCGGCTCTTGAAGAAGAGCTCGAAGACGCTCTCCATCACCTCGCCGAACGACGGCTGCTCGCTCAGCATCTGCTCGAGCTTCTGCCGGTCGATCTCGTAGCGGGTCGCGAGCTCGAGGTGCAGCGAGAGCCACTCGCTGCGCTCGCGCTGGAGCGCCTCGAGCAGGGCCGGGTCGCTGACGTTGGCGGTCAGGACGGCGAGATTCCCGAGGCCTTGTTGGATCCGTTCGATCCGGTCACCGGTCTGGCCGATCACAGTGCGGAGGCGTTCCATCTCGCGGGGGCGGCTCGTGGCGCGCTTCAGCTCGCTCACCAGTGGGCTGAGCAGCTCGCGCACCTCGCCGCCGAGGTCGATCGTCGCGTCGCCGTCGCCGTCCGCGAACTCGCCCGGATCGATCTCTGCCGCGAGCTCGCTGAAGCTCACCTCGAGGTCGGCGAGCTTCAGCGAGATCTCCTGGATGTCGTCGAGGATCGCCTGCTCGCGCCCGAGCGCCGCGTCGGTCTCGAGCTCGGCCTGCAGCTCGGCGAGCTCCTCCGAGAGGGCCCGCCTCGAGAGGAGGATGCTCGCGAGGCCGCGGGCCTTGCGCGTGGCCTGGGTCTCGACCGTCGTGGTCGCCGAGGCGTCCGCGTCGTCTTCGGGCTGGGCCGAGGCGATCGGCGCGATCGACGCGAGGCAGATGGCCAGCGCCGTGAGGAGCCCGGCGCGGCGACGCATCGCGGCGCGCATGCGAGATGAAGAAGTGGCTTGGAGCATGGAGGCGGGACGATATCACGGGTCGCCGGCGCACCCGCCGATGCATCCACGCCCATGCACGCGTCGCCCGGGGCTACTCGGAGACGAGCTGGGTCTCGACCAGGTCCCGGTACTCGGGCGAAGACTGCATCAGCTCGGCGTGCGTGCCGTCGGCGACGAGGCGCCCGCGGTCGATCACGAGCACCCGCGCGACGTCCACGACCGTCGACAGCCGATGCGCGATCCAGATGACCGTCGGCCGGTAGTCCAGCTTCCGAAGCGCCTCCTTGATGCGCGCCTCGCTCTCGGCGTCGAGCGCGCTCGTTGCCTCGTCGAGGATCAGCACGGCGGGCTCGCAGACGAGCGCCCGAGCGAGGGCGATGCGCTGACGCTGTCCCCCCGAGAGCCGGGAGCCATGGTCGCCGACGTCGGTCTCGAGGCCCGAGGGCTGCGACTGGACCAGGGTCGTGCCGCCGACCGCCTCGAGGGCCTCGGCCACGGCGCTCTCGTCCGCATCTTCGCGGCCGAAGCGCAGGTTCTCGTCGATGCTGCGCGAGAAGAGCGACGAGTCCTGGGCGACGAACGTGACGTTCTGGCGGAGCCAGCCGGGGTCGAGCTCGCGCAGGTCGTGTCCGTCGAGACGGACGGCGCCGGCATCGGGATCGTAGAAGCGGGCGGCGAGCCGCATGAGCGTGCTCTTGCCCGAGCCCGAAGCCCCCACGATCGCGACCTCCTCGCCTCGCTCGATGCAGAGATCGATGCCCTCGACGCCATGGGGGTGATCGTCGCCCCCTTTGTCGCCGTAGTGGAAGCGGACGTCCTCGAAGCAGAGCCGCCCCTCCACTCGCTCGAGACGCTCCCCGCCCTCGATCGGCATCTCGGTCTCGCGGTCGAGATAGGAGAAGATGTGCTCGGTCGTGCCGTGCAGCCGGCTCACGAGCGCGACGAAGTTGGTGAGGTTCTTCGTGGAGTTCACGACGAGGCGGGCATAGAGGATGAACGAGACGAGCGCGCCGGTCGTCAAGCGCCCGTTCGCGATGAGCCAGCCGCCGATCCAGAGGCCGAGGATCATCCCCGACTCGGTGGTGAGCTTCGAGAAGCCCTGGAGCATCGACTCGGCCTTGATGCCGCGCTGGGCGCGCTGCACGGTCGCGCGGATGAAGCGGCGGACGCGATCGGACTCGCTGCGCTCGCGCGCATAGGCGCGCACCGTGCGGATGCCGTCGAAGGCCTCGAGGGCGCTCTGGGCGACCTGGCTCTCGGCGGTCTGCACCTCGTTGCCCGCCCGGCGCACGCGCTTCCCGAGCTTCGAGGTGCCGAAGTAGATCGGCGGCCAGATGAGGGCGATCGAGAGCGCAAGCAGGGGCGAGGTCTGCACCACCAGCGCGAGGCCACCGATCATGAACAAGCTCTGGCGAAACGCGTCGGGCAGGCTCTTCGCCAGCATCTCGCGGATCTGACCGACGTCGCCCATGATGCGCGCCATCAGCACGCTCGAGCTCTCGCGATCGAAGAACGCGACCTCCTGCTCCATCAGGTGATCGACGAGCTTCTCACGGAGCGATTCGACCGTGTTGCGCGCGGCCTTGCCGAAGAGCAGGAAGAGGATCCAGAGGGCGGCGCCCTCGATCGCGAGGATGCCGAGCATCATCAGCGCGAGGGGGTTCAATCGCTCGAGCTCGCCGCCCAGGACCGCCTCGTCCACCACGATGCGGACGATCTGCGGGTAGACGAGCGTCGCCGCGCTGGAGATCGCGACGAAGACCGCGCCGCCGACGTAGAAGCGGCGGTTCTTGCGGAGAGCCGGCGCCAGGCGCCGGAAGAGGCTGGCGAACGGGGACGACGACGGAGCTGCGGCCATGGGATCTGCCTGTCCAGGGGCTGGGCGAAGGATCACGCGGGCGGGCGGGGCGCTCCACCGACCTGCGGTGGACGCGCCGCTCGAGCGACGATCGCGTCTCGGCGGACCTCTCGGGGAGCGGCGGCAGTGTAGCCCGGCGCAAGAGGCGCGCTCCGAAGTCCATCGGACGTTCGAGCGCTCGAGGACAGCGCCGTTTCGCGGGTGAGGGCGCGGGGCACCGATCCCCGCGAGGGGCGTAGTCTGAATCGGGTGGCGCCGGGGCAGGGGTTGCCACCGACACGTCGCTCGGAAGGAGATGAGAGGGCGCGCACTCTACCCGGTCTGGCTCCGACCGGGACGCGCGCGCCCTCCCGGGAGCGACTTCTTGAGAGGAGGTGGCGGTCGGAGGGGGCGGGGTGGCAGGGTATTTCG
>CAYYSY010000035.1:0-13507 GCA_964474355.1 uncultured Spirochaetaceae bacterium | reverse complement strand
TCGCTCGGCCAGGTCGGCGTCGTGAAGCCGCGCTCGATGTAGAGCTGCTTCCAGGCATCGCGGTCGGCCTCGGTCGACTCGTTGCCCGGGCGCAGCGACTCGGGGCAGTTGGCTTCGAACCAGCTCTCGAGCTGGGCTCGGAAATCGTCCAGGGCTTCTTCGGACACGGGCTTCCTCTCTGCTCGCGGATGAGGCGCCGGGCGGCTTCGCCCGATGCGGGTCGGGCTCGCGCCCGATCCGAGATGGTCCATTTGGCAGCGTCGGCGTCAACGGATAGGGTGGGATCCGATCGCGGCGCTCACCCCTTCGGGTGGTGTGCGCCGTCCGGCGCCGGCTCGACTTCCTTCGAGGGGGACAGGATGCGAAAAAGACGTGTCGTTCAGTGGTACACGGGAGACATCGCGAGCCACCAGATCCGCCTCATCGAGTGGAGGCCCGACATGGGGCTCGTCGGCGCCTTCGTTCACCACGCCGAGAAGGAGGGCCTCGACGCGGGCGAGATCGCCGGGATCGGCCCGATCGGGGTGCGCGCGACGCGCGATCCCCAGGCGATCCTGGCCCTCGATGCCGATTGCGTCCTCTACAACCCGCCGATGGAGCGCTACGACGAGATCATCCCGATTCTCTCGAGCGGGAAGAACGTCGTCAGCATCATGTCGGGCTGGAACCCCAAGAAGCGAAGCGACTACGCAGCGATCGCCGAGGCGTGCCAGGCAGGTGGATCTTCTCTCTACGGCACCGGCCTGAACCCGGGGCTCAGCTACGAGCTCGCGCTGCTCGCCTCGTCGTGCTGCCACGAGGTCGAGTCGATCCACATCAAGACGTGCGAGCCCCAGGACAGCCTCGGTGAGGTCTTCCTCACGATGTTCGGCTTCGGACGAAGCGAGGCCGAGCTCGCAGAGGGCCCGAGCGGGGTGTATGCGATCTTCGCGCGCACGCTGCATCAGATCACGGACCTGCTCTGCGAAGAGCTGGGACTCCCCTGCGACGGCACCGACTTCCGCTACGGCTTCGAGCCCGCGACGCGCGACTACGACGACAAGATCATCGTGAAGAAGGGCACGATGGCAGGCCTCCTGCTCGAGGCTTCGACGACCTTGCGCGGCGAGCCCGTCGCGACGATCGAGCTGCGCTTCCTGCTCGGGCCCGACTACGTACGGCCCGAGTGGCTCGAGGGCGGGCCGGCGCACGGGTGGATGGAGGTCGACGTACGGGGCACGCCCGGCAGCCGCCTCATGCACGAGATCGCAGCGGAGAACGACGTCGTCGCCACGAGATCGACCGGTACGCGCGCGATCAACGCCCTGCCCTTCGTCTGCGATGCGCGACCGGGGCTGCTCTCACCCCTCGATCTGCCCCTCGCACACATGTTGAAGCGCTGAAACGGCAAGGGGCCGCGCCGAACGCGTCGACACGGCCCCGAAGTGCGCTCGCCCTCGAACCCGTCAGTCGAAGGTGATGACCTGCCGTGCGACCTGCCCCTTCTTCATCTGATCGAAGGCATCGTTGATGTCCTCGAGCTGGATGCGGGCCGAGATCATCTCGTCGAGATAGAGGCGGCCGTCGAGGTAGAAGTCGATGTACTTCGGCATGTCGAAGCGGAACGCGTTCGAGCCCATGTAGGAGCCGGTCACGTTCTTCTCCTGGAGCGTGAGGTCCGAGGCCGGGATCGGCACCATCTCGCCCATCGGCACGACACCGACGAGCACCGCGGTGCCGCCGCGGCCCGCCATGGCGATGGCCTGCTGCACGGTCACGCCGAGGCCGATGCACTCGAAGACGAAGTCGGCACCACCGCCCGTGATCTCGTGCACGGCGGCCACCGGGTCGCCGTCGGTCGCATCGACGCACTCGTTGGCGCCGAGCTTGCGCGCGAGGTCGAACTTCCAGGGCTGGGCGTCGACGGCGATGATCTTGCCCGCGCCGCGGATGCGTGCGCCCTGCAGCGCCGAGAGACCGACGCCGCCACAGCCGATGATCGCGACGCTCGCGCCGGCGGGAATGTTCACCGTGTTGAGCGCGGCGCCGAGGCCGGTCGTCACGCCGCAACCGATCAGCGATGCCTGGGCGAGCGGCATGTCCTCGCGGATCTTCACCAGCGAGCGCTCGGGGCAGAGCATCTGCTCGGCGAACGACGAGAGATTCGCGAACTGGAAGAGCGGGTCGCCGCCCTTGGTCGAGAGTCGCGCCTTCATCTCGGGCGGTCGCCCCTCGAACTGGCCGGGGCACAGATAGGGCCGGCCACCCGTGCAGAACTTGCACACGCCACACCAGTTCGTGATGCAACCGATCACGTGATCGCCGGGCGCGAAATCAGTCACACCTTCGCCGACCGCCTCGACGATGCCCGCAGGCTCGTGACCGAGCACGACCGGCGGCGGCATCGGCAGGCTGCCCTCGATCACGTGCAGATCGCTGTGACAGATGCCGGTCGCCGCGGTCTTGAGGAGCACCTCGCCGGGACCGGGGTCGTCGATCACGATGTCTTCGATTTCGAGGGGCGTGTTGAACGCCCGCATCACGGCTGCCTTCATGGTGGTTCTCCTCGAGCGATGTCTCCGCGCGATGGTCGAGCCCGGCGGCTCGGATCGCTCGGATGGGAAAGGATCGGGGCGCGCACGATCGGCGCGCCCCCGCCGCGTCAGCGGCGGTCGTAGTCTTCGAGCTCCGGGCCCTTCATCTCGGCTTCGAAGCGATCGTAGGTGAAGGGCCAGGCCGAAGGGAGGCCGGTCTCGTCGAGATACCAGCTGTTGCAGCCCGTGGCCCAGATCGTGGTCTTAGCGGCTTCGCGGCGCTCTGCGTCGAAGCGGTCCATCGCCTCCTTCGAGACGCTGAGCGAGTCACAGCGACCGGCGGCCACCTCATCGACGAGCTGCAGGATGTAGTCCATCTCGACCTCGGCGACGTCGATCAACGAGAAGTTGCCGACCGGGCCGTTCGGCCCGTTCAGCATGAAGAAGTTCGGGACGTCGGGCACCGAGATCGCCAGGTAGGCCGTCGGGCCCTTCTCCCAGATCTCGTCGAGGAGCTTGCCGTCGCGTCCGATCACGTCCATGGGCCGGACGAACGCGTCGACCTTGAAGCCGGTGGCGAGCACCACCACGTCGAGCTCGTGCAGCTCGCCATCCGCCGTGCGGATGCCCTTTGCCTCGAAGCGCTCGATGGCGTCGGTCACGACGTCGGCGTTCGGCTTCGAGATCGCCGGGTAGAAGTCGTGAGACATGATGAGCCGCTTGCACCCGGCGCGATAATCCGGTGTCAGCTTCGCGCGCAGCTCGGGGTCGGCGACGCCCTCCTCCAGCGCCTGCTCGCAGTCCGCGTGCATCGCGCCGATGATCGGATTGTCGGCGTCGACGAGGACATTCGCAAAGCCGTCGACGAACTGGGTCCGCACCTCCTTGCGGATCTCGAGGATCCCGGCGTCGTCACTCCGGAAGCCCTTCTTGTCCTCCTCGGAGAAGATCACGTTCTCCATGGGGATGACCCATTGGGCCGTGCGCTGGAAGAGCTCCATCTTCTCGACCTCGTCGACCGCCGCCGCCACGATCTGGATCGCGGTGGAGCCGGTGCCGACGACGCCGACCTTCTTGCCGGCGAGGCCGAGACCCTCGGGCCAGCGGGCGCTGTGGAAGACGTCGCCTTCGAAGTCGTCGATGCCCTCGAACTCGGGGATGCTCGGGTGATGCAGCACGCCGGTGGCGGCGATGACGAAATGGCCCGCGTCCTTCTTGCCGCTCGCCGTCTCGACGTGCCATTGCTCGCCGTCGAACTCGCAGCGCGTGATCAGCTCGCCGAAGTGGATGCGCTCGCGCACGTCGAAGCGATCGGCCACGTCTTCGAGGTATTGCTGGATCTCGGGGCCGGGCGCGAAGCGCTGGCTCCACTCGGGGTTCAACGCGAAGGAGTACGAGTAGAGGTGCGAAGGCACGTCGCACGCGATGCCGGGATATCGGTTCTCGCGCCAGGTGCCACCGAGACGATCGGCCTTCTCGTAGATGACCCAATCGTCGTAGCCGGCCTTGCGGAGCCGAATGCCCGCGAGGATGCCGGCCATGCCGGCGCCGATGATGATGAATCGGAGGTCGCGCTTCTGTGCTTCGCTCTCGATCTCGGCCATCGAACGATTCTACGCCGAGTCTCCACGACGCGGTATGCCCGACACCGGCGACGCGCCGAGTGTCCGCCGCGCGGTATGCCCGACACCGACGGCGCACGACTGGATCCTTCCGCGGGAAGACACCGCGGACGTGCATCGCGCGGCTTCCCCTGGGAGACGTCGCTCGCTAGGCGAGCCGGCGATGCGTGTCTCTCGTCAGGCGAGGGATGTCGATGCCCGAAGGACAGCTGCTCGCACACGGCGCCGCGCAGTCGGCACACGCGGCCGCGTTCACGCCGAGCCGCGCGTAGTCCTCGCGCGCGTATGCGAGATCCGCGTAGTCGCGCGCATACATGCGCGTGCGCAACACCTCCGAGACGGGCACGCCGTCGGGGCAGCTTGCCTCACACACCGAGCAGCCGTGCTCGCAGTAGCCCTCGGGTGCCTGCGCGAGATAGCGATCGAGCCAGTCGAGCTCGGCCGCAGTCGGCTTGGCTGCGCCG
The DNA here is from genome assembly GCA_964474355.1 of uncultured Spirochaetaceae bacterium. Lineage (GTDB taxonomy): Bacteria > Myxococcota_A > UBA9160 > UBA9160 > UBA4427 > CAYYSY01. Next base: position 8,908 of record CAYYSY010000035.1, on the reverse strand, counting down.
CTCGCCGCGACGTACTCGTCGACCTGCGCCTTCGAGGTCATCGAGACGATCAGCGCATCGACGTGGCCGCCGCGGAGCGTCCAGCGGAAGGCCGCCTGTGCCGTCGTCGCGCCGCCGTACTCGTACGGGCGCATGTCGTTGAGTCTCGCGCCGCGCAGCGTCTTCATCGCAATGACGCCGATCCCCTTCGCGCGCGCTCGGTCCAGCGCGTCGGGCAGGCCGACCTGGGGCGCCACGAAATCGAAGTTGCGGAGCAGTCGCTGGTAGAAGGCCGGGTCCTGGCCCCAGTTGTAGCCGGCGAGGATCACGTCGACGAGATCGTGCTCCACCGCGTGGTCGATACACGCGACGAGGTTGCCACCATGACCCGACATGCCCGTGAAGCGGATCTTGCCCTGGGCCTTCGCCTTCTCGACGAACGCGTACCACTCGTCGTTCTGCAGCCGGACGATCGCGTTCACCGAGTGATTGAAGTAGACGTCGATGCGATCGGTGCGAAGGCGCTTCAGGCTGCCTTCGAGCGCCTTCATCGCGTCCGCCTGCTGGTGATCCGGCTTGAAGACCACCTTCGACGCGAGGATCACGTCGTCGCGGCGCCCGGCGAGTGCCTCGCCGATCGCGTTCTCCGAAGCGCCGTCCTTGTACATCTCCGCGGTGTCGAAGTAGTTGATGCCGCGCGCGAGGGCGTGCCTCACGACGGCGGGATCCTTCGTGCGGCTCGAGCCGTAGCCGATGTCGGAGATCTCGAGCCCGGTTCGGCCGAGCGTGCGGCGCTCGCGGATCGCGGGCTCACCCTCGGCGGCGGCCGGCCGGGCGGGCGCGCCGACGGCCGCGGTCGCCATTGCGGCGGCTCCCGCCTGAAGGAAGCGCCGACGCCCGACGTCGGCGGGGCGGATGCGCCCACCGCTCGGCTCTGTGACCTGGCTCCGGGTGCGCTGCGAGTCGTCCACGTGAAGTCCTCCCGCTGCTCGTCGCCCCGAGTCTAGCCGGGCTCGCCGCGATCACCGCCGGAGCGCGCCCGACGGGCCAGAGAGAGGGGGAGGAGCGGGGGAGAAAGGGGGAGGGGGAAGGGGGACCCCTGGACGGAGTCGCGCGTCGAGCAGACGCAGCTCGACGCGCGGATGGTGGCACGATGGGCGATTCGATCGTTGGGCGCGGTGCGGGTCGCGCGGAGTGCGGGGCGGGGCTCGGTGGTGCGCGCCCTACTCGACCGGCAGCGGCGCGTCCTCGACCGGGTAGAGCCCGGTGGCCGTGGCCTCGAGATCGACGGGCCAGTCCGACGAGCCGAGGTCGGTCTCGACCTCGACGCCCTCGCCGAGCCGCCAGTAGTGCAGGAGCGCCTCGCCGTTCGGGTCGGCCGCCAGATCCGTGCGGGGATCGTGAGCATGGCCGTCCGCGTCCATCACCTCGAGCTCGGTCGCGTCGAGGGCGCGGGCGAAGACCGCGGTGTGGCCCATGCGGCCGAGGTAGCCCGCGTCGGCGTCGCCGCCGCCGAGGCGGAGCTCGCCGGAGAGGTCGGCGAGTGCGTCCAGGCCAGGCGCCGCGGCGTCCGACACCGGCTGCATCACGACGCTGCCGACGCTGAGGGCGAGCGGTGCCACGGCCGTCGGGTCGATGGCGAGTGCGATGTGCTGCCAGACGTCGTGCTCGAGCACGCCCGCGAAGTCGGCCTCGGACGCGACGTTGCCGATCGCATCGCGCAGGGTCACGCGCAGGCCGCTGCCGTCGACGACGGTGAGCGACAGTCGGCTCACGCCCTCGGCGTCAATCAGCTCGGCGAGAGTGCGCTGCTCCGCGCCGTCGACGACGGGGCGCAGCCAGGTCGTGAGCGTGAGCGCCGAGGCCTCGATGCGTGCGTCGAGCGTGCCGGCGAGGTACGCGCCGTTGCCGGCGAACTCGAGGGAGAGCCATGCATCGCTCGCCGGCTCGACCGCGGTGTTGGCATCAGCAGAAGAAGCCGTGCTCGCATCGTGCGTCGAAGTGGTCGCAGCTGTTGTCGTGCTCGACGCGACGACCGGGTCGGCGGTCGCAGCCTGGGCCGTGCCCGCCATCGCCGCGCTCGCAGTCGCCATCAGATCGCTGCCGCGAACGACGATCGCGTTCGAGGGCGGCGACGTCGCGTCGGCGCTGTAGGCCCGCATGGTCAGGACGTAGTCGGTGTCGGTCTCGAGATCGACGGGGAACGACAGCCCACCGCCCGTGAAGCTCGTCGCAGAGCCGACGGGGATGTGCACGTCGCGAAGATGGGGGCCGCTGAGCTCACCGATCGAGAGCGTGTAGCCCTCGACACCGGGCGAGGTCGAAGGCATCCACCGAGCGGTGTAGGGGACGACCGCCACGGGATCAGACGGCGTACCGCCGATCGGCGTGGTGCCGCCGCCACTCGAGTCACCACCCGTGGTGGAGCCCGGGTCCGAGCCGTGACCGATTTCAACGCCGCCATCCGTGGGGCGGCTCGCGGCCTGCCCGCCACCGCCCGTCACCTCCTCGACGAAGCTGCATGCGGCGCTGGTCAGAATAATGACGAAGCAGACCGCGGCCAGGCGAAGCCAGCGGGCAATCGCCCTTCGGCTCACGCGTGCGCTCGGGGCGCGGCTCTGTCTGCGGTCCGTCGTCGTCGTCATGGACCCAAACATCGCCATTCGCGTGGGATTGCCTGGTGACCACCGTCACCGAGGGGTTTGTGCCCCGAAACTTTTTCGAATCAGTACGCGAAAAGGCCGCCTCGAGCGCCTCAGAATCCACTCGTGCAGTGCATCCGGAAGACGGCGCGCCCGGCGCGAACCTCCTGATCAGCTGCCCAGCCGGCATCGGCCCCCCTCCTCGCAGGCCCCCCCCCGATCGCCCTCGGCCCCTCTCGCCCGGCGCCTTGAACGGCCCCCGCCCGTGTCTCAAGCTCGGCGCATGCCGACCTGCCGCGTGCGAGACATCGACCTCTACTACGAGCGCGCGGGTGAGGGCCCTCCGCTGCTCTTCATCGGTGGCTCGGGGGGCGACCTGCGGCAGAAGCCGAACGCGCTCGACGGCCCGCTCGCGCGATACTTCGACATGCTGGCCTACGACCAGCGCGGGCTGGGGCAAAGCAGCCGACCCGACGCTCCGTACACCATGGCCGACTACGGCGAAGACGCAGCGGCGCTCCTCGACGCGATGGGCTGGGAGCGCTGCGCCGTGGTCGGCGTGTCGTTCGGTGGCATGGTCGCCCAGGAGCTCGCCGTGCGGCATCCACATCGTGTGACGCGCATGGTGCTGTGCTGCACGTCGAGCGGCGGCGAAGGCGGCGCGTCCTACCCCCTGCACGAGCTCGAGGCGATGCCACCCGATGAGCGCTCGGTGCGCTCGATGGAGCTCGGTGACACGCGGCGCGATGCGGCGTGGCGCGCCGCGAACCCCGATGCGATGGAGGGGATCCTGCGGATGCAGCAGGCGGCGGGCGCCGTGGGCGAAGACCAGGAACGAGACGAGCCCGGCCGCGTGGAAGGCTTCCGCCGGCAGCTCGAGGCGCGCCGGGGCCACGACGTCTGGGACCGGCTGCCCGCGCTCGAGATGCCCGTGCTCGTCTGCGGCGGCCGCTACGACGGCATCGCGCCGCCCGCGAACCAGGAGGCGCTCGCGCGTCGCATCCCGCGCGCGAACCTCGAGATGTTCGAAGGCGGGCATCTCTTCATCGTGCAGGACCGCACGGCGTTCCCGCGCATGATCGAGTTCCTGAACGAGCAGTCCTAGTGCGCGTGTGGCGGAGGGGGCTCCTGCGCCGGTGCGCCCGGCGCGCTGCGGCGCACCTCCACCTCGACCGCGAGCTCGCCGCCCCCTTCGACCTCGAAGCGCAGCGCGACGCGCTGACCTTCTTCTAGAGAAGAGGGCCGGATCAGCATCACGTGCAGCCCGCGCGGCTCGAGCCGCAGCTCGCCGCCCGCTGGCACCTCGATCGCGTCGACCCGGCGCATGTGCGCGACGCCGTCTTCGACCCAGCTCCGGTGCAGCTCGGCGCGCGCTGCGACGTCGCACGCCACACCCACGATGCGACGCGCCGAGGCGCCCGCGTTCTCGATCACCATGTAGCCGGCCGCGTTGGCGCCGGGCGGCGGCAGGCGGATCCACGCGTCGCGCACCGCGAGCTCACCCGCAGAGGCGCTCGCGACGACGACCCACGACGACAGGGCGGCGACCGCCAGCGCGACGAGGGGTTTCTTCGTTCGAATCGACATCACGAGCTCCGATCGAGCGCCTGGATGCGGCGCAGCAGGGACACGAAGGCATCGGGGTCCTCGGGCTCGTGCAGGATCGCGTGCAGCCGCGCGTCCGGACCCACGAGGAAGAGAGACGACGCGTGATCCACGAGATAGCCCTCGGCGCCGGGCTCGGGGGCCTGCAGCGCGTTGTACGCGCCGACTGCACTCGTCAGCGCCGCGATCTGCTCGGCGTCACCCGTCACGCCCAATAGCGAGGGATGGAAGAAGGCGACGTACTCGGCCATGCGTGCGACGTCGTCCCGTGCCGGATCGACCGAAACGAAGACGACCCCCGTGTCGCTCCCGGCGCCGAGGCGCTCCTGCACGGGCACCAGGCTCTGCAGGGTGATCGGGCAGATGTCGGGGCAGTACGTGTACCCGAAGAAGAGGAGGCTCCAGCGACCGTCGAGCGAGTCGCGGCCGAAGCGTGCGCCGAGATGATCGACGAGCTCGAACTCGGGGATCGCGAGGGTGACGGGCAGGACGTGCACGTCTTCGTCGAACTCGGGCACGGGGGGCGGCGCGCTGCGCCAGAGCAGCACTCCGAAGAGCGCGAGGGCGATCGCGACCACGGCGAAGGGCACCAGCGCGCCCGAGGCGAACGAGCGCTCGTCGTCACGACTTCGATCGTCTGCTTCGGCTTCGTCGGGGCGCACTCGAAGGGCCTCCGGTGATCACACGAGCGCCGCGCTCAGGCGCGCGGGCCCAGCGCCTCACCGACCTCGTACCAGAGCGTCCGCTTCAGCTTGTGGAGGATGTCGCGCTCCTTCGAGCCGAGCATCGCGGCGCGCTCACGCGCGACGTCGAGCAGCTCGTTCTCACCCGCGATCGCGTCGACGATGTGATCGGCGAGCGCCTCCTCGCCCGTGTAGCGGTGGCCGGTGAGCACCGCCCGGCTGGCGGCGTGGGGCGGCAGCTTGGCCCGCAGCACGGCCATCATCGGTGCGCCGATCGGCACGCCCACGTCGACCTCCGACACGCAGAACCAGCCGCGATCACCGCGCATCACGCGAAAGTCGCAGGCGAGCGCGAGGAAGGCGCCGGCGGCGAACGCATGCCCGTTGAGCGCGGCCACGGTCGGGACGGGGCCGACGAGCAGCCGCTTCATCAGGCGCATGATCTCGGTGCTGAAGCGCTTCGCCGCGTCGCCCTCGAGCGACGTCACCACCGGCACGTCGAGGCCGACGTTGAACGACTTCGCCGTGCCCGTCAGCACGAGGGCGCCCGCGCCGGTGCAGGCGGCGTCGACCTCGTCGAGCGCGCCATGCATGGCGTCGAGGAAGTCGGGCTGCACCGTGTTCGGCTCGGCCGTCATGGTGATCAGGTGGACGTCGCCGTCCCGCGTGAGCTCGATCATGGGTGACCTCGGGCCGGGCCACGACCGCCCGGTGCACAGGGAGGCGCGAAGGGTAGGACAGCGCCGCATCGCCTCGCGCCGTCGCGAGCGCCACGATGCGTTGCGACCGGCGCCGCCGGGGGGGGGCGCGCCTCAGCCTTGCCCGTGGCGCAGCAGGCGGCCGGGGGTGGCGCCGGTGCAGACATCGTCCTCGAACGTGATCTCGCCGTTCACGAGGATCCAGCGATAGCCCTGCGCCCGCTGCACCCGCCGCCACTCGCCGCCGGGCAGGTCGTGCACGACCTCCGAGTCGTTCCAGGCGGGCAGCTGGGCGAGCCGCTCGAGGTCGTAGACCACGATGTCGGCGGGCGCGCCCGGCCGCAGCGCACCGCGGTCGCAGAAGCCCGCCGCGTGCGCCGGCAGATAGGAGAGCTTGTAGTGCGCCTCCTCGAGGGTCATGCGCTGCTCGTCGCGCACGAGCCAGGCGATCGTGTCGGTGGTGAACGAGCCGGTCGTCAGGAACTTGGTGTGCGCGCCGCCATCGGACACGCCGGGGAAGACGTAGGGGGAGGCGAGGATCTCCATGATGTCGTCGGCGTTCACGCCGGTCACGCTCTTCGTGAGGAACGTGCCCTGGAGATCGCTCTCGAGCGAGAGGTCGATCATCGCCTCGGCGCGGTGCGTGCCCCGACGCTCGGCGATCTGGCTCAAGGTGAGACCGATCAGCGGATCATGCTCGGGGGTGTTCGGCGCACCCTGATAGATGTGCTCGCCCAGGTCGCCGCCCACGGTCATGGTCGAGAGCTTGCCCGAGTCGATGTCGGCGATCATGCGCGCGCGCAGATCGGGGTCGGCGAGCTTGCGGAGCTTGTCTTCATGGCTGCCGGTCGTCGCCTCGCGCCAGGCCGGACTCGAGTCGTAGAGGTTCCAGTCCTCGAGGTTGAAGTAGTAGGTGGCGCGCACGGTCTGGCCCTGACCGAAGACGCGCAGGCCTCGGCGCTGGCAGTCGGCGATCCAGCCGAGCATGCCGCGATGCAGCTGGGGCACGCCGTCGAGCGAGAAGACCACGTTGTAGAGGATCGGGCAGCCACTTCGCGTCGCGAGCTCCTCGACCACCTTGAAGTCGTTGCCGTCGCCCACGGCCTGTGTGATCTGGATGAAGCCCGAGCGACGCTCGCCCAGCACGTCGGCGAACGCGTACGCGTCGGCGTCCGACATTGTGTCGGTGACCATCGGCGTGCCGTCGTAGTCGTTCTGCAGGCCGTCCTCGCCCATGCGCTGGGCCGACCAGCCGCATGCGCCCGCGTCGAGGGCCTCGCGCATGAGGCGCTGCATCTCGGCCATCTCGCCCTGCGTCGCGGCGCGGCTCTTCGCGTTGTCGAGCCCCATGACGTAGGTCATCAGCGGTGCGAGCGGCACGTAGCTGAGGCAGTTCACGCCCTTCGGGATGCGATCGAGCGTGTCCATCCACTCCGGGAAGGTCTCCCAGTCCCAGAGCATGCCCTCGCGCATGGTCTCCATCGGGATCGCCTCGGTGCGCGACATGGTGAGCATGCTGCGCTCGCGCTCTTCGGGGCGCACCGGCGCGAAGCCGAAGCCGCAGTTGCCGAGCGCGACCGAGGTCACGCCGTGCCAGCCCGAGATCGAGCACCAAGGGTCCCACTGCATCTGGCCGTCATAGTGGGTGTGCAGGTCGACGAAGCCCGGCGCCACGACGAGACCGTCGGCATCGAGCACGCGGTGAGCGCGGTCTGGCGAGATGCGGCCGATCTCGGCGACACGCCCCCCCGCGATCGCTACGTCGGCGGTGTACTTCGGCAGCCCCGTCCCATCGACGAAGGTGCCGCCGCGAATCAGCAGATCGAAGTCGGGCATGCGTCATCCTTCCGACCAGAGATCATTCCACGTAACCGAGCCCGCGGAGGTTGTCGAGCACGTCCGAATCGATGTCCTCGACGGTGCCGGCCTCGAGCTCGATGCGCGCGTCGCTCTCGAGCTTGCCCTCGAGCATCTGCCTCAGCGCGTGACCGACGACGGGCTGGCTCGCCCAGAGATCGAGCACCTCGTCGGGATCGCGCTCGAGGTCGTAGAGCTCGTAATCGACCTTCGGCTGCCGCATGCGGCGGTGCGTGCTGCGGTGCAGCTTCCAGCGACCGAGCCGCACCGAGTCCCACGCCTGGCTGCTCGAGTTCCAGCGTCCGCGGGCCAGGATGACGATGTTCGACGTGGCGAACTGAGGCGAGATCGTGGCGCGCGCTTCGGGGCCGGCGAGCATGTCCGGCAGGAGGCTGCGCCCTTGCAGCGCCGGCGGCGCCTCGACACCGAGCAGGTCGAGGATGGTCGGCGCGACGTCCACCAGCTCGACCGGAAGATCCGACCGGAGGCCCGCCGGGATGACGCCCGGCAACGAGAAGATGAGGGGGACGGCGACCTCTTCCTGATAGAGCGAGCGCCCATGCCCCCAGCCTCCATGCTCGAAGAACTGCTCGCCGTGGTCGGACACGAACACGACGAGGGTGCGCTCGCGCCTGCCCGACGCCTCGAGGTGCCCGAGCAGCGCACCGACGTACGCATCGACGAGGCTCACCTCGGCCATGTACCCGGCGCGCATCGCGCGCCGGTCGGCCTCGCCGAGCCACGGCTGCTGCGCGTTCACGACGTCGATCACCCGCATGGCCTGGTGCATATCGCGCGCGTCCCAGCCGTCGATGTTGCCCTCGTAGCCGAAGTCGTAGAGCGATGCGTATGGCTCGGGCGCTTCGTAGGGTGAGTGCGGATCGATCTCGTGCACCACCCCGAAGACGGGCTTCTCACCGGCCGCGTCGATCGCGGGCTCGACGTAGCTGCCCCATATGTGGGCCGCCTGTGCCTCCGGCGATGGATCCCGGTCGACGACGGATTGCCGGTCCCGGTAGTACTCGAAGAGGTCGTCGAAGCCGCGGCCGAAGCCGAAGCTGTTCGAGAAGTGCGCGTTCGTCGAGACGCCGACCGTCGCCCATCCTCCGCCGGACAGGATCTCCGGCAGATAGGGAGCGCCCGCCGGCACCGACGCCTTCTGGTTCGTCACGCGATGCGCCCAGGGATGGAGGCCGGTCCACAGCGAGGCGACCGACGGGCGTGTCCACGACGCGTTGGAGCCCGCCTGCGCGAAGGTGAAGCCCGAAGCAGCGAGCGCGTCGAGGTAGGGCGTCTCGACGACCTCGTTGCCGTAGGCGGCGAGATGGTCGGCGCGCAGCGTGTCGAAGAGGAGCACGAGCACGTCATAGGGAGCGCGCACGCTGCTCGCGTCGATCGCCCGCTCGCGCCGCGTCCCCGCGAGCCGCGGCGCCCCCCATGCGAC
>CAYYSY010000034.1:0-5177 GCA_964474355.1 uncultured Spirochaetaceae bacterium | reverse complement strand
TCGAGCGTCTACTCGAGCGCCCACATGCGGATGAATTCCGATCACAGCAAGCTCGTGCGCCAGGACGCACCTTTCAGGCAGGCGTACGAGGACTACCTCGACGCCTTCCCGCAGTTCCGCGACATGAGCATCGTCGTGCTCGACGGCGAATCGGTGGGCACGCTCGACGACGCCCAGGCCGACCTCGCCGCCGTGATGCGTACGCGTCAAGACGTTGCAGCGAGCGTGTACGCGCCGGGCTCCGGTGACTGGTACGAAGACCACGCCTTTCTCTATCTGGACGTCGACGAGCTCGAGCGCGTCGCGGCGCGTCTCGCCGAGGCGCAGCCGGCGCTCACCGCGCTGACGCTCGATCCGAGTCTGCGCGGCCTGCTCGACGAGCTGCGCTCGGGCGTAGAGCGGCTCGCCGAAGAAGGCGAGATTCCGTCGGGCTTCGACATCATGGCAGAGCGCGTCGCAACTGTGGCGCAGTCGCTGAACGAAGGGCGCCCGCGCGAGATCTCGTGGTCCGACGAGCTCTTCGATCCATCCGGACGCGTGTACCGCCTCGTCATCCTGCAGAGTCGGCAGGACTACGGCGAGGCCGTGCCGGCCGAGCGGCTGATCGATGCGGTGCGAGAAGAGGGCGCCAAGCTCGGCCTCACGCCCGAGAACGGCGTGCGGATGCGTCTCACCGGCTTCGTACCGCTCGGTCACGGCGAGATGCTGAGCGCACGCAACGGCGTGTTCCTGTCGGGCGCGGTCGCCGTCGTCATGTTGCTGGTGATCCTCGGCTTCGGCCTGCGCTCGCTGCGCGTGATCCTCGCGACGCTCGCGGCGCTGGTGCTGAGCCTGACCGCGACGACGGCGTGGGCGATGGTGAGTGTCGGCGAATTCAACGTCGTGTCGTCGGCGTTCGCGGTGCTGCTGATCGGGCTCGGCGTCGACTTCGGCATCCACATAGGCCTCCGGTACGAAGAAGAGCTCGCTGCCGGGGCGAACGTGCAGGAGGCGCTTCGAGGCGCGGTGGCCCATACCGCGACGCCGATCTCGCTCTGTACGCTCACGTCGGCGATCGGCTTCGCCTCGTTCATCCCGACCGAGTACCGAGGGCTCGCTGCACTCGGCGTGATCGCGAGCGGCGGCATGTTGACGTCGCTCGTCGCCAGCTACACGGTGCTGCCGGCGGTGCTCGCGCTGACGAAGCCCAAGGCGTCGCGCCTCGAAGGGGGACATGGGGCCTTTCGCGGCCTCGGCGATCTCGTCGAGCGCCGTGCGGTGCCCATCGTCGCCGTGACGGCGGTGCTCGCCGTCGCCGCGGTGGGGCTCGCGACGCAGTCCGCCTTCGACTTCAGCACGCTCTCGCTGAAGGATCCCGAGAGCGAGTCGATGCTCGCGCTCGCCGATCTCGAGGACGAGGAGATCGTCACCGACTACTCGGTCACGGCGATCGCGGCCGATGCGGCGACCGCAGAAGAGCTCGCAGTCGAGCTGCTCGCGCTCGACGTCGTGTCGAAGGTGCAGCCGCCCTCGGAGCACGTGCCCGAAGATCAGGACGACAAGCTCGACGTGCTCGAGGAGACGAGCTTCTTCCTCGAGCCCGTCCTCTACCCCGAGCCGCCGGTCGGTCCGCCGTCCGACGAAGAACGCCTCGCATCGGTTCGCGAGCTCGTGGACGAGGTGGATGCGCTGCCGGCCGAGGTCGATCCGGGCGCGCGCGCAGCCGCGCAGGCGCTCGCCGCCTCGCTGCGTCCGCTCCTCGCTGCGGCGGACCCCATGGCGGTTGCGCGGACTCTCGAGGACCTGGTGATCGCCGATCTGCCCGAGCGACTCGAGTGGCTGAAGCGGGCCATCGAGGTGGGCCCCGTCGAGTTCGTCGATCTGCCGCGGGAGATGCAGGACCGCGTGATCGCCGAAGACGGCCGCGCCCTCGTCGTGGCGCTGCCCGAGGAGGACGTGAGCGACGTCGTGGCCCTGAAGGCCTTCGTCGACGCCGTGCAGGCGGTCGCGCCGACGGCGACGGGTCGGCCGGTCGTCGAGGCGGGGGTCGGCGAGATCGTGGCGGGCTCGTTCCGGCTCGCGATCGGCATCGCCACCGTGGCGATCCTCTTGATCCTGCTCGCGACGCTGCGCCGGCTCGACGACGCGCTCATCGTGCTCGCACCCATCGCGTTGGCGGCGTTCTTCACCGTCGCCTTCGGCGTGCTCACCGGCATGCGCTTCAACATGGCCAACGTCGTTGCCGTGCCCCTGATCTTCGGCCTCGGCGTCGACAGCGGCATCCACGTGTTCATGCGCTACCGCGAAGACGGCAACCTCGCCAACGCCATCGACTCCACCACCCCCCGCGCCGTGACCCTCTCGGCCCTCACGACCCTGGGCGCCTTCAGCTCCCTCTCCCTCTCCAGCCACCGAGGCATGGCCAGCCTGGGCGTCCTCCTCTCGGTCTCGATCATCGCCCTCCTCTACTGCACCCTCATCGTCCTACCGGCACTGATCGAAGTCCGCGAAAGAATCAGATCCCGCCGAGCCCCCGGATGACCAAGGCCCGCCCAGCAACCAACCCCGGCGCGGGCGCGAGGCCCCGCATGGGCGCAGCAAAGTAGAGCGCAGCGCCGCCCCGCAGAAACGCCGTGAGCGGAAGCACGTGACGTCAGGCGCGAAGCGCCCGGCGTCACGGGACGAGGCGCCCCAATGCGGAGACCAAGCTCGAAGCGAGCCATTTGCGGAGCCCATGCGGGGCCTCGCGGCCGCGCCGGGCGTCCGCGCTGCGACCCACCCGCGTCCTATCCCTGCGAGGCCCCATACCAGAACGCATGCGTCCCACTACAGATCCGCTCGGGCAGCGACACGCGTGCGACCGGTCCGGCGTTCACGTTCGCCGCATCGAGAATCAAGCACTCGCTCCGGTCGTTCACGACGTCCATCGTGTACGTGATCAGGTAGCCATCGTCTTCGGCGGTGCTGCCGTTCCGCGGCGCCATGACGGTCTCGCTGGCGTACGTGCCCTCGGGCAGCTTCACGACCTCTTCGCTGCCCGTCTCCATGTCCTGCTTGATCACACCCTCGAAGCCGAACCAGCCGTTCGCCGGCAGCGCGTTGTAGCTGTAGCGATGCTTCCGGCCGCCGTAGCGGTTGTTGATCATCCCGAACTCCTGGATGCGCTCCGACAGGTGCTCTTCCTTCGTCTCGCCGGTCTTCAGGTTGAAGCGCCAGCGATGCGCCTTGGTGCCCATCGAGTAGAGATCGAGGTAGCGGAACAGCTTGTCTTCGAGTGTGTCGCCGACGGGCTCGGGTGAGGGGTTCTCCTGGAAGAAGCCGTCGAGGACGACCTCGTCGCCATCCTCGTAGGCGTTGATCCAATGGAGCACGAAGGTCGGGTCGGCCTCGAACCAGCGGATGTCCTGGGTCTGGCCCCGGCGCGGCAGGATCGCGAAGCGGGTCGGCAGCTCGGGGAAGAAGGTGGTGACGTAGAGCCCTCGCTTCAGCAGATCGGGATGCCAGAACATCGGGCAGTCGTTCAGGATCGCGAAGTTCTCGGTGAAGGCCATGTCGTGCGGCAGGCGCGGGCCGGGCAGGGGCACGTCGATGTAGTGCGCGAGCTTGCCGTCGGGGTCGACGACGCCGTAGTGCATGTAGGGCGCGTCGGTGCCGTAGTTGAAGAAGAGCATCTCGCCCGTGTTCTCGTCGATCTTCGGGTGCGCCGACACGCCCTCCTTCGGAAACGCGCCGCCGAAGTCGGCCTTGCCGAGCTGCTCCATCGTGACGGGATCGAAGGCGTAGAGGTCGCCGCAGAGCCAGAAGCTCGAGAGCGCCTTGCCGTTGTGTACGACGATGTCCGTGCTCGATGCGTCCTTCATGTTGGGCCGCGCGCCGAGGTGGCACTCGCGCTTCGCGAGCTTCGCGTTCTCGGCGGCACCGGCGAAGAGGTGCTCGCCCGCCTCACGCTCCGCGAGGAAGCCATCGGTGCGCACGAATCGGTTGTGGTACTGCGCCTCGCCGCCGCCGAAGGTGATCGAGTGCAGCACGCCGTCGCCGTCGAAGGGGTGGTAGCGCTGGATCGGCGGCAGCAGCGGGTTCTCGGTGTTTCGCAGATACGTGCCCTCGAGGTCGTCGGGGATCTCGCCGAACGCGACGTCTAGCTCGTACGCGTCGTACTCGGTGTGCTGGGGACGCCACGCGCCCGATCGGTAGGGGTGCGCGTCGTCCGCGGGGAGCTTGCTCTCGAACCTCTCGTGGATCTCTACCTTCATGGTGGGGCTCCTGACCGCGCCGAGCGCGGGAGTGAATGTGGGCTCGGTCGTGCTCGTCAGCCGCCTTCGTCAGCCGCCTTCGACCACGAAGCTGACCGTCGTGGCGGTCGAGCCGCCGATATTGAGCGTTGCCATGCGATGGGCACCCTCGATCTGCATGTCTCCGGCGTCGCCGCGCACCTGGGCCGCCGCATCGACGAGCATACGGATGCCCGTCGCGCCGACCGGATGGCCGCCGCCCATGAGGCCGCCGCTCGCGTTCACGGGGATGCGCCCGCCGCGCGCGATCGCGCCCTCCTCGACGGCCTGCCAGCTCTGGCCGGGCTCGGTGATGCCGAAGTGGTCGATGGCCATGTACTCGCTCGGCGTCATGCAGTCGTGGGTCTCGATGCCGTCGAGGGCGTCGACCCCCGAGATCCCCGCCCGCCCCCACGCGTCGGTGATCGCCTCTCGCACGTGGGGCATGACGAACGCGTCGCCACGGCTGCGTTCGAGCTTGGGCGTGATGGGCAGGCCCACCGTGCGATGGCCCCAGCCGGCGATGCGAACGCCATCGTGTGCACGACCATGCTCTGCGAGCCAGCGATCGCTGACGAGCACGATGCCCGCCCCGCCGTCGGTGATCTGGCAGCAGTCGTTGCGGCGAAGCCGCCCGGCGACGACGGGGTTCGCGTCGTCGTCCGCCGCGAAGTGCTCGGCCGAGAGCTTCCAGTCGCGCGTCTGGGCGTTCGGGTTCTGCTTCGCGTTCGTGAGATTGAGCTCGCCGATGGCGCGCAGGTGCGCGTCGTCGAGCCCGTAGCGGGCGTCGTACTCGGCGGCGACCTGCTCGAACATCGCGGGCCAGACCGGCTCGGCGCCCTTCGTCTCGTGGCCGACCCAGGCGGCCGCGGCCTGCACGCTCGCGGCCTCGAAGCCGGGCATCGTCTTCTCCTGCTCGGCCCCGAG
>CAYYSY010000033.1:0-3977 GCA_964474355.1 uncultured Spirochaetaceae bacterium | reverse complement strand
TCGACACCCTGAACCAACGCCTGATCGAACAGGGTGGCGAGCCTGTCGCCTTCGAACATGACTGCCGCGAGGGCATCTGCGGCGCTTGCGGGGTGATGATCAACGGCTCCCCGCACGGAGAGAGCCGGGGCATCACCACCTGCCAGCTGCACATGCGCAAGTTCCGCGACGGCGACACGATCTGGATCGAGCCCTGGCGCGCGAACGCCTTTCCCGTGATCAAGGACCTGGTGGTCGATCGCTCGGCGCTCGACCGGGTGATCCAGGCGGGCGCCCAGTCGGGGGATGGGGGACGCGTGTGGGAGGCTGATCGACCCATCGACGACCCCATCCGTAGATTCGATGTGGGCTCATCGCAAGCAGGATCCCCCGGCGCACGTTGCCTGGCCCGATCGATCCGCTTCGTGTGTCATGCGGCCCCCAGGCTAGGCTCCTCGCGCGACCCGCAATCGGCACCGTGGCCTCGATCCCGACTCCTCCGGAGACTTCGTCGATGAAGACCTGCGCAGCGTTTCTCACATTGCTCCTGACATTGTTCGGCGCCCCAGTGTCGGCTGAGGAAGCGATCGTCACCGGGCCCGACCGTCGCCACGAAATCGACTTGCGAATCGCGGAGCTCGATGCGGAGCATGATGCGATCTCGACGAAGGGGCCGCACGCGGCCACCGTAGTCGGCGTGCTCGTGATGGTGGCGGGTGGGGCGCTCATAGGAGTGGCCTTCCTGAACTGCAATGACTACGAGGCCCCCTGTGAGGACTGGGGCACGAACTACCACCCGCCGAAGGCCTGGGCTGGCTTCGCGTTGCTCGGCATCGGTGTCACCACAGCGACCGTCGGCGGACTCGTCTGGAACGGCCGCATCAAGCAACGCGACAAGATCGACGCCGAGCGCAAGTCATTGATAGAAGAGCGCGACGGCCTCGCCGCCACGCTCTCGCGCCTCGAGCTGCGCAGCCCGTATCGAGATGGCACACAATTCGCAACGCTCGGCCTTCGCTTCTGATGATCAAGAGCACCGGTGCCGGCTGGCTCTGCGAGCCTTAGGCGAACCACTCCTCTCCGAGCTCATCCCGTCAGGTCAGGTTCCCCGCACGACCGAATAGCGGCCCTTTCGCACCCCGTTATCTACCAACCCGGCCCGTCGTTGACGGGACGAGACTTTCGTCATATTTTCGCCATTCATGACGAACCGAGCGAGCCCCCCTCCCGTCCTGGCCCCCACTCCCGCTGCTCGCCTCACAGGCGCCGGCCCGCCCGGTGCGATCCACGGGCGCGGCGCCACAGACAACCCGACCAACCGCTTCGAGCGCTTCCACTACGAACGTGACGAGGAGGCGCTCGCTTCGATCCGCATCGCGGATCGCACGGACGACGCGCCCGACGCCGCAGCCGACGAGCCCGCCCTCCTCCCCCACCCCGACACATTCTTCCTGCGCGACCCCACCCGCAAGATCCTCAGCCGCAACGCCAGCCCCGACGTGCCCTTCGACGTCAGCATCAACCCGTATCGCGGCTGCGAGCACGGCTGCATCTACTGCTACGCGCGGCCGGGGCACGAGTTCCTCGGCTTCTCGGCGGGGCTCGACTTCGAGACGCGCATCCTGGTCAAGGAGGACGCACCCGAGCTGCTGCGCGCCGAGCTCGCGAAGCCGAAGTGGCGGCCGCAGCTGATCGGGCTCTCGGGCGTGACCGATCCGTATCAGCCGATCGAGCGGAAGACGCGGCTCACCCGGCGCTGCCTCGAGGTGCTGGCCGAGTTCCGCAACCCGGTCGGGCTCATCACGAAGAACGCGCTCGTGCGGCGCGACATCGACGTGCTGCGCGAGCTGGCCGACGTCGGCGCGCTCTCGGTCAGCCTCTCGATCACGACGCTCGATCCCGAGCTGCACCGCATCCTCGAGCCGCGCACCTCATCCCCGAACATGCGACTCGAAGCCGTCCGGGCGCTGGCCGACGCCGGCATCCCGGTCGGTGTGAACGTGGCCCCGGTCATCCCCGGTCTCAATTGTCATGAGATCCCGTCCATCCTCGAGGCTGCGGCGATGGCCGGGGCCCGTACCGCTGGACACATCGTCCTGCGGCTGCCCCACGGCGTGAAGGCCCTCTTCGAGGCCTGGCTCAAAGAGCACAGGCCCGAGCGCGCGGGCAAGGTGCTGTCTCGACTCAGGTCGATGCGCGACGGCAAGCTGAACGACCCGCGCTTTGGCTCGCGCATGAAGGGCGAAGGCGTGTTCGCGCAGCAGATCCACGATCTCTTCGACCTGTCGCTGCGGCGGGCGGGGCTCGCGCGGGATCGCACCACGCCCACGACCGAGTTCTTTCGCCGGCCGCCGGCGCCGCAGCTCGAGCTGTTCGGGGGCTGATGCATACCTGGGCGATCGCGCGGCTATGCTCTATGCGACCGCGCGCATCTCGCACGTCGTGACGAGGCACCCGCCACCAGGAGTCCCCCCATTTCCTTCCTCCCCCCGACCTGGCCCCGCACGATCATGCTCTTCCTCGTTGCGTTCTTCTTCACGGGCGCGGGCGTCATGCACTTCACGAGTCCCACCTTCTTCGTAGCGATCGTGCCGCCCTACCTCCCGGCCCCCGAGATGCTCGTGGCCGTGAGCGGCGTGTTCGAGATCCTCGGAGGCCTGGGCGTGTTGATTCCGGCGACGCGCCGCTGGGCCGGCTACGGGCTGCTCGCGCTGCTCGTCGCGGTCTACCCCGCGAACATCCACATGGCGCTGCACCCCGAGCAGTTCCCGGACATGTCGCCGACGTCGCTGTACGTCCGCCTCCCGTTCCAGTTCGTGTTCGCGGCGCTGGTGTGGTTCGGCGCCTGCTCGCCGAAGAGCGCAGCGCGGGGCACGGACGCGACCGCACGGCCGAGCGAAGTCTGAGCGGATGCCTTGAGGTCCGCGCCCGATCTCGCGTCGCTGCTCCTCCGCCTCGACGGCCGGTCGTACAAGGCGTACAAGGACCTGCGCGGGGCGTGGAGCCTCGAGGGTGTCACGCTCTTCGTCGACCGCGTGCAGGGCGACCCGTTCGCCGCGCCTTCGCGAGTGCGGCTGCGCGTGTCGCTCGAAGACGCGGGGATCCCCGCCGAGCTCCATGCGAGCCCGGTGCGTGCCGTCGCCCTGCGCGACGCCCTCGCGCGCGCGGTCGCCGATGCGATCGCGTTGCGCACCGGCGGACGCCAGGGCAGCGGCAAGAGCGGCCTCGTCCAGATCGACGACGGGCGGCAGACGGTGCTCGAGCGCAGCGCCGTCGTCATCGGCGACGACTTCGTCGAGGCGCGGCTCGAGGTCGGTCTGCCCGCCGCCGGCCGCCGCATCCTCGGACGCGAGGCCGAGGCGCTGCTCTGCGAAACGCTGCCCGCGCTCGTCGACGCCGGTCTTCGCTGGCAAGCCCTCCCCCAACGCTCGATCCGCAGCATCGTCGCGTGCATCGAGAGCCAGGAGCATCTGCGCCGGCAGCTCGAGCAGCGCGGCCTCGTCGCCTTCGTCGCGAACGGTGCCCTGCTGCCGCGCCGCGCGGGCGACAGCGACCTGCCGATGCGCGAGAGCGACTGCGTCGCGTTCGAGAGCCCGCGGTCTCTCGAGGTCGAGCTCGAGCTCCTCCACCCCGAAGGTGGCGACGTCGACGATCCGCCGACGACCATCCGCGGCATGGGCGTTCCGCGCGGCGTGACGCTCATCGTCGGCGGTGGCTACCACGGCAAGTCGACCCTCCTGCAGGCGCTCGAGCGCTGCGTCCATCCCCACGTGCCGGGCGATGGCCGCGAGTACGTGGTCGCTGCACCCGACCTGGTGAAGGTGCGCGCCGAGGACGGGCGGCCGGTCACGGGGGTCGATCTGCGCCCTTTCATCGGCAGCCTCCCGGCAGCAGGCCCGTCGGGCGCGCGCTCGACCGAGTGCTTCACGACGAGCGACGCGAGCGGCTCGACGAGCCAGGCCGCGAGCATCATCGAGGCGATCGAGGCGGGTGCCACC
>CAYYSY010000032.1:0-9803 GCA_964474355.1 uncultured Spirochaetaceae bacterium | reverse complement strand
CCTCGACGATCGCCTCGGCCATGCTCGCGTTCGCGATCTCGACGAAGCCCGCCGCGACCTCGTCGAGGCTCCGCTCGAACCCGGCCTCGGCGAGCTCGCCACGCACCCGCTCGAGCGCCCCGCGCACGGGCGCGACGTCGACCTCGAACGGAAAGCGATCGGCCTGTACGCGCCCGAGCCACAGGTTCACGTCGGTCACCGCGAGCTCGCTGGCCAGCGACGCACCCGCCTCGTCGCGCAGCCCATAACAGAGCGGCCCCGGCTTCGACCCCGCGCTCTCGGGCCCCACCGTCTGCCGAAACCCGTCGAAGCGACACAGCGACCCGCCGCCCGCGGCCACGGTATGGATCCGCAGCATCGGCGCGCGCACGCGGATGCCGGCGACGATCGTCTCGAACGCGCGGTCGATCTCGCCACCGAGCACCAGCGACACGTCGGTCGAAGTCCCGCCCATGTCGAAGCCAATCGCGCCCTCGGCCCCGGCGCGTGCCGCCACCGCCGCCGTCGCGACGACACCCCCCGCCGGCCCCGACAGCAGCGCCCCCGGCCCGCGGAAGCGCTCGGCGTCGGTCAGCCCGCCGGAGCTCTGCATGAAGCGCAGCGTCGAGCCCGGCAGCTCGGCCTCGAGCTTCGCTGTGTGCGCGGCGAGCAACGGCGTCAGGTACGCGTCGGCGCAGACCGTCTCGCCCCGCGCGAGAAAGCCGATCTCCCGCGCCACCTCGTGCGAGCACACGACGTCGTCGAAGCCCGCCTGCCGCGCGAGCTTCGCCGCCCGCTGCTCGAGCTCGGGGTACGCATGGGCGTGGATGAAGAGCACCGCCACACTCGCGAGCCCGTCTCTCTTTGCGGCCGACAGGTCGGCCGCGAGCTGCGCGTCGTCGAGCGCGCCCTCGACCACCCCATCCGCCCGCTGCCGCACCCCGCACTCGACCACCCGCTCGGCCAGCGGCGCGGGCCGCCGGATGTCGAGGTCGAAGAGGTCGGGCCGCTCCTGCGTCCCGATCGCGAGCACGTCGCCGAGCCCCGCGTTGGTGACGAGCAGGGTCCGCCGCCCGCCGCGCTCGAGCAGCGCGTTGGTCGCGACGGTGGTGCCGAGCTTCACGTCGCACGGCGGGATCGCCCCGCCCGGCGCGAGCCCAGCCTCGGCCTCGAGCACCTGCCGGATCGCCACCAGCGGGGCCCGATCGCTCGAGAGCACCTTTGCGATGTGCTGCTCGCCCGAGGGCGTGCGCGCGATGCAGTCGGTGAACGTTCCGCCGCGGTCGATCCAGAACGACCAGCCGCTCACGTCAGCCGCCCGCTCGACGCCAGCGCGGGGCGAACGAGAAAACCGCCTATCTGCCAGCACTTGTCGCTCATTCCGAGACCCATTCGCAGATTCTGGCGGACCCGAGCCCGGTGCGCCGGCCGCATCTTCACGGGGGCACGTCCACTCTGGATCCGCCCGCGAATTTGCCTACGTTCGCGCCGCGGTCGAACCGACACCCGACCGCGAGAGGAAGCATGCCCATCCCCATCGAGGACTACTTCGCCGAGCCGCTCCACGACCTCGGCGCCGACTCGCCGGCGCTGCGCGGCATCTTCGTGCCCGAGTCGCAGGTGGGCCTCGCGAAGGTCGGCGTGACCGACCAGTTCCTCGCCCACGCCGGCGACTACCACGAGCGCTACGCGAACGTCCCCTACTTCAAGGCGCTCATCGAGAAGGCCTTTGCCGAGGTCGGTGCGCCCGAGAGCGACCACGTCGTGCTCGACATCGGCTCGGGCTCGGGCAACTCGGTCTTCGGCTGCCTCGAGCTGCTGCCGGACGCCCACGTGGTCGCGATCGACATCAGCCCCGACCTGCTGCAGATCCTGCGCGACGCGGTCGACGCCGAGCCCGGCCTGAAGGGCCGCGTGACCCCCGTCTGCATGTCGGCCACCCACGACCCGTACCAGCCCGGCTGCTTCGGCCTCGCGGTGGGTGCGGCGATCCTGCACCACCTGCCCGACCCCGAGGCCGCGCTCTGCGCCATCGCCACGGCGCTCGAGCCCGGCGCCCGGGCGATCTTCTTCGAGCCCTTCGAGAGCGGCAACGCCGTGCTCCGCATCGCCTACGCCGACATCCTCGAGCGCGCCGCCGCGAAGGGCCGCAACCGCGACGCGCCGGGCCTGCGGGTGCTCGCCGATCTGCAACGCGACTACGCGTTCCGCGCGGGCATCGACCCATCCGCGCCGGGCTTCCTCGACATCGACGACAAGTGGCTCTTCACCCGCTCGATGTTCGAGGGCCATGCGCGCGCGGCCGGATTCAGTGGGCTCGAGATCGCGCCGCTCCACGACCTCGAGGCGCCCTTCACGGTCCAGACCCGCACCAACCTGTCGCTCGGCGGCGGGCTCGGGGTCGACGCGCTGCCCGACTGGTGCTGGCAACGGCTGGCGTTCTACGACGAGAGCTTCTCGGTGGCACTCAAGCGCGACCTGCTGATCGAGGGCCGAGTCGTGCTGACGCGCTGACTCCGAAAACTCATGCAGACCAGCGAGTTCGGACACATCCCGAGACTCGCCCGGAGCTTCAGCTCGCCCTGCGGCCAAGCCGGCCCCGTGTGAGCGTCGCGACCGCGGCCTGCATCGGCGCATCGCCGAGCACCGCTGCTCCCGCCAGCACGAGCAGGGCGTAGAGCAGCCCCGCCGTCAGCAGACGCCCCCAGGCCGCCCCGAGTACGGGGAGCGTCACCTCGGGCACCCAGTACGCCGCCCAGCCGGCGGCGATCGCTACGAGCAGCGATCGCGCGGCGGTCGTCAGCAGGGGACCGAAGGCCGGCCCCCCGAAGCGCACCCGCGCCCACACCAGCGTCGCCAGGGCGTTCACGGTCATCGCGATCACGCCTGCGCCCGCGAGCCCCGGTGCGCCGAAGCGCTCGCCCAGATCGAGGTACACGGGCACCGACACGAGCAGGAGCACCGTGTTCAGGATCATCGGCCGCCAGTTCTCGCTGCGCGCGAAGAAGGCGCGCACCCCGACCTGCTGGGTGATCCAGGCCGGCACCGCGAAGGCGCTGACTTGTAGGATGAGCGCCACGGCGACGACGTTCTCCATCGAGAAACGCCCTCTGAAATAGAGCACTTCGACGATTTCCTTCGCGAAGAGCCCGAGCGCCACGGCGGCGAGCATCGAGAGCGCGAGGGTCACGCGCAGCGTGTTCGAGAGCGACGCGTCGAGCCCTCGCCCGTCGCCGTTGGCGTGGAGCGCCGCGAGGGTCGGGAGCGCGGCCGCTGCGGCCGCCTGCCCGATCACCGCCACCGGCGCCATCATGAGCTGCCGCGCGTAGCCGAGCGCCGCCACCGTGCCCTCGGTCAGGTTGGCGCCGAACCAGCGGCCGAACCACTCGTCCACGGTCGAGAGCGAGAGCCCCGCCATGAGCGGCAGCGCCAGCCAGAAGTAGGCGCGGAAGCGCGGGTCGAAGGGGCGCACGCTGACCCGCAGCGGCGCGATCCTGCGCAGCGCCCAGAGTGGATAGAGGAAGGGCCCCACCGCCGCGCCGGCGAGCGCGCCCCAAGCGAAGCCCTCGACGGTGCCGGTCGCGAGACCGCCCGCGATGATCCCGCCGTTGTAGACGAGCGGCGCCGCGGCCTGGGCGCCGAACCGGCCGTGGGCCATCAGCACGGCGCGGGCGATGCCACCCGCGATGAAGAACACCTGCGCCGGCAGCACGATGCGCGTCAGATGTGAAGTGAGCTCTCGCACCTCGGGGTCGAAGCCCGAGAACTGCAGCGCCACGAGTCGCGGCGTATCGAGCCAGAGCGCGGCGGTCGCCACCGCCGCCAGTGCACCGAGCGTCGAGATGATGACGTGGTAGAGGCGCGTCGCCGCCGCCTGCCCCTGCTCGCTGCGCGCGCGCTGGTAGAGGGGTGTGAATGCGACGGCCAGGGCGCCGCCCGCGAGCAGGTAGTTCAGCAGGTCGGGGATCTGGAACGCGGCGCGGTAGGCGTCGGTCTCGGGCCCGATGCCGACCTTCGCCGCGAGGACCATCTCGCGCAGGAAGCCCATCACGCGGGAGAGCAACACGCTCGCTGCGAGCAGCAGCGCCGCGGCGCCGAGGCGGCCGCCCGACAGCACGCCCGAGCCGCCCTGCTCGTCCGGCTCGTCTGGCTCGTCTGGCCGCGGCTGGTCCTGATCCGTGCGCGCCTCGTCGCTCACGTCTCCCCCCGGCCGGGAGTATGGGGCATGGGCCCGCTACTCGCGCGGGTCGGGCTCACGCCCGAGGTGCTCAGTCGCGCGGGTCGGGCTCGCGCCCGAGGTGCTCAGTCGCGCGGGTTCGGCTCGCGCCAGACGTCGCCGGTCCACGCCTCGACGACGAAGTCGTCGCCGTCGCGGCCGCGAGCCCAGGGGTGATCGAGGGGGACCTTGCCGTAGGGCGTGTCGAGCACGTACTGCGGAATCGCAAACCCGCTCGTCCGCCCGCGCATGCTCTTGAAGAGCTCGATGCCGTCCTCGATCGGCACGCGGAAGTGCGCCGTGCCCTCGAGCAGCTGCGCCTGGTAGCAGTAGTAGGGCCGCACCCGGGCGCGCACGAGGGACTCGCAGAGCTGCTTCATGGTCGCGACGTCGTCGTTCAGGCCCTTCAGCAGCACCGACTGGTTGCCGACCGGCACGCCCGCGCGGGTGAGCTTGTCGCATGCCACGAGCGCCGCGGGGGTCAGCTCCCTGGGATGATTGAAGTGCGTGTTCACCCACACCGGGTGATGCGCCTCGAGCAGCTGGCACAGCTCGTCGGTCACGCGATGCGGCAGGGTCACCGGCAGCCGCGTGCCCAGCCGGATCAGCTCGACGTGGGGGATGGCGCGCAGGCGCCCCAGCAGCCAGCCCAGTCGGTCGTCGCCGAAGGTGAGCGGGTCGCCGCCCGTCAGCAGGACATCGCGGATGGCGGGCGTCGCGGCGATCCAGTCGAGCGCCGTCTCGAGCTCGCGCTTCTGCATCGTCCACTCGCTGTCGCCCACCATGCGCTTTCGCAGACAGAAGCGGCAGTAGAGCGCGCACTCGTTGTTCACGCAGAAGGCGATGCGGTCGGGGTAGACGCGGATCACGTTCTTGACCGGCGAGTGCGCGACCTCGTCGAGCGGGTCGGCGAGGCCCGCCGCATCGCCGAGCTCGGCTGTTGCAGGCACCACCTGCCGGCGGATCGGACAGCTCGGATCGTCGGGGTCCATGAGCGATGCGTAGTACGGCGTGATCACGAAGCGGAAGCGCGTCGCCAGTGCCTCGATCGCACGTGCCTCGTCTTCGGTGGGATGGATCCACTCGGCGAGCCCGGCGGCGTCGCGAATGCGGTGCTGCATCTGCCACGTCCAGCTCGACCAGTCGGCGACGGCGATGCCCTCGGGTGCCTCGCCGGGCACCGCCGCACGGGCGCGCACGGGCTTCGCTTCGGGCTGTGCGGGGGCGGTGGACACCGTGTCGGGCTCCGACGTAGAGAGATGAGATGCAGCGGCGTCAGCCGAGCAAAGGCCGCCGGCCGCCCGGCCAGGGCGCCGAGACCGCGCGCTCCAGCGCCGCCTGCAGCACCTCGCCGAGGAGGTCTTCGTACGCCCTCTCCTCGAGCTCGGCGAGGATCGCGAAGGTACCGTCCGGCGCGAAGGTCGGCAGGGGATTGATCTCGAGGAAGACGGGGCGCCCCTGCGCGTCGAGCCGGAAGTCGAGGCGCGCGAAGTCGAGCACCTCGAGCGTCTCACAGACGTGCAGCGCGGTCGCCTGCAGCTCGCCCTCGAGCGCGGGGGTGAGCTCGCCCGGCAGCTCGTAGTCGGTGGTGCCCGCGCCCTCGCCCCCGTGCGCTCCCTCGATCGCGTGGAGGCCTATGCCGCTCGCCGCGTCGAGCGCGCGCTGCAGCACCGGCAGCGCCCGGCGCGGCGCGTGGCCCACCACCGTCACCGTGTACTCGGCGCCGGGCACGAACGCCTCGACGAGCGCGGGCTGCGCGTAGTCGCGCACGACGCGCTCGATGGCAGCAGCCAGCGCGGTGCGGTCGCCCGCCTTCGAGTCGCGGCGGATGCCCTTCGCCGTGCCCTCCCAGCGCGGCTTCACGAAGAGCGGAAACTCCGCGGGCAGCGCGCACGTCGCGGCCTCCGCGGGGTCGGCGACGAGGCGCCAGGGCGCGACACGCACGCCGGCCGCCTCGAGCGTGCGGTGCGTCCACGCCTTGTCGAGCGTGAGCGAGAGTGTCAGCGCGTCGCTGCCGAGGCACGGCACGCCGGCCATCTCGAGCACGACCGGTCCCCAGGCCTCGCGATTGCGCGAGCCGAAGCCCTCCGCGATGCAGAGCGCGGCGTCGAGCCCGGGCAGCTCGCCGCGACCGGCGAGACCGAGCACGTCGTGGGGCGTGCCGAGGCGCACGACCGTGTGGCCGTGGCGCACGAGCGCCGCCTCGAGCGCGTCGACCGTAGCCTCGGGCTCGTACTCGGCGTGCCAGTCGTGGGGATCGCCGGGCGCGCGGGCGTAGCTGTCGAAGGTCTCGAAGACGAGGCCCACGCGGCGCGGGTCGCTGCTCGGCATCTCCTGCGGCGCCTCCAGAGCTGGCCCGCGAGGGCGGGCCAGCCGGCGCTAGATTACGCGATCGCGCATCGGCGGCGGTGCGTGCCGCGCGCGCAGCCGACCTGGAGACCGATGGCCCTCGAACAGCGTAGACAGGTGTGGCTCGACGGCGGCCTCGCCCTCGCCTGGGCCATCTTCATCTGGATCCTCGGCAGCGACTCGTTCAGCCACTCGGAGACGTCGCGCATCCTCGGCCCGCTGCTCGAGTGGCTCTTCCCCGACTGGTCGCTGGAGGCGCGCCGCGACATCGCGGACGTGATCCGCAAGCTCGCCCATCCCGTCGTGTACGGCGTCTTCGCCGTCCTGGCGCTGCGCTTCGTCGACGGGCGGCAACGCCTGCGCTTCGGGCGGTCGCCGGTCTGGGTGGCCTGCTTCACGGCGCTCGCCGCGTCGACCCTGCTCGCCATGCTGGACGAGTCACGCCAGGCATCGCTCTCGAGCCGGACCGGATCGGCCTTCGACGTGGGGCTCGACGTCTTCGGCGCAGGCCTGGCGCTGGCGGTGGCCACCACCGCCGCGAGCCTCGCGGGCGGCCGCCTGCTGGGCATTCCCGGCTGGTCCGACGAGCGCGGGGAGGCGCCGGCGCCGCCATCGGGCCCGCCGGGCGCGTGATATCCTGAGCCGCACCTCCCCCGGTCAGCATCGAAGTCCCGCACTGCGCGCCGCCCGCGCTCGCTGGTGACGCTCGACGCCGACGCCAACCTGGAGCAACGCGCCCGCCATGTCCGACACCCCCGCCGCCCCGCCCACCTACGAGCAGGCTGTCGCCATGCTGACCGGCCCCGATGCCCCCTTCGAGATCGAGACGGTCGAGATCGACGGCCGCCCGATCCGCATGTGGAAGAACCGTGAACGGTCGATGCGCGAGAAGGTCGCGAATGCGGCGCTGCGCGGTGACGCCGAGTTCCTCGTCCAGGGCGACCGGCGCGTCTCGTACGGCGAGTTCGCCCAGCGCGTCTGGGGCACGGCCCACGTCCTGGCAAAGGATTTCGGCTTCACCAAGGGCGACCGCCTCGCGGTGCTCTCATACAACTGCCCCGAGTGGCTCATCGCGCTCTTCGGCGCCGTCAGCGGCGGTGGCGTCGGCGTGGGCCTCAACGGCTGGTGGACGAGCGAGGAGATCGAGTACGGCCTGCGCGACAGCGGCAGCAAGGTGCTGATCGTCGACGAGCGGCTCTATCCCCGCGCCGAGCCCGTCATCGAGAAGATCGACTCGCTCGAGACCGTCATCTACATCGGCGAGCACGCGCCCAAGGGCACCGTGCCCGTCGAGGACGTGATCGTCGCGCACGACACCCCGCCCGACGTGCCGATCGACGAGGGCGATCCCTTCGTCATCCTCTACACGTCGGGCACGACGGGCCGGCCGAAGGGCTGCATCACGACCCATCGCGGCACCATCGCCCAGGTGACGGGCATCATCTTCGCCCAGGTGGTCGGCGCCGTGACGGGCTCGATGCAGTCGCGCGCGCAGGAGGGCGAGGACACCGGCGAGAAGCCCGCGCTGGTGAACCTGATGTCGTCGCCGCTCTTCCACGTGGGCGGCCTGCACTCGGGCTTCTGCGCCGGCCTGACCGCGGGCGCCAAGCTCGTCTTCACCGAGGGCAAGTTCGAGCCCGAGCAGGTCATGCAGCTCATCCAGGACGAGCAGGTCGCCAACTGGGGCGCGATCCCGACGATGCTCCACCGGGTCGTGCACCACGACAAGATCGCCGACTATGACCTCTCGACCCTGCGCTCGGTGTCGTTCGGTGGCGCGCCCACGCCGCCCGAGACGATCGAGAAGGCGCGCGCCGTGCTGCCCATCGAGCCGAGCTTCGCCAACGCCTACGGCCTGACCGAGACCCACGGCGTCGCCACGGTGAACGGCGGCAAGCACCTGCTCGACAAGATGAAGTCGATCGGGCGACCCATGCCGGTCATGGATCTCGTGATCCGCGCCGAGAACGGCACACCGGTCGCGCGCGGCGAGCTCGGCGAGCTCACGTTCTCGGGCCCGCTCATCACACCGGGCTACTGGAACAGGCCCGAGGCCACGGCCGAGACCGTGCGCGACGGCTGGCTCTACACGGGCGATCTCGGCTACGAGGACGAAGACGGCTTCTTCTACGTCGCCGATCGCGCGAAGGACATGATCATCCGCGGCGGCGAGAACGTGTACTGCCAGGAGATCGAGGCCTGCCTCGCCGACCATCCCGCCGTCGACGAGGCCGCGATCATCGCCGACCCCTGCCCCGACCTCGGCGAGCGGGTGCACGCGGTGGTGGTGGTGCACGAGGGCGTCGCCGTCGACGATGCATCGCTGCAGCGGCACGTGGGAGGGCACCTCGCGCAGTTCAAGGTGCCCGAGCGCTTCACGTACCGCAGCGAGCCCCTGCCCCGGAACCCGGCGGGCAAGATCCTGAAGAACATGCTGCGCGGTGAAGGCGCCGTGCCCTTCCACCAGGAGGACATCGGCGGATGAACGCCGCATTCCTCGCCGCCTTCGTCATCGCGGTCTTCGCGCTCGGCTACCGCTACTACAGCCGCTTCCTCGCCGACACGATCTTCCGGCTGCGCGACGACGAGCCGATGCCCTCACGCGAGTACGAGGACGGCGTCGACTACCTGCCCACGCGCAAGTCGGTGCTCTGGGGCCACCACTTCGCGTCGATCGCAGGCGCCGCGCCGATCGTCGGGCCTGCAATCGCGGTCATCTGGGGCTGGCTGCCCGCGCTGCTCTGGGTGTCGATCGGGACGCTCTTCATGGGCGCGGCCCACGACTTCTCGACCCTGGTCATCAGCGCGCGCCACAAGGGCCGCTCGATGGGCGAGATCGCGGGCGACGTCGTCGGGCCGCGCATCCGCACGCTCTTCCTCGTCACGATCTCGCTGCTGATCTGGGTCGTGCTCGCGGTCTTCGCGTTCATCATCGGCACGCTCTTCAAGAGCAACCCCGGCTCGATCTTCCCGATCAACGTGCAGATCATCGTCGCGATGACGCTCGGCTGGGGCGTCTATCGCAGGGGCTGGCCCCTGCTCTGGCCCTCGCTGGTGGGCTTCGCGCTGCTGCTGACCGCGATCGGCTACGGCAATGCGTTTGCCGAGGCGTTCCCCGTGATCACGACGCTCTCGGTGTCGACCTGGGTGTGGCTGCTGCTCGGCTACTCGTTCGTCGCTTCGGTGCTGCCGGTCTGGCTGCTGCTCCAACCCCGCGACTACCTGAACGCCCACCAGCTGATCACGGGCCTCACGCTCC
>CAYYSY010000031.1:0-2751 GCA_964474355.1 uncultured Spirochaetaceae bacterium | reverse complement strand
GCGGGCGCGCCGACGACCACGCCACGTGGCGCATCGCCCTCGCCTTCGCGTTCGGCCTCGTGCACGGCTTCGGCTTCGCGGGCATCCTCGCCGAGATGTCGCTGCCGAAGCCGTGCACGAGGCCGAACGCGAAGGCGAGGGCGATGCGCCACGTGGCGTGGTCGTCGGCGCGCCCGAGCAGTGCGAAATGACAGGCAGTGAACAGGGCGAGTCCGCCCACCGTCAGCCAGGGCAGGGCGGCGGGGGTGGCGATGCCGGCGAGCCCCACACCCGCGATCAGCAGCACGGCCGTCCACGGTATGGCGGGCGATCGCCCCCCGAGCAGCCACGCGTTCTCGGCCGCGACGAGCGCCACCGAGAAGCCGATCACCGCCTCGACGGCGTGGCCGACGGGCTGCACGAAGCCCAGCACCGCGAGCGCGAGGGTCAGGCTGTGCGCGAGCGTGAAGCCGGTGACCAGGCGCGCGACCTCGCCGACGCGTCCGGCGAGCAGGATCAGCGCGAACACGAACGCCAGGTGATCCCAGCCCGTGAGGATGTGCTCGATGCCGAGCCACACGTAGTCGCCGAGGCTCGAGGCCGCGGCGTCGGTTGCGCCGTCGGCACCCTCGTCGCCAGTCTGGCTGGCGATCGGCCAGGCTGCCGCGCCCTCGACGAGCACGCGCTCGCGGACGCCGCCCTCGGGCAGGAGCAGTCGCGCGAAGTGAAGGTGCGAGGGCGCGACGTCGAGCAGGAGATCGCTCTCGATCGTGCGCTTGCCCGACTCGGCACATTGGACCGTCCACCGGTACTGCAGGTACCCGTCGTCGTCGGCCACGATCCGCGGCGGCGCGGTCGGCGGGCAGACCCCCGTCGGTCCGACGAGGCGCACGTGCTCGGCGAGCAGCCGCCCGACGGTCTCGACCTCCGAGGCGGGGGAGCTCGCTCCGCGCAGCGGCAGGGGCATGCCGAGCCGACTCAGCTCGAGCAGGGCAATGCGCACGCGGACGTCGGCCCCCGAGTCCGTCAGCTGCCACGTGGAGTGGCTCAGGCTGCGTCCATGGGCCGTGGCGGGCTCGAGCGGGGTGACGGCCATAGCCAGCAGCGCGAGCGAGGCGAGGGCCAGGCAGCGCCATCCGGGAGCCAGGGGGCGACGCTCGCGGGGATGCCTGTGGGTCTCGGGCTCGGACATGGGCGGCGGAACATAGCCGTCGATTCGCCGGAGTTGCTGCGGGCGGACCGGGTGGGCCGTCGAGTGCGTGGCGCTCTCGCGTGATCGCGATTGCGATGACTGCGGCCGGAAGATCCGGGCCAGGATTCAGGCTCTGCGGTCCCGATTCGCGGTCGTCTCGTCCCGCTCGGCGGCGATCTCGCTTCGATTCCTGGCAATCGTCGCTCGGCCCGTTGACAAAACGCGATCATCTGCTAAGATTTGTGCTTCATTCGTTGAGCGAAAAAGCCCGCCTCGAGCGGGCTTTGTTTTGCCACTCCCTTTCGCTTTTTGATCGCCACCGGGCACGGTGGGACTTCGGTCTCGACCGCCGTGCTCCGTCCCGGCCGCGTTTCCCTCCGTCCGGCGACCTCTCCCGACGCGCATCGACAACGGTGGCTCACCGGGTGAACTTCTCCGGAATTCGCTCGCGCCCGGCTCCGCTGGACGCGGCCGCCCCCGTCCCGCGCCCGATGGAGTGATGCGATGCCTGCCGAGCTTCCCCCGGCCCAGCCCGCCACGACCGACGAGGTCCAGGTCGGGCTGAACGCCATCTTCAACTGGAACTACGACGGCGAGGTCGACCAGCTCCGCACGCTCTACGCCAATGCCCTCGACCGGCAGTGGGTGGCCGTCCGCGACCTCGACTGGGAGCAGGGCATCGACCAGGAGCGCTTCTCGAAGACGTTCTCGCTCGGTGGCTTCCCGGTCCAGAAGACGGACTGGTGGAAGAACCTCGACCCGGAGCTCCGCTGGAAGATCTCGAGCCAGAGCTCGGCCTTCCTGCTCTCGAACTTCCTGCACGGCGAGCAGGGGGCGCTGCTGGTGGCCAGCGAGCTCGTGAACGCGGTGCCCGACATGGACGCCAAGTTCTACGCCGCGACCCAGACGGTCGACGAAGCGCGGCACGTGGAGGTCTTCGCGCACTACATCAAGCTGCTCGACGAGGTGAGCCCGATCATGAAGCCGCTCAAGCGGCTGCTCGACGCGACCATCGCCAGCGAGGGATGGATGCACAAGGCCGTCGGGATGAACGTCGTGATCGAGGGGCTCGCGCTCCACGTCTTCCGCGACATGCGGAACACGACCGAGGAGCCTCTGCTGAAGCAGCTGCTCACCCTCGTGTCGCGCGACGAGGCGCGTCACACCGCCTACGGCGTGAAGTACCTCTCGCACGTCGTGCACACTCTCGACGAGAAGACCCTGGCGGAGCTCGAGGACTTCGCCTTCGAGGCGGCTCGCATGCTGATCGACTCGCGGGGCGGCTCGACCATGCGCGACTCGATGCTCGCGGTATGGGCCAAGAACGGGCTCGATCCTCAGGCGGTCTTCCAGGAGCTCGCCGCGGAGCGCGCGAAGATGCAGGAGGAGCTGCAGCGCACCGGGGGCAACATGGGCCCGGTCTCGGGCTTCGTGATCCCGACGCTCAAGTCGATCGGGCTCTTCAGCGAGCGGATCGAAGGGCACTTCAGGCAGATGTTCGCAGCGAACTTCGGCGAGGAGCGAGCGAGCAAGATGCGATTCGACAACGGTCTCCCCGAGGACCTCGAGGCGTGGGTCGA
>CAYYSY010000030.1:0-33076 GCA_964474355.1 uncultured Spirochaetaceae bacterium | reverse complement strand
GAGGTGCGCAGGGATGCTGTGGGTCGGCGGGCCCTCGTCGGTCTGCCACACCTGGAACCGGGGGGCGTCGGGCTCGGCCGCAGGCCGGCGCCAGCTCTCGGTGTAGTGCCGGAACTTCTCGAGGTTGCGGCTCTCCTGGTGGTGGGGCCTCAGCAGATAGCTCCGGTGCTCGTACACGACGTCGTCGCGGTAGCGCTCGGCCAGCTCACGCAGGCGCACGTCGACCACGTAGCACCACGGACACAGATAGTCGGAGTACACGATGAAGCGGAGCTTCGGCGCCATGACCCGGCCTCCTCCCTTCCTTCGAGCGTCAGCTGGCGGCGAGCCGGCCGTAGGCGCCGCGAAAGTACAGCAGCGGCTGTCCCTCGCGCGCGACGCTGGCGACGATCTCACCGACGTAGATCACGTGGTCGCCCGCATCGTGGGTCGCGACGAGCCGACAATCGAGGTTCACGAGCGCGTCGGCGAGCAGCGGCGCACCGGTCTCGAGCTCGATGGTCTCGACCCCGTCGAAGCGCTCGTGCTCGAGCTTCTTCGACGCGAAGCGGTTGGAGACCTCCTGCTGATCCTCGCTCAGCACGCTCACTCCGAAGCACTCGCCCTCGGCGATGAGCCCGGTCGTGCTCGAGTCCTTCGACGCGCAGATCGTGGCCAGCGGCGGGGACAGGCTCGCGCCACTGAAGTCGCTCACGGTCATGCCGTGGATCCGGTCGCCGGCTCGCGTCGTGATGACCGTGACGCCACTGGCCCAGCGCCCAAGCGCGTCCTTGAACTCGTCGGCTGAGATCGCCACCTGCGTTCCTCTCCATCTGCCGTTTCGGCCGCGCGCGTTACGTCGGCTGCGCCGTGGGCAAGCTCCACACGCCGCCCTCGATCGAGCCGCGGAGATTACCAGCTTTCGAAGAGTGAACGACGACGCGAGCGGAGCGCGCAGCTCGGCTCTGCGCGCCACTTCAGTGCGCTTCGGGGCCGATCCAGACGAGGGTCAGGTCCATCACGTTCGTTCCGGTCGGACCCGTCCGCACGAGGTCGCCCGCTGCGTCGAGTACGGGATACGCATCGTGGCGGAGCAGCCCCCGTCCCGGGTCGGCGCCAGCGGCGCGCATGCGCTCGGCGGAGTGCACGTCCACGAGGCCACCCGCGGCGTCCGTCGGACCATCGGTGCCATCGGTGCCGGCCGCGAGCAGCGCGATCTCGCTCCCGTGCTCGTCCCGCCCGCCGGCTCCCTCCTCGAGCGCCAGCGCCGCCGCCAGGGCCAGCTCCTGGTTGCGACCGCCGTCACCGGGATCATCGCCGAGCCGGACCGTCGTCTCACCGCCGCCCACGAGCGCGATGGGGCCACGCTCGCGAGTCACCCCGGCGATCGAGCGCGCGAGCGCTGCCCACTGCGCGCCTCGCTCCCGGGCCTCCCCGGTCACGCGGTCGCCGAGCGACACGACCCGGGCTCCCGACTCGCCGAGCGACGCGGCAGCCGCATCCAAGGCGTCGCGATTGCGCGCCACGAGCTTCGTCCGTACGCGCTCGAAGACCGGATCGCCCGGCAGCGGTGAATCGCTTCGCCTCGACGCCACGCCCGCTTCGAGGTGCGCGCGCACCCGGGGCGGGAGTGCATCCATCACGCCGCGGCGCTCGAGGATCCCGAGCGCGGCTTCGAACCCGCTCGCGTCGGCATGGCACGGCCCGCTCGCGATCGTGCCGGGATCGTCGCCGACGACGTCGGAGACGATCCAGACATCCACGCGGCTCGCGCGCGATGCGGCGGCAGAGAGCCGACCCGCCGACACCGCGGCGAGGCGCTTGCGGACCACGTTCATCTCTTCGATGGGCGCACCGCTGCCGAGCAACAGCGAGCTCGTGCGTGCGAGGTCCTCGAGCGCGAGACCCTCGACGGGCGTCGCGACCAGCGCGGAGGTGCCGCCCGAGAGCAGCACCAGCAGCCGATCGCCCTCGGGCATGTCGGCCGCGAATGCCAGCGCACGGCGGCCCGCCTCGGCCGAGCGCGCGTCGGGCACGGGATGCGCGCTCTCGATCACGGGCCAGACGTCGAAGCCGGCGCCGTGTCCATCCTTGGTGAGGACGAGGCCCCGTGCCGCAGCGCCGCCCAGGCGCGCGCATGCCGCCCGAGCCATCGGCGCGGCCGCCTTGCCGAGCGCGAGCACATGCACCGAAGCGGGCGCTGATTCTGCCAGGCCCGAGGCGTCTTCGTCGAAGGCGCGCGAGACGGAGCGTTCGGCGTCGACGCGTGCGAGGGCGGCGTGGAGCGCGGCGAGCAGCGCGGATCGGCCGGGCGTCTGCGTCGCGGTCATCGCTGCCTCACCCCGCGCTCGATTCGCCCTGGTCGATCGCTAGAGCGAGCCCCCGCCCAGGCTCACGGTGTGGAGGCCGGCACCGGCTCGACCGGCGCATCGGGCTTGCTCGCACCCGGCGCGGGCGGCGCCTCGCCGGCCTCGTCCACCGACGCCATGCCGCCCTCGATGCCGGCCGTGTCCACGACCGGCTCGTCGAGCGGCAGCAGCCGGATCTCGATGCGGCGATTCATGGCGCGGCCTTCGGCGGTGTCGTTCGGCGCCAGCGGGCGTTGGTCCGCAAACGAGGCGACGATGAGCCGGTCGCCCGAGACCCCCTCTTCCTGAAGGAGACGCGCGACCCGGGCGGCGCGCGCGGCGCCGAGCTCCCAGTTCGTCGGAAAGACCTTCGTCAGCTTGCCCCGGATCGGCACGTTGTCGGTATGTCCCTGCACCTCGACGTGGTGGTCGAGACGGGCGAGCTGGTTCGCGACCTTGGCGAGCACGTCGCGGCCCAGCGAGTCGAGCTGGGCCGAGCCGGGCGGGAACAGCACGTCATCGGCGACGTTGACCCGCAGGCCTTCCTTGAGCTGCTCGATCTGGATCTGGCCGGCGGCGAGCTCGGACTCGAGGTCGGTCACGAGATTCGCGTAGGTCGTGTTCAGCTTCTCGACCTCGGCCGCGGTGCGCGCGAGCTCCTCCTTGGAGCGCTTGAGCTCGGTCGACGTGGTCGAGAGCTCCTCCGACAGTCGCTTCTCCGCGTCGCTCAACGAGGCGACGCGTCCCTCGAGCTCGCTGCGTGAGATGCGCTCGTCTTCGAGCTCCTCGAGCAGGCTGTCGAGCTCCTGCCCGAGGCTCTCGTTGCTGACGCGCACGTTCTCGAGCTGTTGCTCGAGGGCGCGGCTCTTCTCGTCGAGCGCGTCCCGCTCGGCGACGACGGTCTCGTGCTTGCCGGCGGTGACGCAGCCGGTACCGAGCACGAGTGCGAACGCAGCCAGCGAGCCGAATGTGACGATGCGATCGAGCGCGCCGCGTGGGCGGGCGATGCTCCGATCAGGCCGGGGCGAGTTCGCCGGTGAGAGTGTGTGCGAGCGCTTCATCGATGGTCCCCACATAGCTCAGGTCCAGACCCCTTAGCAGCTCGGCATCGATCTCGTCCACGTCCCGCTTGTTCTTCTCGGGCAGGACGACGTGCTCGATCCCCGCGCGCTTTGCGGCCAGCACCTTCTCCTTGATCCCGCCCACCGGCAGCACCTTGCCCCGGAGCGTGATCTCGCCGGTCATCGCGACCTTCGGGCTGGGGAGGCGCCCGGTCAGCAGCGAAGCGAGAGATGTGACCATCGCCACACCCGCGGAGGGACCGTCCTTCGGGACGGCGCCCGACGGCACGTGGACGTGGAGATCGTGCTTCTCGAACGCATCGCTCTCGAGACCGAGCTCCCCCGCGTGACTGCGGAGCCACGTGCGGGCCGCCTCGACCGACTCACGCATCACATCGCCCAAAGAGCCCGTGAGCTTGAGCCCGCCCTCTCCGTCCATCCGCGTCGACTCGATGAAGAGGATGTCACCGCCCACGGGCGTCCAGGCGAGGCCCACGGCGACGCCCGGCTGACGATCCTCCTCGACGATGTCGGGCTCGCTCTTGATCGGGCCGAGCAGATCGAAGAGGTCGTCGGGGCCGATGTGGAACGGGCCCTTGTCCTCGTCCTCGGCCACCCGGCGCGCGATCTTGCGGCACAGCCCGCCGATCTCACGCTCGAGGTTCCGCACGCCGGCCTCGCGCGTGTACCGCTCGATCACGGCCTGCAGGGTCTGGTCGGGGATCTCGAGCTCGACCTGGCCGATGCCGTTCTGCTCGATCTGCCGCGGCAGCAGGAAGCGGCGCGCGATCTCGATCTTCTCTTCGAGCGTGTAGCCCGGCAGCTCGATCACCTCCATGCGATCGCGCAGCGCCGCGGGCACGGGGTCGATGAGGTTCGCCGTCGCGATGAAGAGCACCTGCGAGAGGTCGATCGGCACCTCGAGATAGTGGTCGCTGAACTCGACGTTCTGCTCGGGATCGAGCACCTCGAGCAGCGCCGACGCGGGGTCGCCGCGGCCGTCGCTGCCGACCTTGTCGATCTCGTCGAGCACGACCACCGGGTTGCGGGTGCCGACCTTGCGGAGGCTCTGCACGATTCGGCCGGGCAGCGCGCCCACGTAGGTGCGCCGATGCCCGCGGACCTCGGCCTCGTCGCGCACACCGCCGAGGCTGATGCGCGCGAACTCACGATCGAGGGCGCGGGCGATCGAGCGCCCGAGCGAGGTCTTGCCGGTGCCGGGCGGGCCGACGAAGCACAGGATCGGCCCCTTCAGGTCGCGCTTCAGCGAGAGCACCGCAATGTACTCGACGATGCGGTCCTTGATCTTCTCGAGGCCGTAGTGGTCCTCGTCGAGAATCTGGCGCGCCTCAGAGACGTCGAGCCGATCTTCGGAGAGCTTCGACCAGGGCAGCTCGGTCATCCACTCGAGGTAGGTACGGATCACGCTGTGCTCGGCCGCGGCGCTCGGTGTCTGGGCGAGCCGCTCGACCTCGCGGAGCGCCTGCTTCTGCGCCTCCTCGGGCATCCCGGCCGCCTCGACCTTCTCGCGGAACTCGTCGAGGCTCTCCTCGGTGTCCTCGGTCTCGCCGAGCTCGCGGCGGATCGCCTCGAGCTGTTGACGCAGCATGTACTCGCGCTGCGTCTTGCCCATCTCGGTCTGGACCTTCTCCTTGATCTCGGTCTCGATCTCGAGCGCCTCGCCCTCCTTCGTGAGCTGGGCGAGCACGAAGCGGAGCCGGTCGGGGACGTCGCGCTCTTCGAGCACGTGCTGCTTGCCGACCACCTCGAACTCGAGATTGGATGCGACGAGGTCGGCGAGCTTCGAGGGCTCGTCGAGATTCGCGGCGAGCACCTGCAGCTCGTCCGAGAGCCGCGGGCTCTCGCCCACGAGCTGCGAGAACTGCTGGGAGACGCTGCGGCAGAGCGCCTCGACCTCGACGCTCTCGAGGTCGCCCTGGTCGGGGCGGACCGAGATGCGGCCAGCGAGGTACGGGTCGGTCTGCTCGAACTCGTCGATGTCGACGCGCGACACGCCCTGCACGAGCAGCCGGTAGCTGTCATCGGGGAACTTCAACATCTTCACGACGCGCAGCACCGTGCCGACCCGGTACACGTCGTCGGGGCCGGGCGGCCCCTCGACCGGCCGGCGCACCGCAGTGCAGACGAGCATGCGATCGGAGCGCATGAGCACGTCGTCGATCAAGCGCTGTGACGCCGGCGTGTTCACCAGGAGAGGCGACAGGAGGTAGGGGAAGAGGACCGTGTTCTTGAGCGGGAGGATCGGCAGCGACTCGGGCACGTCGAGCGCGAGCTCGCCCTCCTCGTCGTCGACCCGCGAGAGCACGCGCACGGCGGTGCCCCCGCCGCCCTCGGTGGGGCGCGGCTGGATCCTGTCCTCCCCCGCTTCGTCGGATCCCTCGACGTCGTCGTCTTCGATCTCGTCGACCGGATCCTCGTGCTCGTCGCTCATGCGCTCTCCATGCGGCCGCGCATCACTCGACCTCGATCTGCCGGCGTGCCGGCAGCCGCTTGGGCAGGGTGATCGTGAGAAAGCCGTCCTCGAGGTGGGCGCCGACCGCGTCGCGGTCGAACGGGACACCGATCCGGACCTCGCGCTGGAAGGGGCCGAATGCGATCTCCATGCGATGCAGCCGGCGGGCCTTGGGGGTGGACGGCACGCGCCGCACGCCACTGACGCGCAGCAGCTCGCCGTCCACCTGGACCTTCAGGTCCTCTCCCCGCACGCCGGCGATCTCGACGCGGACCACGATGGCGTCGTCGGTCTCGAAGACGTCCATCGCCGGTTGCCACCGGTCGCCCCGGAGCCTGTCCGAGAAGTCGGGATACAGCTCCGACAAGGGCCCGCCCTTCTCGCGATCAGGAATCGCCCTTTTCCTCGGTGTACTCGGCGTCGATCACGTCTTCGTCGGTCTCACCGTGGGCATCGGCCGCGGCATCCGCCGCAGCGCCCCCGTCGGCGTCGCCGGCCTGGTAGAGCTTCTCGGCCACCGTGTGGAGGGCCGCCTCGACGCTCTTCTGCGCCGCCTCGAGCTTTCCGACGTCGTCCGACTCGAGATCGGTCTTCGCCTCGGCGATCGCCGCCTCGACCTTCGACTTCTCGTCGGCGTCGAGCTTCTCGCTGTTGTCGGCCAGCAGCTTCTCCGCCTGGTAGATCGTCGTATCGAGGTGGTTGTGCGCCTCGGAGAGCTCGCGGCGCTTCTTGTCCTCGGCCGCGTTGGCCTCGGCATCGTGCACCATCTTGTCGATCTCGTCGCTCGACAGACCGCCGCTGCCCTCGATGCGAATCGACTGCTCCTTGCCCGTAGCCTTGTCGACCGCCGAGACCGAGAGGATCCCGTTCGCATCGATGTCGAACGTCACCTCGATCTGCGGCACGCCGCGGGGTGCGGGCGGGATGCCATCGAGGATGAAGCGGCCGAGCTCGCGGTTGTCGTCCGCCATGTCGCGCTCGCCCTGGAGCACCCGGATCTCGACCTGCGGCTGGCTGTCGCTCGCCGTCGAGAAGACCTGCTGGGCCTTGCTCGGGATCGTCGTGTTGCGCTCGACGAGCTTCGTCATGACGCGGCCCTGGGTCTCGATGCCGAGCGAGAGCGGGCAGACGTCGAGGAGGAGCACGTCCTTCACGTCACCCGCGAGCACGCCGCCCTGCACCGCGGCGCCGATCGCCACGACCTCGTCGGGGTTCACCGTCTGGTTCGCGGCCTTGCCGAAGAGCTCTTCGACCTTCTTCTGCACCAGCGGCACACGAGTGGAGCCGCCGACCAGGACCACCTCGTCGACCTCGCTCGGCTTCAGGCCCGCGTCGGCCAGGGCCTTGCGGCAGGGCTCGAGGCTCTTCTCGACGAGATCCTCGACGAGCTGCTCGAACTTCGCGCGCGAGAGCTTCAGCACGAGGTGCTTCGGCCCGCTCTGATCCGCGGTGATGTACGGGAGGTTGATGTCGGTCGACTGCGCCGTCGAGAGCTCGATCTTCGCCTTCTCGGCGGCCTCGCGCAGGCGCTGCACGGCCATCGGGTCCTTGGTGAGGTCGATGCCCTGATCCTTCTTGAACTCTTCGACCAGGTACTCGATCACGCGGTGATCGAGATTGTCGCCACCGAGGTGCGTGTCGCCGTTGGTCGCCTTCACCTCGACCACGTTGTCGCCGACCTCGAGGATCGAGATGTCGAACGTGCCGCCACCGAAGTCGAAGACGGCGATCTTCTCGTCGTGCTCCTTGTCGAGACCGTATGCGAGCGCCGCGGCGGTGGGCTCGTTGATGATGCGCTTGACGTCGAGGCCCGCGATCTTGCCGGCGTCCTTGGTCGCCTGGCGCTGGGCATCGTTGAAGTACGCGGGCACGGTGACGACGGCGCCGGTGACCTCGGCGCCGAGGTACGCCTCGGCGGCCGCCTTCAGCTTGGCGAGCACCATCGCCGAGATCTCGGGCGGCGAGTACGTCTTGTCGTCGATCTTGATCGCCGCGGCGCCTTCCTTGCCCTCGACCACCTCGTAGGGCACGAGCTGCGACTCCTCGGGCACCTCGCTGACGCGGCGGCCCATGAAGCGCTTGATCGAGTAGACGGTCTTCGTGGGGTTCGTGACAGCCTGCCGCTTGGCGACGGAGCCGACGAGGCGCTCGTCCTCGTCGGTGAACGCCACGACCGACGGGGTCGTGCGGCCGCCCTCCTCGTTGGGGATCACGGTGGGCTGCCCGCCCTCCATGACGGCGACCACGCTGTTCGTGGTGCCGAGATC
Organism: uncultured Spirochaetaceae bacterium; assembly: GCA_964474355.1. Classification (GTDB taxonomy): domain Bacteria; phylum Myxococcota_A; class UBA9160; order UBA9160; family UBA4427; genus CAYYSY01. The sequence continues at coordinate 24,948 of CAYYSY010000030.1, read as the reverse complement.
GATGCCGATGACCTTGCCTGAGTCCGCCATGGTGCGTCTTGCCTCCAGAATGGGTTGTGTCCGACTTCGCGGCGCCGCATGCGGCGGGCCGCCTGGATTTCCTGCTCCGACTCGTCTCGAGGCCGCGCAACCCTTCCGGGCTCGCTGCGAATGCCTCGTCTAGCCGAAGCCGGACTCCGCGAGGTCCCTGTGACCGCCCGTGTCCGAGTTGGCGCGAAATCTCAACCCCCGGGTGCGAGTGTCAACGGGCCGACACGAAGAAATGAGGGGGATCGGGGACCCACCCGGACCATCCGTCGGTGGCACGCCCGGCCGATCACGGGCCCGTCGCGTGGCCCCTACGGGGATACGCAGCTTTGCCTCTTCCGTACGCAAGTCCGGGCGCCGATCTGCCGATGTGACGGAGGCGCCCGATTGTGAAGGCGCGCCAGTAACCTGCCGGAATATCGAAGGTTTGGTTGGATGCCCCAGACCGGGAGGGTATATTCCGGCCGCTTTGCGGGTGGCCTGACCATCCGTGCAGGGGGTGGGCAGCCGCGTTCTGTGCTCTTCGGCCACGAGCCGACTGGCGTCGGTGCGCGGGTGCGGAGCGCCAAGGGCAGCTCGGTGGCGGGCTCGACAATGACGGCGTCCCGCTCGGCGGGGCACGACCAGCGACGAAAGCGGTCCGGGCGCGTGACCCGGGCGCGGCGATCGGGTGTCCATGGACACCACGCACATCCGTCCAACGCCCACGAGCCGCAGCCGCGGATCCCCGTCGGACGAGGCGGCCGGTCGTGAAGGGTCGGACGGGGCCACCAGCTGGCTCGGAACGGCCGCATGGATGGAGAGGAGTCGACAGCGTGCTTGCCCGGCTCGGCTTGCGGATCGCGAATGCCGTCATGTTCGTCGGCAGCTGCTTCCTGGTGGCGCAAGGCGTCAACCAGGTCAGCGAGGCCGCCCTGTCCCCCGTGTCGGGTGCATCGACGCGTGCGGCCGCCACGCCGGACCTCGAGCCCCGCAGCTGGAACGACCGCAAGGCCATCCTCGACCGCAACCTCTTCGACGTGGACGTCGCGGGCGGCGAGATCATCGAGCAGGATCTCGACCCGGATCCAGTGCTGGCCGACACCAGGCTCCCGCTCAAGCTGCTCGGCACCATCGCCTCCGGAGACCAGATCATCGCGAGCGCCTCGATCGAGAACACGCGCGATCGCTCCCACGAGAGCGTGCGCGTGGGCGACACGCTCAAGGGCTTCTCCGATGTCGAGGTCCAGCGGATCGGACGCGGCCACGTCGTGTTGCTGAATGGCGCGAAGCGAGAGGTGCTGAAGCTGTCCGAGGAGCTCGAGGTGCCTGCGGCCGCGACGCGACCGTCGCGGCGCAGCGCCCGGGCCCGCCCCTCGCGCTCGTCCAATCGTGATCCCAAGGACCGGCTCCGCGAGCTCGCGAAGAGCCGCGGCGCGGCGGCGATCTTCAGCCAGGCGCGCATCCTGCCCCGCTACGAGGACGGCCAGATGGTCGGCATCCAGGTCTCGAAGATCGAGGCGGGCAGCCTCTTCGAAGAGGTCGGCCTGCAGGACGGCGACACGATCACCGCCGTCAACGGCGAGCCCCTCGACAACCCCGCCGCCAGCAAGAACCTGCTCGACGCGCTCCGGCGCGGCGAGTCGATCGTCGGCACCGTCGAGGAGGAAGGCGGGACGACGCGCGACATCGAGATCACGGCCGACAAATTCCTCGCCACCATGGACGAGCTAGAGCAAGAAGAATGAAGGGCAGCCACGCAGTGAACCGGCGAAGCAAGACCTCGGGGAGCCTCTCTCTCCCCCATGGCGCCCTCTCCCGCCTCGCGTCGGCGCTGCTGGCGCTCGCCCTGCTCGGCTCTCTGTCCGCCGGACCGGTCGCCGCGCAGACGCGCCGCGCGAACGACGAAGCCCCGGAGAAGCGCTTCAGCGACGGCACCGAGCTCGTGCAGCTCGACTTCCGCGACGTCGAGCTCGCGGTCGTGATCGAGGCGATCGCGAAGATCACCGGCAAGAACTTCATCTACGACGACCGCGTCCGCGGCCGCGTGACCATCGTGTCGCCCTCGGAGGTGACGTCCGAGCAGGCGTACGCCGTCTTCGAATCCGTGCTGAAGGTCAAGGGCTTCACGGCGATCCCCGGCCCCGGCGGCGTGCTGAAGATCGTGCCGGTGCGCGACGCGAAGGAGTCGAGCATCGAGACGGTGCGCGACAACCGCCCGAGCCCGAACCGCGACCAGTTCGTCACGCGCCTCGTACCACTCCGCTACATCGACGCCGAAGCGATCACGAACACGATCAAGCCGCTGGTCTCGAAGGACGCATCGATGGTCGCCTACGCGCCGACCAACACGATCATCCTGACGGACACCGAGGCGAACATCCGCCGCCTGCTCACGATCTTCGACGCGATCGACATCCGCAGCTACAAGGAAGAGCTCGCGGTCATCAAGGTGAAGTACGCCGACGCGAGCACGCTCAGTGAGCAGATCTCGGAGATCTACGGCGCCCAGGTGAGCGGCAGCAGTGGCACGGCGACCGCCGCCCAGCGCCGCTCCTCGAGCCGGCGCCGGAGCTCGAGCGCGACCCCGGCGGCCAAGCCGTCATCGCAGGCGGCCAAGGTCCGCATCATCACCGACGACCGCACGAACTCGCTGCTGGTGCTCGCGCCCCGTGCCGCGCTCGACGACATCCGCGCGCTGGTGCAGCAGCTCGACGTCCCGCTCCAGGGCTTCGGGCGCATCAACGTCTACTACCTGAAGCACGCCGACGCCGAAGAGCTCGGCAATACGCTCAACTCGATGCTCTCGGGCCAGCGCTCGGCGCCCACGGCCGGTCGGACCGGCGCGGCCGGCGGCGCCCAGGCCACCCAGGCGCTGCGCTCGCAGGTCACCGAGCTCTCCGAGGGCGTGACGATCACCGCCGACGCCGCGACCAACTCGCTCGTGATCCAGGCGAGCAAGGAGGCGTACGAGACGCTGGTCGGCGTCATCGAGCAGCTCGACATCGAGCGACCCCAGGTGCTCGTCGAGGCGCTGATCCTCGAGGTCGACATCACGGACGGAATCGATTTCGGCTTCAACATGGGATACCAGGTCATCAACGGGAACCAGGAGTTCCTGGTGCAGACCGGCTCGGCGGTCGCAGCCGGCGCGGCGGGCGGAACCGGCGCCAACGCCACGACCTCCGCGATCCAGCAGTTCCTCGGCTCGGGCGGCGGGCTCAATGCGGGCGGCGGCTACCAGGGCATCCCGCGCGACGACGACGGCAACCCGACCGGGGACGGCACCGACTTCACCGCCGTGATCAACGCCGCCGCGAAGGATACGAACCTCAACCTCGTCTCCGCCCCGCACATCCTGACCTCGGACAACGAAGAGGCCGAGATCAAGATCGGCAACAACATCCCGATCATCACCGGCCGCACGAGCAACGCGACCGGCAACGTGAACGGTCTCTCCCAGGCCGTGAACGTCGACCGCCAGGACATCGGCGTCACCCTGCGCGTCACGCCGCAGATCAGCGAAGGCGACACGCTCCGGCTCAAGATCTTCCAGGAGCTGACGGACGTGAACGAGGCCCTCACGATCGGCGTCGGCGACCCCGAGGAGGTGGGCGTCTCGCTGTTCAATCGCAAGGTCGAGAACACGGTCGTCGTGAACGACGGGGAGACCGTCGTGATCGGCGGCATCATCAGCGACCGCTGGAACGACAGCGAGAACAAGGTGCCGTGGCTGGGCGACATCCCGGGCCTCGGCTGGGCGTTCAAGAGCACCTCGAAGGAGCTGCAGAAGATCAACCTGCTCGTGTTCCTGACGCCGCACATCATCCGCAGCGGCGAGTCGATGGAGTACGAGACGATCCGCAAGCGCCGCGAGTTCGAGCTCGAGACCGGCGACCGCTACAAGACCGACCCCGAGACCGCCGCGCTCTACGACGCCGAAGAAGACGACAGCCGGCTCGACATCGGCCGGGCCCCGGCGCGCACGACGCTCACCGAGCACGCGCAGAAGTATCCGCTGGCCCGCCTCGACGAGATCGAGGAGCAGCGCCGCCAGGTCGAGGCCGCCAAGGAGGCCGCCCGCGAGGAGGCCGCGCTCGCGAGCCGTTCGGCCTACGGCGTGCGCGTCGGCGTCTACGGCGACGAGACCGAGGCGATGACGACCCTCACCCAGCTCGTCGACGCCGGCTATGACGGCACACTGATCTCGGGCGAGGTCGGCGGCCGCACGATCTACGAGATCATCGTCGGCCCCTTCGCCGACCTGCGCGGCGCCAACGACGCGGCGGGCCTGCTGAAGGACGTCTACGGCTTCTCGCCCACCGTCGTCATCACCGGGGTCTCGACGGACTCCGGGGGCGGCGCGCCGCCCGACGGGAGCGAGGCGCCGTGAGCACCGCACCCTCGAGCCCCGCGAGCGAGAGCCTCGACCTGGGCGAGATCCTCGTCCGGACGACGCGGCTCGAGCCCGAGCAGCTCGCCCAGGCGCGGATCCTCCAGGCCGAGACCCACGCGCGCCTCGACGAGATCCTCGTGCGTGAGGGCTTCCTCAAGGCCGACGAGGTGCTCGCCGGCCTCGCCGAGCAGCTCGACGTCCCGATCCGTGCGGAGATCTCGAACGACGACATCGATGAGACGCTGATCGAGAAGGTGCCGATCGGCTTCGCGAAGCAGCACAGCGTGCTCCCGGTCCGGGTCACCGACGACGGGAACGTGCTGGTCGTGGCATCGGACGTACTCGACACCGCGCCGCTCGACGATCTGCGGATGCTCTTCGACGGCGCCGAGATCGAGCTCGAGCTCGCCACCGAGCGCGTGGTCATCAGCGCGATCAACCAGGCCTACGATCGCGGCACGACCTCGACCGATCAGCTCGCCGAAGAGGCCGAGGACGACCTCGACGCCCTCGCCGACTACGTGTCCCACGAGCCCGAGGATCTGCTCGAGGCGACCGACGACGCGCCGATCATCCGGCTCGTGAACTCGATGCTGCAGGCGGCGGTCAAGGAGCGCGCCAGCGACATCCACATCGAGCCATTCGAGCGCGAGATCCGCGTGCGCTTCCGCATCGACGACGTGCTCTACGAGCCGATGAAGCCCCTGCCCCGCAAGCTGCAGGCCTCCATCGCGAGCCGCATCAAGATCATGGGCAACCTCGACATCGCCGAGAAGCGCCTGCCCCAGGACGGCCGCATCAAGCTGAAGATCGCCGGCCGAGGCTATGACGTGCGGCTCTCGACCGTGCCCGTCGCCTACGGCGAACGCCTCGTCATGCGCCTGCTGCCCGACAGTCAGGAGCTCGTCGACCTCGAGAAGCTCGGGATGAACGAGCAGCAGCTCCACAGTCTCGATCGGATCATCTACCGCCCAAACGGCATCTTCCTCGTCACAGGCCCCACGGGCTCGGGTAAGACGACCACCCTGCACGCGTGTATTGCAAAGGTGAACGGACCCGACAAGAACATCATCACCGTCGAAGATCCGGTCGAGATCACGCAGCCCGGCATCGGGCAGATCGAGGTGAACCCGAAGATCAACCTGACGTTCGCCGCGGGGCTGCGCGCGATCCTGCGCCAGGACCCGAACGTGGTGCTCGTCGGCGAGATCCGTGACAAGGAGACGGCGGACATCGCCATCCAGGCTTCGCTCACTGGTCACCTCGTGATGTCGACACTGCACACCAACGATGCGGCCTCGGCGATCACGCGTCTCGTCGACATGGGCGTCGAGCCCTTCCTGGTCGGCTCGTCGCTGGTCGCCGTGCTCGCGCAGCGCCTGGTCCGCGTGCTCTGCGAGTCGTGCAAGACGACCTACGAGGCGAGCGACGAAGAGCTGCGCGAGATCGGCGTGCGCCCGCCCGGTCGCCCGGTGACCGTGTGCCGGGGCGACGGCTGCAGCCAGTGCGCGTTCACCGGTTACCGCGGCCGCATAGGCATCTACGAGATGATGGTGGTCGACGACGACATCCGCGGGCTCATCACCCGCAACATCGACGCGAAGACGATCAAGAAGTCGGCCATCAGCAAGGGCATGGGCACGCTGCGCGCCGACGGCGCCCGCAAGGTGCTCGCCGGCGTCACGTCGGTGGCCGAGGTGCTGAGAGCGACCGAAGAAGAAGGCGCCGCCGCCCAGATCTAGGGCGAGGCGCGCGGCCCCAGCCCGGCCGCACGCACCCGGACGAGAGAGCGAGGATTCACGACACCGTGCCGGTCTATGCCTACAAGGGAGTCGCCCAGTCCGGGCGCAACACGAAGGGGACGGTGAGCGCCGAGAGCATGCGCTCCGCCCGGGCGAAGCTGCGCGGCGACGGCGTCTTTCTCACCGAGATCAACGAGACGAGCGCATCGGCCGACGTCGCCGAGAAGACGACGACGGGCGGCACCGGGCTGAACTTCGAGATCAACCTCCCCCGGCGCATCCCCCCGATGGAGCGTGCCATGGCGACGCGCCAGCTCGCGACCCTCGTGTCGGCGGGCATCCCGCTCGTCGAGGCGCTCGGCGCGCTCGTCAGCCAGATCGACCACGCAGCGCTGAAGGGCGTGATGGCGAGTGTGCGCGACCGCGTGAACGAGGGCGCGACACTCGCGGACGCTCTCCGGTCGACGGACAAGTTCGACACGCTCTACGTCAGCATGGTGAAGGCCGGTGAGGCCGGCGGCCAGCTCGACGCGGTTCTCATGCGAATCGCCGACTACCTCGAGGAGTCGGTCCGTATGAGCAGCCGGGTGACCTCGATCATGGTCTACCCGTCGGCGATGCTGGCCTTCGCATTCATCGTCGTGCTCGTGCTCGTGACGTTCATCCTGCCCCAGATCACCGGGTTGCTCGCGTCGATGGGCGCCGAGCTGCCGGCCATCACCCGTTGGATCATCGCGGTCAGCGACTTCGCCACGGTCTGGTGGTGGGCGATCCTCCTCGCCGTGGTGGGCGCCGTTTTCGCCTTCAGGCGGATCGCGAAGACCGAGGCCGGCGGCGCCGCCCTCGACCGCATCTCGCTGCGCCTGCCCATCATCGGACGCATCGTGCGCTTCGTCGCGATCTCGCGCTTCGCGCGCACGCTCGGCAGCATGCTGAGCAGCGGCGTCAACATCATCCAGGCGATGGAGATCGCGAAGAACGTCGCCAACAACAGCGTGATCGGTGGCGTGATCGACGGCGCCAAGACCGCGGTCATCGAGGGCTCGAGCCTCGCCGCTCCGCTGCGGCAGAGCCGCGAGTTCCCGTCGATGGTCGTCACCATGATCGAGGTCGGCGAGCGGGCCGGTGAGCTCGACGAGATGCTCTTGCGCGTCGCCGACACCTACGACCAGCAGGTCGAGACCACCGTCGAGCGGCTCACGTCGCTGCTCGAGCCCCTGTTGATCCTCGTCATGGTCGGTGTCGTCATGCTGATCGTGCTCGCGGTGCTGATGCCGCTCATGGAGCTGACGAACTCGCTCGACTGAATCGCGGGCGGCGCCCGGCGGGCCCGCTCCGAAGGAACCCCATGCAGAACGACTTCACGCCCTCCCGACCCACGAGACGAATCATCCCCGTCACCCGCGCGGTGCACGGCCGAGCCGAAGGAGCCCACGAGATGCCCTCCCCGCACGAGACCCCGAACGCCGACCCGAGCAGCCGAAGAGCGAGGCGGAGCGCCGGCTTCACCCTCATCGAGATCATCGCCGTCGTGGTGATCATCGGCCTGCTCACGACCCTCGTCGGCGTCAACATCGCCGGCCGCATCGACAGCGCGAAGCTGAATGCCGCAAAGGCCCAGATGGCGCAGCTCGAGAGCGCGCTCGAGTTCTACAAGCTCGACAACGGCCGCTACCCGAGCTCGAGCCAGGGCCTCGAGTCGCTCGTCAACGAGCCGAGCGGCGACCCCGTGCCACGCAACTACCCGCCGGGTGGATATCTCAAGAAGCGCGACCTGCTCCTCGATCCCTGGGGCATGCCGTACCAGTACGCGAACCCGGGCGAGCACAACCCGCACGGGTTCGACATCTGGAGCCTCGGCGCCGACGGTGAGCCCGGCGGCGAGGACCTCGGCAACTGGGACACGAGCGAGGGCTGAGGAGACGACCATGGGCGGCCGGGGCATTCAAACGGCGCGTGTCGACGGCTTCACGCTCATCGAGATGATCGCCGTGGTGCTGATCCTCGGCCTCGCGACGAGTCTGGTCGTGCCGAACCTCTCGGCCACCCGCGTCAACCGACTGCGCGACCAGAGCCGCAAGTTGGCGCACCAGCTCGAGGTCGCGCGGCAGCGCGCGATCACGACCGGCAAGCCGCATCGCGTCTTCATCGAGCTCGAGGAGGGCTGGTTCCGCATCGACTGGTGGGTCGACGAAGAGACCGCCTATCCGTCGACCGAGGAGGACGACGCTCCGCTCGTGCCTGCCGCCGTGGCCAGCGGCGATGACGCGGCGCAGCCGGGCGAGTTCGATCTCAGCGCGCCGATCCCCATGTCGCCGCCCAGGGGCGAGGAGCCCGACTTCTTCCCGGTGAGCGGCGCCTTCGGCCGCATGACGCGGCTCGGCGACGACTTCTACTTCGTGGGCGTCGACAGCGAGGCCGGCTGGTTCGAGAGCGGTGCGGTCGAGGTGGTCTTCGGGCCCGACGGCATCGCCGAGTATTCCGAGATCCGCATCGCCGACGCGTGGGACAACGTGTACGTGCTCGAGATCGAGCCCCTGATCGAGCTCATCCGGGTTCGCGAGGGCGGCGATGCATAGGCCCTCCACGCGCGTCACCGCCCCGCGCACGCTGGGCTTCACGCTCTTCGAGGTGCTCGCCGCTGCGCTCGTGCTCGCCCTCGTCGGCACGCTGCTGATCGGCAGCATGAACACGAACCTCGCGCACCAGAGCGACGCGCGGCTACGGCTCGAGGCGGGCCGCATCGCCGACTCGGCTCTCGCCGACCTCGAGGCCACCCTCTTCGACGGCTCCGCCCCTCCGACCGGCGTCGACGAGAGCGAACGCGACGGCTTCGTCGTGAAGACGCGCGTCGCCCCCTTCGCTCTGCTCTTCGACTCCGCCGCGGTGCAGGGCGACGACGCGGAGGGACCAACGACTCTGTTCAAGACGATCTCTGCGGAGTATCCCGGCCTCCCCCGGCACCTCCGCACGCTCGAGGTGAAGGTGCTCTGGGGCAATCCTGTCGCCCCCGACTCGGTGGTGCGCACGACGGTCGCCTTCGATCACGTGGCCGCACTCGAGGCGCTCGAGAATCTCGCCAGCGGCGGCGACGAAGGCGGTTCGGGATGAGGGTGGTCCTTCGAAACGGCTTCACCCTGCTCGAGACGCTCGCCGCGATCCTGGTGACGTCGCTGATCGTGACGTTCGCCCTAGGCGCGTACGTGCAGGTCGCCGACACGGCCGAGGGCGCAACCGCCCTGCTCCGCGATGAGCTCCACGCCACGACGATCCTCGCCCGGCTGAGCGAAGACCTGCAGTCGGCCGTGCTCGTGGTCAAGCCCGACGACCTCGATCCACTCCGCCATCCCTGGTACTTCGTCGCCGAGTCGCGCGAGGCCTTCTCTGGCTCGGACGCGATCCGCTTCATCAGCCGCCGATCGCGCTCCTACCAGCCAGATGCCCACAGCAGCGACTTCGCGCAGATCGCGTACCAGGTGACGACGGACGACGACGGCCTGCAGACGCTCCACCGCTGGCTCCTGCCCGGCCTGCCCGAGGCGTACGACCCGACCTTCCCCCTCGCCGACGACGAGCGGTCGTACGTGCTCGGTGAGGGCCTGTCGGGCTTCAGCATGCGCTTTCGCGACGGCGAGGGAGAGTGGGTCGAGACCTGGGACTCCACACAACTGGTGCAATCGAGCACCCTGCCCGTCGCCATCGAGATCGGCTTCGACATGGGCGAGCCCACCGGCGACGCCGGCTTCGACGAGGGGCGCTACGTGCGCCGGCTCGTGCTGCCGATGCAGCCCCTCGACGTCGACGCCATGATCGTCTCCGCAGTGGAGCTGATCGCTGGCCTCGACAGCAGCGATACCGACAGCGACGACGACGAGGACGGCGAAGGCGGGAGCAGCATCGAGGCGCTGATCCAGTGCGCGATCCAGAAGTGCGCGGGACCCCAGGCATCGGGCCCGGCGTGCTCGGCGCTCGCCAACGTCAACCCGACCAGCGTCAGCGAGGCAGAGGGGCGCGAGCTCGCTGCAGCGGTGGGGTGCTTCTGATGCTGCACCCCGCCCGCAGACGCGAAGCCGGGATCGCCCTCGCGATCGTGCTCGTGGTCGTGCTGTTGCTCGGCCTCGTCGCGTCGACCTTCGCGAGCCGTGCGGTCACCGACGGGCTCGTGAGCCGCAACCGTGATCGCGCCGCCCAGGCCGAGGCGCTCGCGCGCGGAGGCATTCGCATCGCGACCGGCGTGCTGTACCAGACGCGCGTCCGCCAGACCATTGCGGCCTTCACGAACCAGGGCGAGCCCGAGATCGCGACCCGCGACGCCTTCTACGCGACCCTGGGCGACGCGCCAGCGCTCACGGCGGCGGGCTCGACGCTCCGCATCGACATCGAGGACACGGCGGCGCGGCTCAACCTGAACGCGCTGCTGCCCGCCGAGGAGCAGCCCTCCGAGTTCGCGCCCGAGAGCGACGAGGAGGAGTTCCTCATCGCCTTCCTCGACAAGGTGAAGGAGGACCTCGCCGACGAGATCGGCGGCGAAACCGGGCTCTACGACACCCGCGAGATGGCGCGCAACCTGCTCGACTACATCGACCCCGAAGACACGGCGATCGGCGGCCGCAACGAGGACGACTACTACCTGCAGCAGGATCCGCCCCACCGCGCGCCGAACCGCCCGCTCCTCTCGGTCGGTGAGATCGCGATGATCGAGGGCTTCGACGCCCGCTTCGTGAAGGCAATGGAGCCCTACGTCACGGTGCACCCCTTCGTCTTCGCAAAGGGCGTGAACGTGAACAGCGCAGACCCCTGGGTGCTCGCGACGCTCTTCGTCGGCGGCACCGGCGACAAGCAGCTGGCCAGCGAAGATCAGGTGCGCGAGCTGCTCGAGGTCCGCCAGGGCGACGGCCTGCTCTGCAACGACCCGGAGAAGGAGGTGCCGGGCTGCCAGACGCTCTCGTCGGTGCTCGGCCTCGGTGAGGGGAGTGTCTTCCCCGCCGCCAGCCTCCCCGCCGAAGGGCTGGTGTACCGGGTCACGTCCGAGGCGAAGGTCGGCGACGTGACGAAGCGCGTCGTCGCGACCATCGACGTCACGAACCACGAGAACCCGCTGCTGCTAAGCTGGGAGTCGCAATGAGCCGGAGCCACGTCGACGGCACATCGGGTAGAGGGGCCGTTCCATGCCCATGATGAAGAACGTGCTCGGGCTCGATCTCGGATCGCACACGATCAAGGCTGTCGAGCTGCGACAGACCCTGCGCGGCCTCGAGCCGGCGCAGATGCAGCTGCATCCCCGCGCCGAGATCGACGTGCCCGCCGCCGATGGACGCCAACAGTTCGCCGAGGGCCTCTCTCGCTTCGTCGAGCTGCACGATCTCTCGACGGAGCACGTCGTCACCGCCCTACCGAGCGATCGCGTCTCGACGCGCCGCCTCGAGTTCCCCTTCCGCGAGCGACGCAAGCTCGCCCAGGCCGTGCCATTCGAGCTCGAGGGCCTCATCCCCTTCGACCTCGACGACGTCTTCGTCGACTGGATGCTCGCGGGCGGTGAGCGTTCGTCGGCCATGGTGGCCGCGACCGTCGCCCAGCGACAGGACGTGGCCGAGACCCTCGGCATCCTCGACGAGGCCGGCTGTGCGCCGCGGGTGCTCGAGGCCGAGGGCCTCTGCCTCGCGAATCTCGCCGCCCTCTTCGACCTGTCGGGCACGCGGCTCGTGGTCGATCTCGGCCATCGCAAGACCACCGTTTGTCTGATGATCGACGAGCACCCCGTGGCTGCGCGCAGCATCCCGGTCGGTGGCCTCGCCCTGACCCGGGCGATCTCCAAGGATCTGAGCCTTTCCCTCGACGACGCCGAGCAGCTGAAGTGCGAAGAAGGACTCTTCGACATGGGCTTCAACAGCCGCTCGGCCGGCGCCCTTGCGCAGCTCGACCGCATGGCCCGCGAGCTGCTGCGCACGGTCGAGGCCTTCGAGGATCTGCTCGGGGGGCCCGCGAGAGAGCAGCTCGACGAGATCACGCTCGTCGGTGGCGGCGCGCGCCTGCATCGCATCGACGAGTACCTCGCCGAGCGCCTCGGCGTGGCCGCGCGCCCCATCGCGCTGCCCGAGGAGTCGGAGGGCGCCGCGCTCGTGGCGGGCGGTGACCCGGTGGTCTTCGCGCCCGCCATCGCGCTCGCGCTGCGCGGCACGGGACAGACGCGCACGCACATGAACTTCCGGCAGGGCCCGTTCGCGTTCCGCACGAGCTGGCGTCAATTCGTGATTCCGGAGATGCGGCCCACGGCGATCTGGGCCGGCATCATGATCGCGCTGCTCGCCGCCACGGGCATCAACTCGATCTTCATCGAGTCGATGCGCGCCGACCGCCTCGAGACCGAGGGCGCCGAGATCTATCTCGCGCGCTTCCCCGGCGATGCACCGACGCGGCCGATGGCGGCCATGGCGCAAGCCGTGGACGAGGCCCGGGACAAGGCCGAGTTCCTCGGCCTCTACAGCGGCAACCTCTCGGCCCTCGACATCATGACCGAGCTCTCGAGGCGCGTCCCCGCCGATCTCAAGGTGCGCTTCGAGGAGGTCCACATCGATCGCAAGGTCGTCCGCGTGAAGGTCACCGCCGAGGCCTACGAAGCGGTCGACCGGCTCGAGAACGTGCTCTCCGCGTCGCCGCCCTTCGAGGCCGCCAGCGTGTCCGGCCAGATCAAGAAGACCAAGGGGGGCGCCGTCGCGTTCGGCATCAACATCCCGCTCGAGTCCCAGGAGAGCGACTCGTGAACGCCCGACCCGCGCCTGAAGGGAGCCGCTCTTGAACGCCCTGCTCGAGCGACTGCAGGTGATCTGGCGCGATCTCGCGCCTCGCGAGCGGATCCTCGTCGCCGGCGCGGGCGGGGTGCTGGTGCTGGCGATCATCGTGCTCGGCTTCGTCCAGCCGGTGCTCGACGCCGCCGATCGCGCGTCGGAGCGCCGCGTCGCTGCCGAGCAGCAGCTCGAAGCGATCCGGCGCCTGGCCGCCGAGTACGATCAGCTGGGCGCGCGACTCGAGACCGTCGAAGAACGTATCCGTACCAATCGCGAGAAGAGCAACCTCCGCTCGCTGCTCGAGAGCCTCGCCAGCCAGTCACAGGTGAAGATCTCGTCGATGGAGGAGCGGCAGGCCGGCAAGAACGATCACTACACGGAGACCAAGCTCGAGGTGAACCTCAAGGGTGTGACGCTGAGCCAGACCGTGCGCTACCTCCACAACATCGAGTCCGCCAACAGGCAGCTCTCCGTCAAGAGCCTGCGGATCAAATCGCAACAGGGCGAGGACGCGCGTCTCGACGTGAGCTTCTCGGTCTCCTCCTTCGAGCCGGCCTGATGCTCGACCGCATCCTCGAATGGCTCACGGCGCCCTTCTCGCGCACCGCCCGCCTGGTCGTCCTGCCGATCGTCGGCTTGATGCTCGTCACGACTTTCGTCTTCCTCGGCTTCCCCTATGAAGTGCTCGCCGATCGCGCGGTGAACGCACTCGAGCGACAGACCGGCGCCATGATCCGCTACGGCGAGGTCGAGCCGCGCCTCATCCCGGCCCCCGGCTTCCGCTTCCACCAGGTCGACGTCCGCACGGCGGACGGCAGGCGCTACCAGGCCGACCCGGTGAGCGTGCGCCCCGCCTGGTCGCTCGGTTGGCTGACGGGGGAGCCCCAGATCCGCGCGTACATGGTGAGCGATCACGGGAGCCTGGCCGGCTTCGTGACGGTGGGCCGAGGCGTGTACGCCTGGGACGGACGCATCGTCGACCTCGATCTCGCCGCCCTGCCCCTGCCCGCCGATCAGCGCATCGAGCTCACGGGCCGCGCCGACATCGACGCCGACGTGCGCTGGGACGATGGCGCCGCCGAGGGCGAGATCGAGCTCACCGCGCGTCAGGGCGAGGTCGTGCACTCCATGGTGCCGATGCCGATCGAGTTCGAGTCGGTGACGGGGCGCATCGAGCTCGGCGGCGAGGCGCTGGCCCGGATCGATTCGTTCGCGCTCGAAGGTCCGCTCTTCGGCGCCGCGGTGTCGGGCAGCATCGGCCAGGCAGCCGACCCCACGAAGGCCCCGCTCGACCTCCAGATCGGCATCGATGTTCGTGAGCCCGGGATGCGATCGATGGCGAAGCAGTTCGGTCTGACCCTCGACGAAGACGGCCACGCCGACCTCGACGTGAGCGGCACGGTGTCGAAGCCGAGGCTCAGGTAGCCGATGTCCGAATCCGCGGCGGACGAGCTGCAGAAGGTCTTCAAGACGCTTTCCGACCCGACGCGGCTGCGCATCCTCTCGCTGCTCGAGCGCGAGACGCTCGTCGTGCAGGAGCTGATGGAGGTGCTCGGCATGGCCCAGTCGCGGGTGTCCCGGCACCTCGCGATCCTGCGCGAGGCCGGCCTCCTCGACGACCGCCGCGACGGCACCTTCGTCTCGTATCGCTTCGCGCCGCCCGACGAGGGCCCCTGGGCCGACTCGTGGCGGCTCGTGCGCGCGAGCCTCGAGACGGATCCCACGGCCGAGCGCGACCGCGCAGTGCTCGAACGCGTGCTCGAGGGCCGCAGCGACAAGACGCCGAGCTTCTTCGACACCGTCGGCCCCGAGTGGGATGCGATCCGGCAGGTCTTCGACGACGACGTGCTACGCGCGCGCGCCATCACCCGCATCGTCGAGCCCGGCCTGCGCGTGGTCGACGTCGGCACCGGCACCGGGGTGCTCGCGTGCGAGCTCGCACAGCTCGGCCTCGACGTGCTCGGCATCGACTCGTCGGAGAGCATGCTCGACGCGGCGCGCAGCAAGCTCGAAGGCCTGCAGCTGCCCGCGACCGCCACCCTGCGCTTCGAGCAGGCCGACGCCTGTGCGATCCCCTTGAAGGACGGCGAGCTCGACGCAGCGTTCGCCCACATGGTGCTCCACTACATGCCCGCGCCGGAGGACGTCGTCGCCGAGATGGCCCGGGTCGTGAAGCCGGGGGGACGGGTCGTGCTCGTCGACTTCCGCGCGCATGGGATCGAGTGGATGAAGAAGGATCTCGGGGTGCGGTGGATGGGTTTCTCGGAGGCCGACGTGCGGGAGTGGTTCGTGCAGGCCGGGCTTCCGGAGCCTTCGGTGCAGGAGAACCCTCCTCGGTCGCGGGATCGGGATCTGCCCGGGACCTTCATTGCTTCGGCTCGGCGGCCTTGACGCCTCTTCGTGCGGGTGGTCGTAAGGCCGGTGTCGGCTCGGCCCGGCGCGCGGTTCCGTGAATGCCTCGCTGCGGGGCGTCTTCTCCGCATAGGACTCAGGTCCCGCCGACACTCACGCTCCGCGTAGGGTGTCGGGCCGCGAGGTCACGGCGGGTGTGCGTGGAGGCGCTGCGGGTGACTTCACTGCACCGCGCGCCGGGCCGAGCCGACACCGGCGTCCTTGCAGGCGCCGAACCCCCTCGGCTTCGGCGTCGGAGCTTTTCGATGAAGGTTGAAGATGATTGACATCCGGGGGGTTCTGCTCGATGCGACGGGGACCTTGATCGAGCTTCGTCGGTCTGTGGGAGAGGTCTATTCGGAGGCGGCGGCGCGGCGGGGTGTGGAACTCGGGGCCTGGCGGGTGCAGGATGGGTTCGAGCGCGTGATGGGGCGGGCTTCCGCTCGGGTGTTTCCGGAGCTGTCCTCGGTCGACGAGATCGCCGGGGCGGAGAAGGCCTGGTGGGATGATCTCGTGCGGCAGACGTTTCAGGCGACGGACAGCACCGTGCGTTTCGATGATGCCGCGGGGCTCTATGACGAGCTGTTCGCGTACTACGCGAAGGCTGGGGCGTGGCAGCTGCGCGAGGGGGCGCTCGACATGCTCGACGGCCTCGAGGCCGATGGCGTGAGCGTGGGCGTCGTGTCGAACTTCGACCTGCGACTCGGGCCGCTGCTCGAGGAGATGGGTGTGGGGCCGCGGCTCGCGTGCCTGGTGCTGCCGGCGCACTGCGGTGCGCGCAAGCCCGATCCGGCGATCTTCCGGGCCGCCCTGCATGCGCTTGGATTGCCCGCCGAATCGGTGGCGCTCGTCGGCGACGACCCCGACAAGGATCTCGCCGGCGCACGTGCCGTCGGACTCCACGCGATCGACGTGCACTCACTCGACTCGCTCACGGATCTGCCGCGAAGGCTTCGCGATCTCGCTACCGTTTCGGACTCGTCCGACTGAGCTCGGACTCGTGAGACTGAGCCGGCGGACTCCGCGCGGCGCCTACCCAGGAGATGACACGCATGTCGAAGGAAGACCCGGGCGGAGAATCGCGCAACGCCCTCGTCTTCTTCGAGGATCGGTTCGGGCTCGATGTGGGCCGCATCCAGTCGGCCCTCGACACCACGCTCGAGCGGCAGGTCGACTCGGCCGATCTCTACTTCGAGTACACCCTCCAGGACTCGGTCGCCCTCGAAGAAGGCATCGTGAAGAGCGGCAGCCGCCACCTCGAGCAGGGTGTGGGCGTGCGGGCCGTGAAGGACGAACGCCAGGGCTACGCGCACTCCGACGAGATCAGCGTCGAGAGCGTCGCGCTCGCCGCGGGCACGGCCCGCGCGATCTCCGACGAAGCCGGTGCACCCGCGACGGTGGAAGTGCAGCGGCCCTCTCGCACCGGCCGCGACCTCTATCCGGTCGAGCGGCACGGCACGGCGCGACCCGTCGAGGACAAGGTCGCCCTGCTAGGCGAGATGGACGCCTACGCGAGAAGTCAGGATCCAAAGGTGAAGCAGGTGATGGCGAGCGTCGTCGCACAGCATCGACAGATCATGATCGCGCGAAGCGACGGCGAGCTCGTGGGCGACGTCCAACCCCTCGTGCGGCTCAACTGCCAGGTGGTCGCCGAGGACGGCGGGCGCGTCGAGGTCGGCTACCAGGGCATGGGCGGCCGCTACGAGATCGAGCGGCTGATGGATCCCGCCGTCTGGAAGCCGATCGTCGACGAGGCGGTGCGACTCGCGCGGGTGAACCTCGAGGCGGTGCCCTGCCCCGCCGGCACCATGGACGTGGTGCTGGGCCCGGGCTGGCCCGGCGTGCTGCTGCACGAGGCGGTGGGGCACGGGCTCGAGGGCGACTTCAACCGCAAGAAGACGTCGGCCTTCTCGGGCCGGCTCGGCGAGCGCGTCGCCGCGCCCGGCGTCACCGTCGTCGATGACGGCACCCTGCCCGGCCGCCGCGGCTCGATCAACATCGACGACGAGGGCACGACCTCACAGCGCACGGTGCTGATCGAGGATGGCGTGCTCGTCGGCTACATGCAGGATCGCCTGAACGCCGGGCTCATGGGCATGGAGCCCACCGGCAACGGGCGGCGCGAGAGCTACGCGCACCTGCCGATGCCGCGCATGACCAACACGTTCATGCTCGCGGGCGACGACGACCCCGATGAGATCCTGCGCTCCGTCGACAACGGCCTCTACGCCGTCTCCTTCGGCGGGGGTCAGGTCGACATCACGAGCGGCAAGTTCGTGTTCAGCGCGAACGAGGCATACCGCATCGAGAACGGCCAGATCGGCGCGCCCGTGAAGGGCGCGACGCTCATCGGCAACGGCCCCGACGTGCTGACCCGCGTCTCGCGCATCGGCCACGACCTCGAGCTCGACCTCGGCGTCGGCATATGCGGCAAGGACGGGCAGTCGGTGCCGGTCGGCGTCGGCCTGCCGACGATCCGACTCGACGAGCTCACGGTGGGAGGCACCGAGGGATGAGGACGGGTGGCGATCTGACGGTCGGAGGCACCGAGGGATGAGCACCCCCACGAAGCGAACGGAGGCCGCGGTGACGACTTCCGACGACGCCCTCGACATCCTCGCGCGCGCGCTCGACGCCGCGCGCTCGGCCGGCGCACACGACGCCGACGCGGTCTACGTCGACGGCCGCTCGCAGGAGGCTCGCGTCCGCGGCGCCGAAATCGACTTCGTGAAGCAGGCTCACGAGAAGGTGCTCGGCATCCGCGCGCTCGTGGACGGCCCCGGCGGCCTGCGCACGGCGACGACCTCGACGTCGGACGTCTCCCCCGACGCGGTGCGGCGCATGGCCGAGGACACGGTGGCGCTCGCACGCGCCACCGCGCCCGATCCCCACGCCGGTCTCCCCGAGGAGGCGTTCGAGACCGACCCGCCCGATCTCGACCTCTTCGACGCGGGCGATCGCAACGTGCTGATCGAGGCGCGCATCGAAGATGCGAAGCAGGCCGAGGCCGCGGCACGCGCCGTCGATGCGCGCATCCAGAACTCGGAAGGCAGCGAGGTCTCGTCGGGACACACCCGCGTCGCCTACGCGAACACGAAGGGCTTCGCGGGCGCCTACGAGACCGGGTCCCATGCGCTCTTCAGCGAGCCCCTCGCGATCGAGGGCGAAGTGATGCAGCGCGACTACTGGCTGACCGTGGGGCGCAAGCTCGCCGACCTCGAGGCGCCGGCCCAGGTCGGTCAGACCGCCGCGAAGCGGGCGCTGCGCCGGCTCGGCGCGAAGCGCGTCCCCACCGGCGAAGCGGCCGTGATCTTCGACCGCCAGACCGCGCCGTCGCTGCTCGGACATCTCGCGGGCGCTGTCTCCGGCTACGCCATCTACCGTGAGTCGAGCTTCCTGAAGGACCGCATGGGCGAGCGCATCGCCTGCCCCGGCTTCACGGTGGTCGACGACGGACGCCGACCGGGCGGCCTGGGCAGCAAGCCCTTCGACGGCGAGGGGCTGCCGACGCGCCGCAACGTCGTGGTCGACGACGGCGTGCTCCGCACCTGGCTGCTCGACAGCTACTCGGCACGCAAGCTCGACCTCGCCTCGACGGGCAACGCGTCGCGGGGCGCAGGCAGCGGGCCCGGTGTCGGCACCACGAACCTCTGGCTCGAGCCCGGTGACCGCACGCTCGACGAGATCATCGCCTCGACCGAGCGCGGCCTGCTCGTCACCGAGCTGATCGGCATGGGCTTGAACCCGACGACCGGCGACTACTCGCGCGGCGCCGCGGGCTTGTGGATCGAGCAGGGCGAGGTCGTGCACCCCGTCGAGGAGATCACGATCGCCGGCAACCTGCTCGACATGTGGCAGGCGATCGACGCGATCGGCTCCGAGCTCGTCTGGCGGGGACGCACCGCCTGCCCCGCTCTCCGCATCGCCCGCATGACGATCGCCGGCGACTGAGCGCCGGCTCTCGCCGCCCGACCTGCCAAGGACCGAGCCCCCCATGACCGATTCGACACAGGCGCCGCCCGTCCTCCTCGGCACCGACCTGCCCGACGTCGACGTCTGGTCCGATCGTGTGACCGTCGCGCTCGGCCAGAACCCGAGCGCGTTCACCGGCCCCGGTACCAACACCTATCTGGTGGGTCGCGGCGAGACGAAGATCCTGCTCGACACCGGCCAGGGGGAGGCCGCCTATCTCCCGGTGCTCGACATGGCGATGGAGCGCGCCGGCTGCAAGGGCATCGAGCAGATCGTGCTGACCCATGGCCACCCCGATCACGTGGGCGGCCTCGCGCAGGTGCTGGGGCATGTCGGCGAGGTCCCGGTCAAGAAGTGGCCCTGGCCCGAGGTCGACCTCGAGAGCCCCGTCCCGATGGAGAACCTCGCGGACGGCTGCCGCATCGAGACCGAAGGTGCGACGCTCGTCGGTCATCACACGCCTGGCCACGCGCCCGACCACCTCTGCTTCCTGCTCGAGGAGGAAGGCACGCTCTTCAGCGGCGACAACGTGCTCGGAGTGGGCACGACCGTGATCCCCGGTGGCAGCGGCGACCTCGGTCAGTACATGGCGTCGCTGCACCGGCTGCTCGCGCTCGAGCCGAAGCGCATCTATCCCGCGCACGGGCCATGCATCGAGGACGGCACCGGGAAGCTCCGCGAGTACATCGCGCACCGGCTCGAGCGCGAAGGCGAGATCCTCGCTGCGGTCGAGGGGGGAGCCGCGCGCGTCTCGGAGATGGTGGAGATCATCTACGCGGCGTATCCCAAGGCGCTGCACGCGGCCGCAGGCGCGTCGGTGAGCGCGCACCTGCTGAAGCTCGAGGCCGAGTCGCGGGTACGCCGCGAAGGCGAGGCCGACGCACCGGCCACCTCCGTGTCGTGGTCGCGCTGCTGAGCCACACGCCCGGCTACCTGATCAGAAGAAGATCGCGTCCACCGAGAAGCTGCCAGGCCCGATCAGGAAGAGCACCATGCAGATCGCCGCGAGGTTGATCGTGTACTCGGCGCCCTCGGGCTCGTTCGTGATGAGATAGCCCGCGCCCTTGTGGCCCAGCCGGGCCGCCACGATCATGGTGCCCGCCAGCAGCAGGCAGGCCGGCCGCGTCATGAACCCGATCGCGAGCGCGAGGCCCCCGAGCAGCTCGGTCCCCATCGCCATGTACGCCTGCACGGGGGCAAAGGGGATGCCCATGCTGTCGAGCCACTCGATGTAGCCACTCATGTTGCCGGTCCCGACGAGACCGAGCTTGCCGAACGCGTGAACCATGAAGCAGACCCCGATGAAGAGCCGACCGATCAGCACGGCGAGGTCGATCAGGCTGTCGGTGGTGCCGGTCATCAGCGTCGTCAGGTCCATCGGTTGCTCCTCGATTCGGGTGTGGCGCGAGCCGGGTGTGTACCACGCCGCCTCCGCGGCTGCCTACCGGCGGGCGCGTCAGTCCTTCTTCGGTGCGTCGTCCTCGGCGGGCGCTTCGTCGTCGGCCGAGTCGACCGCCATGCGTACCATCGAGCGGATCACGAGGCTCCGCTGGGCGCCGCCGAGCAGAGTCGTCAGGTCTTCGTAGAGCGAGGGGTCGTTGACCAGCAGCCCCAGCGTGCCGTCGCCCGCGTCGATCTTGCCGAGGATGCTGTTCAGCCGCGTCCCAGCCTGCACGACCTGATTGACCATGTCCTGATCGCGCGGCCGCTCGTAGATCAGCGTGTGCAGAATGCCCTCGCCCTCCGCGACCTCGCGCATCACGCTCTCCATCGCGACCAGCGAGCGCTCCAGGCTGCGCACACCCCGGACGCCGAAGTCCTCGAAGATCAGCTGGTGGATCAGCCCGTCGCCCTCGCGGATCTCGATCATGGCGTCGCTGACGGCGTCGAGGGCCTGCGTCATCTTATCGCCCCCGTCCGCCTCGACGAACGACTCGACCGCCTCGTTCAGGTTCTCGGAGAGGACGCGGAAGCTGTCGACCGCCGCGGTCACCTTCGTCATCGCCTGGTTCATGTTGATGGGGGTCAGGGTCGCGAGCGTGGCTCCCTCTTCGAGCACCGGCTCGTCCTCGCTCCCGACGCTCAGCTCGACGTAGCTGTCGCCGAGCACGCCGATCGTGCCGATGCTCGCCATCGAGTCGGCGCGGATGAACTCGCGCACCTCCGTGTCGATCGCGAGGGTCGCCAGGACGGGCGAGTCCTCGTTGCCCGTGATGAACTGGATCGACTCGACCCGGCCCACATCCTTGCCGGCCAGCCAGACCGGCGCGCCGACCTGCAGCCCGAGCACGTTCTCGAACGGCGCCTCCAGCCGGTACTCGCGCGCGAAGAGCCCGCGCTCGGTGGTGAGCGAGAGGATGCTCACGGCCAGCGCCACGAGCGCCACGAGCACGAACGTGCCCACCGTCAGCGCGAGTCGTCCGTCACGCTCCATCGCTCGTCTCCTCTCGGTCTCCGGCACCGGCCTGGTCTCCGGCTCCGTCGTCGCCCTCGCCCGAATCTTCACGCGTCAGCCAGACCGAGTCCGCCTCCAGACTACCGCCTCCGGCGAGGAAGGAGCGGACCACCGGCTCGGCCGAGGTGCGGATCCGATCGGCCGCGTCGCACGCGACGAAGCGACCGTCCTTCAGCAGCGCCACACGGTCGGAGATCGCAAAGCAGAGCTCGAGCTCGTGGGTCACGATCACCGAGGTCACGCCGAGCCGGTCGCGCAGCGACACGATCAGCTCGCCGATCCGCCGCGAGTTGGCCGGGTCGAGCCCGGTGGTCGGCTCGTCGTAGAGGACGGCGTCGGGCTCCAGGGCGATCGCACGAGCGACCGCGACGCGCTTCCGCATACCGCCTGAGAGCTCGGCCGGCATCATCGCTTCGATGCCCGCGAGACCGACGGACTCGAGGCAGCGAGCCACGCGCTCGCGCAGCACGGCCTCGTCGAGGTCGAGGTGCTCGCGCAGCGGATACGCGACGTTCTCGAGCACGGAGAGCGAATCGAAGAGCGCTCCACCCTGGAACACGTACCCGAAGCGGCGGCGCAGCTCGACCCAGTTGCGCTCGCCGAGGCGCGTCACATCATGGCCGTCGATCCACACCTCACCCCGATCGGGCTGGAGCAGACCGATCATGTGCTTCAGGAGCACGCTCTTGCCCGTGCCCGAGCCGCCGAGCAAGGTGATGATCTCGCCGGGCGCGATCTGCAGATCGATGCCGCGGAGCACGTGATTGCGTCCGAACGACTTCTCCACCGAGCGGAGGTCGACGAACGGCACGACGGCCTCCTGGGCCGGGATGTCCTCCGCGGTGCTCACCGTCTCTTACCTGCCCACAACGCCGTCGCGTCTCCAATGGCACCCATCAGAACATCAAGATGATCTTCGTGAGGAAGAAGTCCGAGACCAGCACCGAGATCGAGGCGACGACGACGGCGCGCGTCGTCGAGAGGCCCACGCCCACGGTGCCGCCGCGCGTCCGCAGGCCCATGTGGCAGGCCACCGTCGCGATCAGGAACCCGAACACGAATGTCTTGCCCAGCCCGTTCAGCACGTTCGGCACGGTCACGATGTTGACGATGCTCTGGTAGTAGAAGTTCGAGCCGATCCCTGCCTGTGTCGCGATCACGTACCCCCCGAACATGCCCAGGATGTTCGAGATCGCGGCGAGCATCGGCAGGCCGAACGTCGCCGCGAGCACCCGGGGCAGCACGAGCTTCTGCACCGGATCGGCGCCCATGGCCCGGATCGCGTCGACCTGCTCGGTCACCGCCATCGAGCCGATCTCTGCGGAGATGCCCGCGCCGACCCGCCCCGACACCATCAGCGCCGTCAGCACCGGCCCGAGCTCGAGCACGAAGGAGAGCCCCACGAAGCTGCCGGTGTAGGGCTTCGCGCCGAAGCGGGCCAGCGAGTCGACGGTCTGCAGCGCGAGCACCATGCCGGTGAACGTCGCCGTGATCGCGACGATCGTGCTCGACCGCACCACGACGGACACGAACTGCACCAGCACCTCGCGGCCCGGGAAGTGGCGCCGCCCGAACGCGCGGAACGTGTCGACGACCAGGATCGAGTACTCGCCCAGCTCGCGCACGATCGCGAGCAACCGCTCGCCGAGATTCGTGACCGCCTCCTCGACGGCGGGCTGGGCCGCGCTCATGGTGCGGCCTCCTCGCCGGGCGGCTCCGGGCTGGCTTCAGTCTCGGGCTCGTCGGTCTCGTTGGTCTCGTCTGCGAGCGCGGGGGCCGCGTCTCGCCCTCCGCGCTCGAAGCTCGACCACCAGCCGTCGAAGGCATCGACGCTCTCGTCGAAGCGCCTGCCCGTCCCCGCGACGAGCACCCAGTCGAAGACGCAGCCGGCCGAGACCACCGTCACCGTCTTGATCCGCACCGCCTCGGCGCCCTTGCCCGTCTCGACGATCTGGGCCCAGCCCGGGTCGCCGCGGAGCGCGACCGGATGCGCGGAGAGCAGATCGTCCCGGGGCACGCCGATCAGCAGCCGGCGCGCCAGCAGCGCGGGCCTCGCACGCGTTCGCTTGCAGCTCGACGAGAGGCTCATCGAGCGCCCGTCTGCGGTTCGCCACGCGAGGTCGGTGCCGTCGAGCGAGATGCGCTTCCAGAGCGCGTCCGCGTCGAAGCGCGGAGCGTCGATCACGTACTCGGGGTCGTCGTTGTGGAATCGACCGTCGCGGCCGGAGCGAAGGCCACGGCCCGCGCACGCCATGGTTTGCAGGGTCAGCACGACCAGCAGCAGGAGCAACACGGGGCCCCGCCACCACCTCCGATCGCCCCAGGCGTTGTCCGCACGGGAGGGCCTCATCTCACCGCACTCTACCCCATCGATCCGCCCAGCTCTCGACGGGCGGACTCGAACCGACGTCTTCCGCAAACGAGCGCTTGACGACGGGGGGCTGTGTCCGATACCCCCGCCTGCGATGATGATGAATCGAGCAGATGCGCGGCGGATGCCGATCGTGCTGGCCAGCGCATCCCCGCGTCGAAGCGAGCTGCTCGGCGAGGCCGGTGTCCCCTTCGAGGTCGTGCCCGCCGACATCGACGAGCTGGCCAGGCCGGGCGAGGCACCCGGCGAGATGGCAGAGCGGCTCGCTCGAGAAAAGGCCCTCGCGGTGGCCGACCGCCTCCGGGCCGACCCCGGCCGGATCGTCCTCGCCGCCGACACCATCGTCGTGCTCGGCGAGGAGGTGCTCGGGAAGCCGCGCGATCCGGCGCACGCCGTCGAGCTGCTGTCGAAGATCGTCGGCCGCACCCACGAGGTGATGACCGGCGTCGCGCTCGCCCGCACCGGCGGCGACACGGCCTCGACCCTGCATGTCGTCTCGCGCGTGCGCATGCGCCCCGCCGAGCGTCCGGAGATCGAGGCGTACGTCGCCACAGGTGAGCCCCTCGACAAGGCGGGCGCCTACGCCGTGCAGGGCGACGGGCGGCGCTTCGTCGAGGCGGTCGAAGGCAGCGAGACCAACGTGATCGGCCTGCCCATGGACGAGACCCTCGCCCTGATCGAGGCGGCCACCGAAGGCGACCAGACGGGGGCGACGCGGTGACGAAGCCCCTCGACCCGACGATCGAGGCGGACGTCGCCGCCCGGGTGGCCGATCTGCGCGCCCGCATCGATGCCGCCGCCGAGCGCGCCGGACGCGACGCCGCCGAGAT
>CAYYSY010000029.1:0-4466 GCA_964474355.1 uncultured Spirochaetaceae bacterium | reverse complement strand
GAGAGGGTCTCGACGCGGATGCCGAGCCCGGCGAGCTCGGCCAGCACCGAGTCGTCCTGAATGCCGGTGGCCTCCGCGATCCGGGTGCGCGCCTCGGCCTCCTCCATCGCCAGCTGCAGATGCTGCCGGTGCTCCTCCGCGTCGCCCCGGAAGAACTCGTCGCCGAGCCGCTCCTGCTCGGAGTGGAGCACACTCTCGCCGCGGCTGGTCGTCGGTGCCTGCTCCTCGCCCGAGGGACCCTCGTTCTCGCATGCATCCCACAGCGCATCGAACGAGTCCTGCAGGCACTGGGCGTAGAAGCCCGGGTCGGGCAGCTGATCGCGGCATGCGGTGATCGCGATGCTGATCTTGCCCGAGTAGCTGAAGACCGGGTGGATCAGCCCCATCCCGTCCATGATCGGGCCCAGACCGTGCAGCGCGACCATCCGGGCGCCGGTGAAGAAGAGCGGGATCTGCGGGCCGGGCACGTTCGTGATGATCGTGTTGCCGATCGGCTTGATGCGGGTCGCCAGGCCGAGCTGCGTGTACACGCGGGCCGCGAGACCCGCCAACACGCCGGGCATGAACTGCGTCGCGTCGGTCATGGCGCGCGCACCCACGGCCTGGGACGTCGCCTTCGACGCCCTCGTCGTTTCGTGGATCCTGCGCAGTCGCTCGAGCGGATCGTCCTCGTCGCTGTGAAGCCCCACGCCCATCATCGAGATCTTGTTGCCGGCGGTGCCCGCCTCCTCTGCCGTGCGCACGGAGATCGGCGCGAGCGCCTTGAGCGGCGCGTCGGGCAGCTCGCCGTGATGGTCGAGGTACTGCCGCAGGGCGCCGCTGCAGATCGCGAGCACCACGTCGTTGACGGTCGCCCCGAGCACGCGCTTGCGGATGTCGCGGATGTCCTGCAGCGAGAACGTCCGTCCCTCGATCACGCGATGCGACGAGACCTGGTCGTTGAAGCGCGTGCGCGGCACGTCGCCGCCCGACTCATCCTCGACCTCCTGCGTCGGGTCGGAGCGGAAGAGCGTCGAGAGACCGGAGGCATTGCGTGTCAGCATCCGCGCGAGCCGGAACGGAGAGCGCACGTTGTTCGCCGCAGCGCGGAGGGTGAGCTCGAGCATGCTCGGATCGCGCTCGGGCATCCACGGCTTCTCGGGCGGCGTCACCGTCGCCTCGGGCTCGATGTCGTGGATGGCCGTCGCGAGCTCGGCACCCGACACGCCGTCGATGGCCGCGTGATGGATCTTCGTCATCACGGCGAAGCTCCCGGGCGGCGCGCCCTCGACACCGTCCAGGCCCTCGATCACGTACATCTCCCAGAGCGGCTTCGACAGATCGAGGGGCCGAGCATGCAGGCGTGCCACCTGGATGCAGAGCTGCCGCCAGTCGCCGGGCTGCGGCAACGCGATGTGGCGGACGTGGAACTCGATGTCGAAGTCGGGATCCTCGATCCAGTAGGGATGATCGAGGTCGAGCGGCGAGTGGACGAGCTTCTGCCTGAAGCAGCGGGCGAGGTGCAGCCGGCTCTCGACGTTCTGCAGGATGCCGGTGAACGTGACCTTGCCACCCGGTGCCGTCGCCTGATCGTAGATCGCGAACGACCCGATGTGCGTAGGCGCCTTCGTGGTCTCGAAGTACAGGAACGATGCGTCGAGTCCGCTGAGCTGCTCCATCGTGTCTCCTTCAGCCCACCCCCGAGATCGACGTTACCGCGGTCACGTCCGAATGGCCCGGCAGCGATCGGTGGCACGCGTGGTGCCGCCCCCCCGCGCCGCGGCCCCCCTCAGTCGGTCGCCCCCGCGATCTCGTCGATCAGCGCGTCGCCCGCCATCAGCCGCACGCAACGCTCCGACGCATAGACACGCTCGCCGCTCAACAGGGGGCCTTCGCCGTAGAGGATGCCGATCACGCGATGCGACTCCGGCCGACCGTCGACCTCGACGACGATCTCGTACTCCTGGGCGACGGAGGAGGGGCTCACCCACTCGGCCAGCAGCGTATAGCCGCGGGTGCGAGGCACGAACTCGCCGAGCAGGTGCTCGTAGTAGCGCCGCGTGGCGTCCAGGCCGTTGAAGCGCCAACCCATGGGCCAGAACTCGTACACCGGGTCATCGACCAGCGTCGCCAGCGTGCCCTCGAGGTCGCCCTCGGCCTCGAGCCGCGCATGGCGCGCACCGATCTCGTACATGTCCTCTACGGTCCAGTCGGGGTCCATCATCCACTCCTCTCCATCATCGTCGCTCAGTCCACGCAACCACGACGCACGCGGGCGCCCCGGATGCTCGAGAAGTCTAACCATCCTGGCTGCGCGCCGCGGTGCGCTGGGCGAAGCTCGGCAGCGAGCCCGGAGCGCGCCGAATCGCGATGCGGCCGCGTGCGACGCGAGAGATCGAGGGAGCGGACGGAATGACGGAACGTGCACTCGGGGCCGTGGTGGTCGGAACCGGCTTCGGCGTCATCACCCACCTGCGCGCGCTCCGCGCGGCCGGCTTCGACGTGCTCGCGCTCGTCGGGCGCGACCCGGACAAGACGGCGCAGCGAGCGGCCGAGTTCGACGTGCCCCACGGCACGACTTCGCTGGCCGATGCCCTCGCGCTCACCGGGGTCGACGCGGTGACCGTGGCCACGCCGCCCCACACCCATGCCGCGATCGTGCTCGATGCGATCGCCACCGGAAAGCACGTGGTCTGCGAGAAGCCCTTCGCGCGCGACGCGGAGGAGGCGCGCCAGATGCTCGACGCGGCCGAACGCGCGGACATCGTGCACCTGCTCGGCACGGAGTTCCGCTGGTCGACGGGGCAGGCGCTCGCGACCCGCGCGATTCGCGACGGCATCATCGGCGAGCCTCGCCTCGCGACGTTCATGCTCCACGTCCCCGCGCTCGCGAACCCGGACGGCGAGGTGCCACAGTGGTGGGGTCGAGCCGAAGACGGCGGTGGTTGGCTGGGCGCCTACGCCTCCCACGTGATCGACCAGATGCGCACGATGTTTGGAGAGTTCGACGGTGTGAGCGCATCGCTCCAGCTGCTCTCGGCCCGCGACTGGTCGGCGGAGGACACGTACACGGTCCACTTTCGGATGAAGGGGGGCGCCGAGGGCATCCTGCAGAGCTCGGCCGGCGCATGGGGCCCGCCGGTCGTCTGCGCACGCGTCACGGGGACGAGCGGCACCCTCTGGATCGAGGGAGATCGCGTCCAGATAGCGGACGCGAGCGGCACCCGGGAGCTCGACTGTCCGGACGAGCTGCGCCTGCCCGCACCCGTTCCGCCGGACCCGTCGCTGCTCCACACGGCCTACGACATGCTGCACTCGGGCGGCATCGATCTCGCGCCCTACACACGGCTCTTCGAGACGTTCGCCGCTCGCATTCGCGGCACGGGGGGCGACGAGGACCCTGCGCCCGCGACGTTCACCGACGGCCTCGCCGGCCAGCTCGTGCTCGACGCGATCCGCCGCTCGTCGCGAGAGCGCACGTGGGTCCCGATCGGCGACTGAAGGACCGGCCGGGTCG
The DNA here is from genome assembly GCA_964474355.1 of uncultured Spirochaetaceae bacterium. GTDB lineage: Bacteria > Myxococcota_A > UBA9160 > UBA9160 > UBA4427 > CAYYSY01. The sequence goes on along the minus strand of CAYYSY010000029.1, from coordinate 970 downwards.
CCCGCCTCACCGGGCGGCCTCTAGAGCTTCTCGGGCGCCGACATCTCGAACGCCCTATGACCAGCCCACGTCGACATCAGCGGCCGCGGGCCCACGCCGAGCGCGCGCAGCTCGTCGGCCATCGCGTGACCGCCGAGCTCGAGGCTGCCGCCACGAAGGCGCACGCTCATGTCGCGGTAGGCCTGACGCAGTTGGCCGACGTGAGGCGCCCCTTCGAAGATCGAGTAGACGTCGGCAGTCATCGGCTCCGGGCTCTCCCCGCCCTTCGGCTCGACCGAGTATCGGAAGACGAGCTGGTCGTCCATGAACATCGAGAACCGGACCGCGTCGTCGTCTTCGGCGACCTCGATGCGCTCGAGCGTCTTCGGATAGCCCCACATCTCGATCCCGCATCGCTGCGAGAGCGTCGTGTTCACCTGCAGCTTCCAGGTGAAGCTCGCCACGTTGCGCGTGGCGAGGTCGAGCCACGTCGAGACCCAGGGCAGGCGCCACGCGGCGTCCGGGTCAAGCGGCGTCGAGGAGCGAGCGCGGAGTCTCGATGCCGCCGTTCGCACGGGAAGCGTCTCCAGATTACGCTTCGACCGGAGTCGAACTGGTCGGCCCGCGGCGTTGCCGTCGATGCGAAGGGTGCCGCTTGAGTCAGCGACGAGTGACATCCGCCATATGGCGATCGAGGCTGCTCCTCCTCGCCATCAGCTTCGCGCTCGTCCTGATCCTCGGCGAGATCGCCGCGAGGATCGTCGAGCGCGCGGATCGCGCCGCCAGGACCCGCCTCGCGGCGCCGGCCACGACGGATGAATCGGGCAAGCCCGTCTTCGACGGCGTGCTCGAGATCGCGCGACCGAACGTGGACGGGATCCACAACGACGTGCCCTTCCGCACCAATTCGCGGGGCGTGCGGGGGCCGGAGATCTCCGCGCGAGCGGACGTCGGCGTGACGCGCATCCTCATCGTGGGCGACTCGGTCACC
>CAYYSY010000028.1:0-25033 GCA_964474355.1 uncultured Spirochaetaceae bacterium | reverse complement strand
TCGGGACCGCGCTCTATCCCGCCGTGCCCGCGAGCCCGCCGCTGTGGGCGATCTACGCGGTGATCGGCGTCTCGTTCGGGACGGGCACACTCTTCGGCGTGCTGCCGGCCTGGCGAGCCGCGCGTCTGGATCCGGTGTCGTCTCTCCAGGGCGGACACTGAGAGAGGCGACGAGCATGGCGACCCTCGACACAAGCGATCTGCTGAGGCTCAGCTCGGGGGCCATGCGCGGCCATCCGACCCGCTCGATGCTGTCGATGCTCGGTATCGCGATCGGCGTGGCGGCAGTGGTGCTGCTCACCTCGCTCGGAGAGGGAGCGCGCCGCTACATCGTTGCGCAGTTCTCGCAGTTCGGGACCAACGTGCTCGCCATCAACCCCGGCAAGATCGAGACCGGTGGCATTCCGGGCGCCTTCGGCGGCACGACGCGCAAGCTCACCATCGAGGACTCCGAGGCGATCGCTCGCCTGCCCGAGGTGCAGAAGGTCGTGCCGATGGCGATGGGGCAGGCGCGCGTCGAGGGCAGCGGCCGTGCGCGAAGCGTCCTCATCTACGGGACGACGTCCACCCTGCCCGCGGTCTTCACGTTCGAGATCGGTCAGGGGAGCTTCTTGCCCCCGGGCGACCCGCGGCGCGGCGGCTCGGTCGCGGTGCTCGGGCCCAAGCTCAAGCGCGAGCTCTTCGGCGAGGAGAACGCACTCGGAGAATTCGTGCGGATCGCCGGCGCGCGCCTGCGCGTGATCGGTGTGATGGCGCCCAAGGGCCGCATACTCGGCTTCGATATCGATGATGCCGCCTACATCCCCGTCACCACCGCAATGCGACTCTTCAACCTCGACGAGCTGAACGAGGTCGACGTCCTCTTCTCCCACGAGGGAATGACGGAAGGCGTCGCCCGGGCGGTGCGGCGTCTGCTCACCGAGCGACACGGCGGCAAGGAGGACTTCACGCTCAGCACGCAGACCGAGATGCTCGAGGTCTTCGGCCGGGTGATGGACGTGATCACGCTCTCGGTCGCCTTGATCGCCGCCATCTCGCTGCTCGTGGGTGCGATCGGGATCTTCACCATGATGTGGATCTCGGTGGGAGAGCGCGTGGGCGAGATCGGGCTGATGCGCGCGCTGGGTGCGACGTCCCAACAGGTACACGGGATCTTCCTCACCGAGGCGCTCCTGCTCACGTCCCTGGGTGGCACGGCTGGGCTCGTCTTCGGGCTGGCAATCATGATGCTGGTGCGATTCATCGTGCCGGGGCTGCCGCTCGGTGCGCCCGTCGAGTACGTGCTGGCGGCCCTCGCGATGAGCGTCGTGGTCGGGCTCGTAAGCGGTGTCAGCCCCGCCCGGCGCGCCGCCGATCTCGAGCCCGTGGAAGCACTGCGCGCGGAGTAGAACGGACAGGACCTCCCTTCAGCTCTCGCCTCGCCCCCCGCCCCCAGACCCCCACCGACCAGCACGCGCTGGCCGGCGGGGATCCGAGCCGGGTGGCCCGCCCTCACACCCTCACGGGCAGGGAGGCAGGACGCCCAGGGTCGAGTAGTAGGTGTCGAACAGGTTGCCCTCGTAGCAGTTGCCGTTGTCGCCGAACGTCAGCAGCGTCACGTCGGCGGCAAAGCCTCCGAACGGCGGGCCGGGCGGGTCGCCCGCGTTGCCCAGGATCTCGTTGCCTTCGACGCGGTTGTTGCTGGCCGCCTGATCGGCCAGGAACTCGGGCGTGATCGTGGGGTCGTAGGGAATCCCCGGGAACCCGAACGGCGGCGGGCACTGGAAGGGTGTGCCGATCAGCGGCAGGCAGTAGTCGGAGACCGCGATGCCCACGAAGTCGTTGCCGACGACCCGGTTCCTCGAGATCAGCGAATCGTCCACGCCGAGGTACAGCACACCGATGCCCGCTGGAATGAAGGACAGGATCGAGCCCGGACGCGCCGTGTTGGGCTTGTTGTTGTCGTGGATGTAGTTGTCTCGCATGTCGATCCGCTTGGCGCCGGCCCGGTCGTCGAAGATGTCGGGCAAGAGCAGAATCGCGGCGCCGATCGTGTTGTTCTCGGCCTCGTTGTGAGCCAGCAGGATGTCGTCGCTATTCGAGACCTCGATGCCGTTCACGTTGTCGGCCACGTAGTTGTGCGTGACGACGACGTTCTCCGACGTCTCGACCCAGATCCCGCTGTCGGTGTCCGAGCCCGTCGCGGTGCTATGCGTCACCAGACCGTTCTTCGACAGGGTCGGGAAGATCCCGTAGTTGCGGTTGTCCACCGAGTGCACGTTGATGATCTTGAACCCATCGACGTTCTCGGTGAAGAGCCCGTTGTTGTCGAAGCCCCTGATCGTGATGTTGCGGATCTCGAAGCCGTTCATCATCGGCTCGCGCATCTTGAGCCCGGGCTCCACGCCGGGCAGCGTCGGGAAGGGCGGCGCGAGGTCCGAGTGACAGCTCATGCAGTCGACGCGGTCCTCCGGCACGACCATGATGCCGTTGCGCTGGTTGCCCGCGTTCTCGAAGACGACCTCCTTGCCGGTCGCCCTCTGTCCGATCAGCCGGATGCCGTTCTTCGTGATGTTCAACCCGTTGATCGGATTCGACAGCTCGCGGTACACGCCCGCCAGGATGTAGATCCGGGTGCCGGGCTGCGCACGGTCGATGGCCGCCTGGATCGAATCGCCCGGGCGGACCACGATCGTGTCGCGAACGAGCTGGCCCGGCGGCACGCCCTCGTCGTCGTCCGGCGGCGGCGGCGGCGGCTCGGGCGGCGGCTCGCTCCCGTCGGGATCGAGCTTCCCGATGTCGTCCGGCGGTGCATTGCCGGTCGAGGTCAAGCCCGACTTGAAGTAGTGGGTGTTGAATGGACCCTCGGTCCAGCCAGGCTGCGCCGCCGGCAAGACGCCGATCTCGGTCACGTTGTCGACGGGATTCCCGCTGCCATCGACGTTGCCGTCCGAGTTGAGCAGCTCGACACAGAAGAACGCCTCGTCATTCGAGACGTCTCCATCTCCATTGAGGTCACAGGTGCCGCCGGGCAACCGGTCGGCGAGTGCGTTGCGGATGTCCCACCCGTAGCCGTTCCAGGGATCGCCGCCGTTTGATTCGACGTGGCAGAGCTGGCACTCGGCGTTGTCGCCTGAGGCCGACGAGGCCCCGTAGCGCTGTTGCCAATCGATGAGGCCGCCCGGGAAGGCCCAGGCCTGCGACGCAACGAACGTGAAGAAGAAGACGGAAAATACCAGGGCGATCGGACTTCGAGCGCGGGTCGATACGTGCACGGTCATGACGTGTGGCTCCTCCAACCAGGCTTGAAACCGATGATAGACTCGGCCGTGTCTGCAAAAGCAAGAGAAAAATGCCGATCGAGGGCACCCCGGTCGGACCCTACTGATTGAACAGGCTCGGCAGCGCCGCCGCCGCGTCTTCCTGGCTGCGGATCACCGGCGGCTGCCGCCCGTCGACGTCCTCGAACCCGTAGTGGTGCGCGAGCTCGGCGCACGCGAACGCGCGGCCCGCCAGCTCGAGCCGCTTCGAGTCGCAGTAGAGCGCGGCCACGGCGCGACCCGTGAAGCGCGGGCTCTCGGAGATCACGAGATCGATCGCCTGATCGGGGCCGTCATCGCCCTCGTGCCGGGGGAGCACCATCTCCATGCCGCTGCCGTCCGCCTTCTCGCGACACTGCGAAAGGATCAGCTCGGTGCGGACGAGGCCCGGCCACAGGGACACGGCCGTCACGCCGTGCGGCGTGAGCTCGTGAGAGAGATCGGCAGCCAGCTTGTCGAGCCCGGCCTTGGCCGTGCCGTACGCCACCGAGTGCAGTCAGGTTTCGGCCCGGCCGCTGTGAAGCGCGCCGGGCCGGTTTGCTTCGGGGCATCTTGACGGGATGAGAATGTGCGGCATCTCGCCTTCGATCTCTCGAGAGGCGAATGTCGACGAGCCACCATCAACTCCATGCGTCGTGGAGCTGCCCGGCCCGATCGAAGCCATCGAGCAATGTCTCTGAAACGCAGACGCGGCACTCGAGCTTCACCCTCGAGCAACGCCCACAGTTGGGCGTCATCTCGAATCCCAGCGAGGCGCCCTGCAGCGCATCACCATCCCGGACCGACGATCTACTCGACGATCTCCGAGCCATCGGGCGAGACGACCACGGTGTAGGTCACATTCGGCACCGTGCCGTGGGGCTCGAAGAAGACCGTGTCGAACTGGTAGTACGTGGCGCCCGTTTCGTTGATGACCGTGGCACCGTCGGGCAGCGTCTCGGTGATGCTGCCCAGCGGCGGCTCCGACATCACGTAGCCCCCACCCTCGGCTGCGACGTAGAGCGCGCGATCGACGTAGTAGTAGGTCTCATCGCCGGCCTCGAACGTGACGCTGCCATCGGGAACCTCGTCGATCTCCTCCTCGGCAGGCACCGGCTGCACCTCGTACACGTTCTGCCCGCTCGGGTTCGTGGCGACCGTGTAGTACGTCTCGGCGTGCTGGTAGAGCGGCTCGCCCCCTTCGTCGTGCTCGATGGCATCATCCGGGAGCGACGTCACCTGTGCGCCGGCCGGGGCGTCTACGACCACATAGACATCCTGCCCGTCTCTCTGGATCCTTTGATAGAACGTGTCTTCGCTCAGGTAGTAGGTCTGCCCGTCCACCTCGACGACCTCGGGCTCACCCGGCAGTTGATCGACCTCGAGACCCGTTGGAGCGGACACGACGATGTATCGCGTCTCGCCCTCCTGCTCGACGCGTTCGTACCAGACGCCGTCGTTCCAGTAGTACGTCGTGTCGTACACGACGTAGGTCACAGGCTGGTAGCTGGACCACACCAGCATGCTGACCGTCCTGCGGTTCCACCAGTAGTGCCAGTACCACCACGACGATCGATAGTAACGGTGATAGCCCCAGCGACCGTGGCGATACCTGCTTCGACGGTGTGAACGCCGCCTCACCGTGCGTCGCGCACCCCTCCGCGCCGGTCGGCGCGAAGACGCGCTTCGCGAGCCCCGGTTCGCCCGGTTGCTGCGCGAGGTGCTCGCGCTTCGAGCCGACTGGCTACCACGCGAAGAAGGCGCGGCCTGCGGCTTGCGCGTCGACTGAGCGGGCGGAGAGGCTCCAGCGCGATTGGATGACCGCGCACTCGTGCCAGGCTGATTCGATCGCGGATCCTGCGACGGCCTGTCCTGGCCGCTTCGATCAGGTGTGGTCGGCTGCGCATCGCGTTGCGCCCTCGACCGGTCGGCATTGCGATCGGCCTGCGACCGGTTCGCATCCCTCGAAGACTGCGACCGCTGCGAATCCGACGTCGGACGACTCTGGGTTCGCCGATCGACCGATCCAGAGCGTGCGGATCCGGATCGATTGACCTGGGATCGACCCCGGCCTCCTCCCCCGCCGCCGCCACCACGACGTGCTCCAGCGTCGGCGACGTCGGCGAACTCGGGAACGACCAGGCACACCGACAACGCCAGCATCGTCCACGTCAGCCGGCGATTCCTGCGGGCCCTCCTGAAATGCCGCGCAGCGGCTCGATCGCCATTCATGATGACCCCGCCTCGGCATCCGTGCGCTCGGGAACGAGCTCGATCGATTCGGCGCCTTCGGGTACAGAGAACCGAAACACCGAATCCGAGATCGACGGCGAGAAGTTCCACTCGCGAAATCTCGCGACGAATTGGGGATGCCCTGGCTCGTGCTTCCAGGAGATCGCGAGCCTCGATGGAACGGGGTCGCCCTTCACGGGTATCCACACCTCGAAATCGACCAATGGGTTCCTGAACGCGAGATGATGCGTCCAGCTTCCTGCGACCCAGGCTGGTCCCACGTACTCGCTCGATTCGAGGTCGCGCAGAAAGACCGGTGCACGGCTGCTGGCGAGGAGGTCACTGAACGGAACGATGATTCCGTACTCGGTCGTCACGTGGTAGATCATCTCGGGGATCGTCGCGGGAGCATCGATCCGACCATAGACGTTGTCCGGCAGCTCGAGCATGGTGAACTCGCCACCATCGAACCAGACGCGCTTGATGCGCGCATCGTCCTCGATCGTCTCCCAGAACAGCCGATCTGGCTGTCGTACGACCAATCGCTGGAGCAGATCGAAGCTCAGGTTCTGCCCTGACTCCTGCAGGCTCTGATACGTCACGAACGCTTCGAACGAATAGTCGTGCTGTGCCTTGAGGAACTCGCCCAGCTCGCTCAGCAGCTGCCGCGGGTCGGGTTCGACAAGGCCTTCGACATCCGAAGCCGAAGGCAGCTGCCTTCCGGGATCATCCTGGCAGCTCGAGATCGTCACCACCGACAGGACCAGAAGCACCGTCAGGAAGAGCTGGCTCGGCGGTCCCGAACTTCGTTTCATGTTCGAAGCTCCAATCAAGTCGAAGACGGGTGCCTTGCCCGCAACCGGACGACCAGGCTGAGTGGACCGACAATGCGATCGCAGACCGAAATCCGATCGAGAGAGCCGTCGTGACGCGCCGAGCATGCTACTCGATGTCACACCCAGTGATCAGGCTCGACCGCGCCGCCGCTTCGCCGAATCACTCTCGATCCCATGCTCTCGGGGCGCGGGCTAGCCTTCGAACACACGCCGAGCGAATCTCAGCACCATCTCGGAGCCCACATGCCCGCCTTCCCGACGCCGCGCTTCGTCGACGTGTCCACATCGAGCGACGGCCAGCCCGTCACCCTCGCCGTCCACGAAGCTGCGCCGGCCGGCGACGCCAACGGCCACGCCGTCGTCTTCTGCCACGGCTTCCCCGACCTCGCCTACGGCTGGCGGCACCAGCTCCCAGCCGTCGCCGCCGCCGGCTACCGCGCCATCGCCCCCACGCAACGCGGCTACGGCACCAGCTCCGCACCCCCCGACGTCGCCGACTACGGGCTCACCGAGCTGAACGGCGATCTCGTGGGGCTTCTCGATGCGCTCGAGATCGAGCGCGCGTTCTTCGTCGGACACGACTGGGGCGGGTTCGTGGCGTGGGGGATGCCCGTGCTGCATCCCGATCGCGTGCTCGGCGTCGCGGGGCTGTGTACGCCCTACATGCCCTTCCCCAGCGTCGCGAAGCATCTCGCGGTGGTGGGCGGCGAGGTCGAGCGGCAGTACGTCGCCTGGTTCCAGACGCCGGGCGTCGCCGAGGCCGAGATGAACCCGAAGGTGCGGCCGATCTTGACGCGCATCCTGCGCGGCGGCGTGCCGCTAGAAGAGCAGGTGAAGCACGCGCTCTCAGATGGCCGGCTCAACATGAACCCGTTCCTCGACCCAGAGAGCTGGCCGGTGCTCGGCGAGCCGCTCGGCTCACCCGGTGAGCTCGAGCCCTACTTCGAAGCGTACGAAGCGGCGGGCTTCCGCGGCGGCATCAACTGGTATCGCAACATCGATCGCAACGCGGCCGAGCATCCCGACGTCGGCGCGCGCCCGCTCGACATCCCCTGCCTGATGCTGACCTCCGAGTGGGATCCGGGCCTTCGGCCCGAGTTCGCAGAAGGCATGCGCGAGCTCTGCAGAGATCTCGAGATCCATCTGGTCGAGCGCGCAGGGCACTGGATCCAGCAGGAGTGGCCCGAGGTCGTGAACCGCCACCTGCTCGGCTGGCTCGATCGGGTCTCGAAGACCCTCTGAGCAGCGCGTACCGCGCTACGCGCTCGGCGCTGCCTGCGGCCCGCGGATCAGCTTGCCCGGCAATGCGCCCGTCGGCTGCCCGTCTTCGTAGATCACCTCGCCGCTGCACACGGTGTACCGGTACCCGTCGATGTGCTGGATCAACCGGCGGCTGTCGCCGGGCAGATCGTGCACCACCTCGGGCGGGCGGATCGTGAGCGCGTCGAAGTCGATGACGTTGACGTCCGCCTTCATGCCGGGCGCGAGCACGCCGCGATCTTCGATGCCGAAGAACGCGGCGGTCTGCTTCGTCTGCTTCGACACGAGCTGCTCGATGGGGATGCGCTCGCCGCGCACGCGATCGCGCGCCCAGTGCGTGAGCAGGTAGGTCGGGATGCTCGCGTCGCAGACCATGCCGCAGTGCGCGCCGCCATCGGAGAGGCCGAACACCGTGAGGGGGTGGGTCATCATCTCGCGCATGTTGTCGAAGCTGCCGTCGGTGTAATCGAGCAGCGGCAGGTAGATGAAGCGCTTGCACCCATCCTCGAGCATCACGTCGTAGGCGACTTCGTACGGCGAGCGCCCCTCGCGCTCGGCGATCGCGGCGATCGACTGCTCGGGCCCGGGCTCGTAGTCCATCACGCCGCCGGGGCCCGAACACAGCGGAAACTGCTGGCGGAAGCCGTGCGCGACCAGGCCCACCACACCCTTGATGTGGGAGAGATCGGGCACGTCGGTCAGGATCGATGCACGCACGTCGGGGTCGGCGAGCCGCTTCTTGCGCTCGGGCATCGGCAGCGCGGCGAGCTCCTGGTACTTCGGAAAGAAGATGAAGGGATGGATCGTGGTCTCGAACCCGAAGAGCAGGCCCGCCGGGCGCTGGGCCACCTGAGGCGTGATGCGACCGCCGGCCTCGGCCTCGCGCTCGCACTCCTCGATCATCTCGCGCCACTGCGTCGGCACGATGCTGTTCTGCTGGCACGCGAACGACACGGGCAGGCCCGTCTCTCGCGTGAACGCGCGCATCCACTTCAGCTCGGGCTCGGGCGGCAGCAGATCGCTCGCGATCTGGAACACGCCGTGCCCCACCGCGCCGAGCGCGCGGCCGATGCCCAGCAGCTCGTCTTCGCTCGCGTAGGTGCCGGGCACGAGCTCACCATCCTTCGCACGATGCAGCATCGTGCGCGACGTCGAGAAGCCGAGCGCACCCGCCTCGAGCCCCTCGCGCACGATCTGCGACATCGCCTCGATGTCGTGGGGCGTCGCCTTCTCGTTCTTCGCGCCCCGCTCGCCCATCACGTACGCGCGCACCGCGCCATGGGGCACCTGCGTCGCGAAGTCGATGGCATGCGGGCGACGCTCGATCGCGTCCAGATACTCCGGGAAGCTCTCCCAGCACCAGTCGATCCCCTCGGCCAACGCCGTGCCGGGAATGTCCTCGACCCCCTCCATCAGCTGGATGAGGAAATCCTGCTGCCCCGGGCGCACGGGCGCGAACCCGACGCCGCAGTTGCCCATGACGACGGTCGTGACGCCATTCCAGCCCGAAGGTGTGAGATGCGTGTCCCACGTGACCTGGCCGTCGTAGTGGGTGTGGATGTCGACCCAGCCGGGCGTGACGAGCAGGCCCGTCGCATCGATCTCGCGCGCGCCTTCGCCCACGTCCTTGCCGACGGCGACGATCCGGTCGCCGTCGATCGCCACGTCGCCTTCACGCGGCGCGCTGCCGCTGCCGTCGATGAGGGTGCCACCACGGATCACGAGATCATGCATGGGTGCTTCTCCTGCGCTTTGCCGCTCGTCTACAACTACTCGGGCAGAGCGTCGCAGTCACACAGGCTCCCCGCTAGGTCTCCCGATACCCGGTGGCATCCCCCTTCGCCGACTCGCAACGACCAGGTCCACGGTTCGAGTCCACGCGTCGGCTTCACTCATCGTTGCGACACATCTCTGCGCAGTCGTCGCAGCCCGGACTCGCTCGGTCCGGCCCGCAGTCGACGACGCTTCCTCGCGCCTCGCCCTGCGGAGCCGCCGCTCCCCGTCGTGCGCCCGCCGACACCCAGGCGGAGCACCCTCACGACGACTCACTCGAGCCGGTCGCAAGAGTGCAGCCAAAGACACCCACAAAGGCCGAACGTCACAGCGATGACGCACTCCGACGACGCCCAGCATCGCCCGCCCCCGGGCCCACCCCCCTCCCTGGGACGAATCCGGTTGTGTGCCGCTTCGCGATGGGCGTAGGATGGACCGGCCGGGCATTGGTCGGCGCGACTGCCCCGAGCCGCATCGAGGTGGCAGCCGCCCGTCGACCCCTTGGCTCAGCTACTGACTCCTGGATCGCGAGGTATCTCAAATGGCCAGCCCGCTCCGCCTCCTTCTCGTTTTCGTTCTCGCCCTCTGCGCCCTGCCGCTGCTCGGCACGTCGTGCAGCAGCCCGCTGCTGCGCGCCGCCACCTGCACGCGTGACATCACGCCGATCAGTCCGTCGCTCGCCGCGGCCTACGAGGCGCGCTTCGGCGGGACGGCGATCGTGAACCACACCGATCCGGTCTGGATGGCCGGCTTCGGCGACGGCCGCGCCGTCACCGGCTACAACGACAGGCTCTGGGCTCGGGGCATCGTGCTCGAAGGGCTCGGCCAGCGCGTGGCCGTCGTGGCGCTCGACGTCGTCGGCTACCTGAACGGCGAGGTCGACACGATCCGCTCGCTCGTCTCGCCCGCGTCGGCGATCGACTACGCGGTGGTGCACAGCACGCACCAGCACGAGGGGCCCGACACGATCGGCATCTGGGGCCCCAATGCGCTCACCACCGGCATCGACTTCGCCTACCTCGACTTCGTGAACGCGAGCGTCGCCTCGTGCATCGACGAAGCGGCGGCGAACCTCGAGCCGGCGCGCGTCAAGTTCGCCACCACCGACAGCGTGGGTCTCAGCCTCGGCCTCGACGTCGAGGACGATGGCGACGGTGTCTCCGACGGCAAGGTGCTGATCGACGACGATCTGATCGCACCCGCCACCGACGGCCGCATCGTCGACTCGCGACTCTCGATCATGCAGGTCACGCGCAGGGGCCCGCCCCACGACGTGATGGCGACGCTGGTCAACTTCGCGAGCCATCCCGAGAGCCTCGGTAGCAACAACACGCTCATCACCAGCGACTTCCCGCACTACGCCCGCGAGCGCATCGAGGCCGAGACCGGTGGCACGGCCATCTGGGTGAGCGGCGACCTCGGCGTGCTGCAGGGCCCGCTCGACATCGACGTGCTCGACCCCGACACCAACGCTCCGGCCGTGCGGCGTACGTTCCGATGGGCGGAGGTCCACGGTGAGCAGCTCGGCGACCGGGTCCTCTCGGCCATTCCGAACAAGCCGGGCACCCCGTTCGGCTTGCTGCGCGTGGCCACGACCAAGCCGGTCCCGGTGCGCCTCGACAACCCCTACTTCCGCTTCTTCATCGCGATCGGTGTGCTCAACACCCGCCTGGGCCTCTTCACCGACGGCGTGCCCGACGACACCATCGGCTTCCCCTTCCCGGGGCCCTTCGACGGCATTCCGCAGGCGCTCGGCGAAGATCTGCACACCGAGGTCGGCGCCTTCGCGCTCAACGAGGCGAGCTTCGCGGTGGTGCCGAGCGAGCTCGATCCGCAGATCGGCGAGCAGTACCGCGCAGCGATGACCGGCGCTCAGCACAGCTTCATCATCGGCCTCGGCAACGACGAGATCGGTTACCAGCTGCCCGCCGAGAAGTGGGACGACAGCTGTCATGCGTGCGCGCCATTCGTCCTCGGCGGCGTGCCGCAGCTCTGCCCGCTGTTCCCGAACATCGACTGCAACACGGTCTTCCAGAACAACGTGGGCCAGGCGGTCGACCCGGCGATCTCGGCGGCGATGTACCCGGTGCTGGCGGAGATCCACTGACCGCATGAGCCAGGGCGCGAGGCGGCAAATGCCCGAGGCGAGCGGCGCCTCGAGGGTGGCGTGTGCTCTCGCGCTCCTGGCGAGCTTCGCCGTGCTGGCGGCGACCGTGCCCAGGCGTGGCATCGCGCACATCGTGTACGGGCGGCCGACGTTGATGGCGCTCGTCGGCGGTGCCGAGCTCGTCGCGCACGTCGAGGTGCTCGACGCGCATCACGTGATCACGCTCGCGCCCGATGCCGGGCACACACACGCGCCGACCGCCAATCACGACGCCAGCCATGAGCACGGTGGCGCACACCACACCCACGCCGAGGACGGCTCGCCCGTCTCGCGCTCACCCGAGCAGCGACCGGCGATCCGTGTGCAGGTGCGCGAGGTGCTGAAGGGAGACGCGAAGCCAGGGGACGAGCTCGTCTTCGCCTCGCACGGCCACGGCGTGGCCGAGTACACGAACGGTGACGAGGCGCTCGTGTTCCTCGTGCCCTCGGAGCGCAGCCGCGAGCTGGCCGTGCTGGCCGGGGCCGGCCTTCGCTGGGTGTCCTTCCAGGAACACGACGCTCGCTTCGTGATCGAAGGCTCGGCAGGAAGGCACGCACTCGAGGCGGCTCGCCGCTACGCCGCCGCGGGCGCCGTGCCCGAGCCCGAGGCCCGGCTGGCCGCGCTGCGCGCCGCCACGGTAGCGGCGCTCCTGTCGGGCGACGCCCGGGTCGCGGAGGCGGCCGTGCAGGACGTCGCGCTCACCAGCCCGCTCGAGCTCGTGACCGCCCAGGACGTGCCGCGCCTCGTCGACCAGGTCGTCACGAACGAGGCGGCGCCCATGGGCGTGCGGCTCGCGCTGCTCGGCGAGCTCGGCCGCCGCGGGCTCGTCGATGCCACGCCGATCTGGCTCGCGATGCTGCGCCAGACGAAGCCGCCCGCGCTGACTCAGGTCGCTCGCGCCGCCGGGGCGCACCGCTCGCTCGAGATCGAGGCGCGCCTCGTCGAGATGCTCGGCGGCCCCGACGCAGCCAGCGAGGCCGCGGCTCTCGCACTCGGGCATCCCCATCACAGCGGCGCGGTGCCTGCGCTCGCTGAGGTGCTCGACAGCGATGCACCGCGGGTCCGCATGGCCGCCATCCGCTCGCTCGGTCACATCGCGACGCCCGAAGCACTGCGCGCGCTCGAGGCCGCGGCGAGCGCAAACGGCGACGAGGCGACGCGGCGCAGAGCGGCGGCGGAGGTGCGCCGCCTCGAGCGGGCGCCCTGACGACGATCGAATCCGAGTTGGATTTGTCAACGACGCGAAATGCGACGGGCGGCCCAGGAATCGAATTTCTTGGTGCCACAATCGCCAAACCCATGGACACATCCCTCGAGTCCATCGCCCCGCTCCATCAACGGCCGCCGAGCCCTCGCGCGGCCGCCGCTCGGGGGCCGATCCACAGCACCGATGAGGCGGCGACAAGCAGCATCGCCAGGAGGAGCATCTGCACCTTCGGCGACAGGATCGGAATCGGCACCGCGATCGTGCCGTGGTCGGGTCCGAGGTCGATCAGGCGGAGGCCGTACGCGCGGTCGGCGACCGCCACGAGCGGGCTCTGCACCGCGAGCTGCGACTGCCCGATCGACCTGAAGTCGCCGCCCAACGACAGGGCTGCTGTGCCGGGACCTGCGGGCCCGCGCAATGCGCGGACACCTCCCGGCACCGCCACATAGGTGACGTCGCCCTCGACCTCGACGTCGGATTCGTCCGCCGATCCGAGGTAGCCCCACTCATAGCCCCACCACGAGTCGGGAGAGAGCTCCTCGAGCACCTGCATGGTGATCGGATCGTATGCCTCCCCCAGCACGTACATGAGACCGTCCCTGAGGACGACCTTCTTCGCGTCGATGTAGGCGCCGCCAAGGATCTGGTCGATCTCCGACGGTGCAGTCGGATCGCCGAGGTCGTAGATCGTGACATAGCCGTGCGATACGTATGCGCGATCCCCGGCGACGAGGACGTGGCGCGTCGGCTCCGACAGCGCAATGGTCATCAGCTCGGCCGGCAGCGACGGGTTCGAGACGTCGACGACCTGCCAGCCGGGGCCACCACCGCCACCGTCCGCCTCGCTCGTGACGTATGCGATCGATCCGACCACCTGCACGTAGGTTGCGTTGCCCATGGTGTCGAAGTGGCCGACCTCGGTGGGCGCCGTGGCCGACGACACGTCGACGACGCGGAGACCACCCGGTCCGTCGGCGATCAAGGCGAGCTCCCCCGAGACGGCGAGCGCGCTCGCGACGCCCGGGGTGTCGACGTTGCCCGCGACGGCGAGCGGTCCCCCGCCGATGACACCAGTCATGACCTTCAGCCCCTCCGTGCCTGCCGCGACGTAGGCGCGATCGCCCGAGAGCACGACGTCCCATGCGCCGTCGGCAAGTGGCAACGCGTCGATCTCGTTGGGAAGCCTGGTACTCGAGAGGTCGACGAGGTGGACGGCGTAGCGGTCGTAGCTCGAGGAGCAGACGTACGCGATGCCATCGACGATGCGTGCGCAGCCCGCCTTCGGTCTCGACAACGCGAAGAAGCCCACCTCGTCCGGCGTCGCCGGCGCGGCGAGGTCGAGCACCCAGAGCGCGCCCTCGAGATCCGAGTCGCTGACGGCCACGTAGGCGCGTCCGTCATGGACGTCGATCCCGTTCACGCCGAAGTAGTCGCCGGATCGCGTCGGCGAGATGGCCCCCTGATGTGCCGGCATCGAAGGATCGGTGAGGTCGACGACCTGGAGCCCCTGGTTGCTGCTGACATACCCGGCACCGACGTAGGCGAAGCTTCCCACGAGCTCGATCATTCGCGGCAAGCCCACGAGGCCCTCGCTCCCGGCGACTCCGGGCATCGTCGGGTCGGAGACGTCGACCGTCCAGAGCGTCGTGCCGCCGATCAGCACCAGCATGTCGCTCGTGATTGCCGCGAGGTCGTACACGGTGCCCACCGTCGTGAGCGATGCGATCTCGACGGGTGTGGCCGGTGTCGACACGTCGACGACTCGGAGCCCCCCGCCTTCGTCCGCCACGAAGGCGACGCCGCTCGAGACTGCGACGGCAACGGCCGAGCCGGGAGTGTCGACGGAGCCCAGAACGGCGGGTGCATCGGGGTTCGAGACGTCGATCACGAAGAGGCCGCTGTCCGCTCCGGCGACGTACGCGAGCGAGCCCTCGACCTGCGAGCCTCGCGCGCCGTCCGGCAACGAGAGCGCACCGCGCGAGACGGGCAGTGAAGCATCCGAGACGTCGAGGATTCGGAAGGAGACCGGGTCGAAGTAGGGGGAGTTGATCCGCTGGGACGAGACGTAGGCGTGGCCACCGTGCAGCTCGATATGGCTCGCGGACGCCTCCCGGATCGTCGAGGAGCTCTCCCAGAAACCCCAGACACCGATCAAGGCGTGGCTGGGGCCTGCGCCGACGAGCACGGCCCAGGTCGAGAGGATGATCGCGACGCATCGAGCGAGCCCGATCGTGCGCACCCCGGGTGGCGTCCCGAGGGCGGCGCAACCCGCACGAGTCGTCAGAAGATGGTTCGGCATGAGCCCCCGGCCCGCGCATGCCGAACCCGTAACGAACCGAGATGCCTCGGGTCGACGATCCGACTCATCGCGCATGTCAGGGGGTGCCGAACTGATAGGAGATGCCGGGCGGGGCAGCAATGGGACACTCGCAGTATATGCCGAAGTGTCCCGCACTCGTGACAGTGCCTCCTGCGACGCGAAGCAGAGATCCCGCCATCGGAGAGCGCGCTACCCCTCCCCCTCCCCCTCGAAGTGCTTGCGAAGGAACTGCTCGATCGCGAGCGCGGCCACGCGATGACCCTCCTCGTTCGGGTGCATGCCAGCGCAGCGCCCCTTGAGCTGCGGCAGATCGCCGCCTGAGGCGCGCCCGAAGCTCGGCAGCAGATCGAGCACCTCGAAGCCGAGCTCGCTTGCGACCTTGCGCGTGCGCCTGTGCTCTGGGTGATGGTCGTAGGGCAACGCGGCTTCGAGGTAGGGGAAGATCACGACCAGCGTGTCGAAGCCGTGCTCCTGGCGGAGCGAATCCAGCGCTCGGAAGCCGGCCTCGCGGCGATCCGGCGCCTGCTCGACCTCGTCCGGCTTCGCGCCCGCCACGAGCGCGGCCCACGCCAGGCGCGCCGCATGACTGGCCTCGATCAGGCGCGCCAGCAGGCGCGTCGTCGGTGGCGTGAGCGAGCCAGCCCTTCCTCGAAAGAAAAGGAGCTCCCCCGACGCATCGGTGACGTCGTTCAGGCAATAGGCGACGAGCACCAGATCGGGGTCGAAGTCGAGCCCGTGAACGCGCAGGCGCTCGGCCTCTTGCACCGAGTCGTAGCCCGACACGCTCAGGTTGATCACCTCCACCGTCTCGTAGCCGGGAGGAGGATCGGAGGCCAGACGCGCCTCGAGCCGCTTCGCGAAGGTCTGCGGGATCGGGATCGGATGGTCGCGCTCGCAATACCCGAAGCCGATCGAGTCACCGAGCACGACGATCCGATAGCTGCCACCGGGCTTCTGCCGACTGAACTCGCGATCGCGCAAGCCCTGGCTGCTGATGTCACCGACACCGGGACGTGGCAGGTACTTGAGGATCGGATTCGAGCTGCGCTCGAAGCTCGCGAAGGGACGATCGACCGTCAGCGGTGCGAGCTCGGGCGCCGCACCGCTGAGTCGAACCCCGATCTCGATCAGCGCGAGCCCGACGACGATGCCGAGCACGAGCAGCAGCAATCGCGGGCCGAGGCGATCACGCGTGGGCTCCTGCTCTCGCTCGGACATCGCACATCTCCACTTGCTCGTGGGCCTGGGCTCTCCCCGGGATCGCAGCACCCGAATCCGGCCGACGATCGTACATCACGCACCGGGCCCCGGATCACGTCACCCGTCGTCGCCGCTCGCCGCGCCGACCCGCCGCCAGGCGGGCACGTCGTGGCCGGGCAGCACGAAGTAGAGCGGGTTGCTGAGCGCCACGGCCGCTCCGTCCTCGACGATCTCGAACCGAACGAAGCCATTCGCGCGCACGTCGATCGTTTCGCTCACGTCGACCTCGTCGCCGGTGGGCGCGAGCGTCCGAATCGGTTGACCATCGCGCACGAGGCGCACGCGCTGACCTGCCCGCAGCCCCGATGCCAAGAACCGGACCGTCTGCGGGCCCGGGCTCGCGACGACGACGTCACCCATGCGCCCTCCCCCCTCCGCTTCGAGATCCATGCGGCCGTCGAAGCGCGTGGGGTCGCCGAAGAACGCCCGCCCGGCGCGCAGCGCCTCGATCAGTGACTCTTGATCGCGCGTCTCCGCCATCACCCAGGTGATGAAGTTGTTCGGCCCTTCGGCCCAGCCGATGTCGTTGTCGTGCGAATCGCTCACACCGACGCCGGTCATGTAGACCCCGGCCGCCGACATCTTGTCCCAGAGCTCGACGAACGCCTTCAGCTCGCGTCCGCGCTTCCGGTAGCCGACCTCGAGCAGATCCGCACCGTAGCCACGGAGCTCCACGAGGCGTCTGGCCCGATCCTCGAATCTCGGCCGCGTCGAGGGGATGTCGTGCGCCCTCGCCGTGTTCGCGATGCCGAAGACGTGATTCAGGGACGATATGCCGCCGTGAGCGCGCGCCAGAGCCACCGCCTGAGTCGGTGTGTAGCCGTGCGGGTGCGCTGCCGAGTCCGCCAACGGCACGCGAGGGCCGAAGACGTTCAGATGGGCTCCGTACGACACCTCCTGGCCCACGTAGTGGATCAGCGCGTCATCGCCGAGCTCTGCCGCCATCTCCTTCTGCCGATCGAAGAGCGGTGGGCCGACGATCCGCCGCTCGATCTCGAAGCGATCGAGGTAGGCCTCGACCCGGCCTCTGCGTGCCTCGATCGACACCATCACCTCGGCCATCGAGTTGTCCGCGCCGCCGTGCCCGTGCAGCTCCGCGTCCTTGCTGACGTCGAAGACGAGATCGTTCCAGCTGCCGGGCACCCACGGCACCTCGATGACCGTGACGCGGGCATCGCGTTGGCCGTCGGCGCCGCGTATGACCCGAGTCGTCGCGCGACGCTCGGAGGCGCCTTGTCCAGCGGCGCTCAGGTGATAGTCGAGCCGGCCACGCAGGTTCGGCGGCTGCTGAGACAGCATGAAGCTGACGACGATGCGCACGTCGCCGTCCATACGCTCCGGCAGCACGGAGATCGCCGCTCGCACCTCCGAAGCCAGGCTCGCGATGTGCCGCCGGCGCTCAGCACCGAACGAGAGCGCCACTCGCTCCCAGCTCGCGTTGCGACCCTGGAGAACCGCGTGGAGGCTCTTCTTGCCCTCGCGCGCGACCTTCGAGCTGATCTGCAGCTTCGCTTGTCGTGCGTCCCGCTGGGTGCGCACTCGCTGCCAGCCGATCCGCACGGACTCGGTCGAATCGGGATCCGACGTCCCCCCTTCGAGCGCCCACGCGGGCATCGGCTCTCGACCATCGAGCTGGCGTGCCGTCAGCGGCACCGGCATCTGCTCGATCCGGTGCATGCCCTCTTCGAAGCCGTGACCGTCGACGTAGGTATGACCGGCGATTCGCCAATCGTGATCCGTCCACCAGATCACGTCGACGGCGCCCCCGAGCCCGCGTGCAGCGTGGTCGTGGCCCGCCATGGAGCCGTGTCCCTCGCTCATCGAGCCGTGCAGGTGGAGCTGCACGCCGAAGACGTGCTCCTCGGCCGCTGCGGGCACGCACATGGCGACGACGAGAGCGAGTGCGGATCGGAGCACCCGCAGCCCCGACCACGCGGGGGCCCACCGGCTGATCGCAGCCGCATTCAGCGATCCTTCAGCCCGTCTCCAGCTCATCGCCCCGTCGACCTCAGCACCGACTCGTATCCAACGGCGATCAGGACGCCGACGAGCGCGCAGACGCCCACCGCCAGCACACGGCGGCGGGCCGACGCCGCCGCCCAGTCGCCTTCGGCCCCCCGACCGAGCAGCCACAGACTCGCCGCGCCGACGGCCAGGAAAGCCATCGACGGTAGCCGAAACCGCGACATCGCAAAGGTGACGATCGAGGGCGCGATCTGGCTGGCGATGAAGAGTGAGAAGAGCGACGCCGCGGCCTGCCGACGGCTCAAGATCAGCCCGGCGACACCGCTGAGCGTCACCGTCACGTAGGCCAGCAGGCAGACCGCCACCAACGCGACCCGCACCTCCATGCGCTGCCCAGGATCCCAGCGGAAGCGATACCCCCAGTTGCCTGGATCGCCGGCGGGCATGAGCAGCCGGCGAATGGCGAAGCTGTTGGGCGTGAAGAAGTTGGGGAGCTGCTTCGCCACCTTTTCGAAGGGCCACCAGGGCATGCGTCGCTCGATGTACTGGAGCGCGAGCTCACGCGCCTTCGCCTCGGCCTCCAGCCGATCGGGCGAGAGGGTGGAGTAATGCTCCATGGCCGTGCCCGCGCCAAACGGGTTGTTGCCGACGTAGAGATTCATGGCCGTGGTGCGCGTGATCAGCGCGAAGGGCGCGCCGGGCTCGTTGATCTGGATCACCCTGGGCGCGATCGTCAGACAGAAGACGAGGGCGATCACCCCGGCGCGCAGGGCGGCGCTGCGACCTTCGCGCCACTCGCGCACCCACAGCCAGCCCACGGCCACCACCGGGAAGAGCACCCCCGACTCCTTGCTGAGCGCACTCAGCCCGAAGGCGAAGCCCGCAAGAGCGAGCTTCCAGTACGCCCGCTGCTCGAGGTCGAGCAGCAGCAGAGCCGTGCCCGAGGTCACGAGCAGCATGTAGAGCGGCTCGGCCCACAAAAAGTGGCTGAAGGCGATGAAGGTCGGATACAGGGCGACGATCAGCGCGGCCAGCAGGCCCACGCGCTCGCGCCCCAGGGCGCGGCCGAGCACGTAGACGGGCAGCACGAGCGCGCTCCCCAGCAACGTGTTGACGCCCCTGGCGAGCAAGGCCCAGGGATGGAAGAGCTCGAAGACGGCGGCGTAGAGGGCGATCAGCGCCGGTGCACGTCCGCTGGGATCCGCCGCAGGATTGCCCTGCGCCAGATTGACGGCGCGGCGGAAGTAGTCCCACTCGTCGCCCGCAGGCAGGGTCGGCTCGGTGGCGAAGAGGGCGAAGAGTCGGATCGAGAGCGCGAGCCCGAAGATCGCCGCCAGCCCCAGCGAGGGCCTCTCGATCAAGGTGCGAAGTGAGCGGTCGAAGGACGACAAATCGGCACCTGCTCCCGCTCTCGTGCTGGCCCGCCTGCCCTGGCCTGCCCGTATTCGCCCTCTGCGCACGAACGCTCGAAGTAAACACCCGATCCGAGGCAGCGGCCACCGCGCGGGCGCGCGCCTGCGACGCCTAGCCGAAGCGAAGGGCCGCGATGCCGGGCAGCGCGAGGACGCTCACGGCGAGGAGCACGAAGCCTCGGCGAATGGCCGCCGACTCGAAGCTGAAGTGCACGTCGTGGCGTCCCGGCTCGAGGATCACGCCCCTGTAGAGGCCGTTGACGCGCAACATCTCTGCCGGCTCGTCGTCGACGTACACGACCCAGCCCGGGTAGTGCAGATCCGTCATGACGAGCAGGCAGCGGGTGGTGCAGCTCGCCGCGATCTCGACACGTTCGGTCTCGAGTCGAAGGATCTCGGCACGGTCGCGCGACGGATCGCCTGCGGATCGCCCTCCAGCGGACTCGTCGAGGATCAGCAGCTCTCCACCAGAGCGTGCATCCGCATCGGTCACGACCGCTTCGTCGCGCGGCTCGAACGTCGAGTGGCGGATGCGCGCGAGGGACGCCGCGAGATCGGGCTGGTGCACGATGCGCGTCACGGTGTACACGCGCGGCAGCGCGTCCGGCCGCTCGACCACGCGCGCGCCGGGCAGCACCCACTCATCCCCCCCTGCAAACCGACGGAGCCGTTGCTGGCGACGCTCGGGCAGCGGCTCGAGCGCGGCATAGTGGCGGACGCTCATCAGGTCGAGGAGCAAGCGCAGGTGGGGATCCGGCGGTGGCTTCCCGCGCTGCTGAAAGACGCGCAGATCGCCGTGCCACGGCTCCGAGAGGTCGACGCCGAAATAGTCCGCATAGGCTCGCGGCATCATCGGATCGTAGTCGGGCACGGCGCCGATGCGATTCATCATCCCGAACTTGTGCAGCAGCGGCGGCTGGCGCACTCGATTCGGCGTCGCGACGAACGTCCGATCCCATCCCGGCCGCCCGGTCAGAAATTCCACCAGGCTCGCCGGTGCGCCGGCGTGAGTGCCGCTCACGCTCGGATGGGAGACGTAGAACCGGGCTCGGCCATAGACGTCGATGCCGAGCACGACGACGACCACCGCCGACAGTGCGAACGCGAGTCGGGGGGCCGAGCCCACGCGTACCCGCATCCCAATCACCCACTGACGCAACACCTCGACGCCGATCGCGGCGAGGAGCGAGGTCGCGAAGAGATAGACGAACGCGATCCTGAACGGCCCGCGGAAGAGCGAGCCGAGAGGGAGCGCGTAGTACCACTCGAAGACCGGCGTCTCACGCCCCGCCAGAAAGAGCGCGCAGGCGATGGCGACGACCAGAAAGAAGAGCCAATGAACGAGCAGCGGGCGTCTCGCTCGACCGCGCGCGAGCCACCCGATCGACGCGAGTACCGGCGTGAGCAGCGGAAGCCGGACGAACCAGGCGAGCTGCCCATCGCTCCCGAGCCAGGGACTCATACCGTGCACGATCTGCTGCAGCGTGATCGCGCCGGCCGAAGCGGTTGCGAGTGATTGACCGTCGAGGCTGCGGATGCCCGCGCGAGCCAGCTCCAACGCGGAGAAGAGCTGCGGCGCAACGAAGCCGAGCGCGAGCAGGCCGGCGACCCCCGCCCAGCCCAGCCGGCGTAGCCATTCGCTCCTGGGCGTCAGGAACGCGAGCAGCGTGGCGCCATAGGCGACGGCGAGCTGTGCCTCGTAGACGAAGCCCTGCGCGTGCCCGCCGAGGAACGCCATGGCGAGCGTGAGCGCGAGGCCGATCGCCCAGCGTGGTCCGCCCGACACCACGAGGCCGTGAACGGCCCACAGGATCGCGGGCAGCCAGGCCTCGGTGAACTGAAAGGGGGGCATGTAGAGGCCGTTCAGCTGAGACGGCGAGAGCATGTAACAGACGGCCGCCGCCAACGCGGGAATCGCCGTCAGCCCGATGCGCAGGCCGAGCGCCCAGGTGAACCCTCCGGCGATCACGAGGTGCAGCACGAAGAGCGCCTCGAGCGCGCGCTCGGGAGCGAGCAGCCAGGTGAGGATCACGTTCGGGGGATAGAAGACGGCGGACTGGTGCAGCGCCGCGAAGGGCTGCCCGGCCGCTTGATGGGGATTCCAGGTGGGAAAGTTCCCCGCACGCAGCTCGTTGTGGAGGAAGACGGCATTCGGGTAGTACTGCCGGTCCAGGTCCATGTTCATGAACCCGGAGCCGCTGGGTGCCTCGACATGAAGGCGATGGACGGTGACCGCGCTGGCCATCGCGATCACGATCACCAGCGGTACGAGCCACTGGTACCTGCGTGCGCCGTCGCGGTCCTGGCCGGTAGACATGGGCGAATCGGGCTCTACGAGCGGATCGTTGCATCGACGCGCACGTCGCGACGTCTGCGATGGCAGCGGCTGGGCCCGGGCTCGACTGGCGCCAGGCCACGGCCCGCGTTTCGAGCGGCGAAGTTAGGCCATCGCTCGCCCCGACACCTGGACTCAGCATCGGGCATGGCGAGGCCGATGGACGGCCCGACCTACGAGCTCCCCACCCCCCGAAGCTCCTCCAGATCCACCGCGACGTGATGCCCGTCCTTCCGCAACGGCACGTCCTCGGCCCCCCGCCCCGACAGGCACGGCGTGAGAATCCGCCCAGGCAGATGCCGCACCCCCATCTCTTCATCGAGCACGCGCGCGGTCGCGAGCGCGATCGCGTGCTCCATGCATTCGAAGTGGCGGAAGTTCACGAAGTGACCCGAGCAGGGCACCTCCATCTGCGAGGCCTTCGGCATGGCGTCGAGCACGTCCTCGGAGTGTGAGCGGGGAATCAAGCGGTCGCGCCCCGCCCAGAGGAAGCTCGTCGGCACCTCGATCTCGTCGAGCCTCGACCAGACGCTCTCCGGTCCCGTCATCGGGTCGAGCGAGAGCTCGCGTGAGGCCGACAAGAACGCCGTCCGCGTGTCGGGGCAGGTGCTGTAGTAGGCGACGCGCACGCACGCGCGCGCGAACCAGTCGTGCTCGAGCTTCGGGATCGACTCGAGCAGATCGGTCGTGCGCTTCAGCAGCGGCCAGATGCGCTCGAGGGGCAGCTTCTCGCCCCATGCCGGGTCGAGGTACTCCCCCGCGGTTCGGATGATCCAGCTCATGCGGTGCAGGGGCATGTAGGGCGCCACGAGCACGAGGCCACGCACTGCGTCGGGCGCCGTCAGCGCCACCTCCAGCGCGACGCGGCCGCCCAGGCTCATGCCCATGACTATGGGTGGCCGCTCGAGGCTGCGCGCGAGCTCGATCACCGGGGCGGCGAGCACCGCGGGGGTGAGCGGCTCGTCGGGCATCGGCGTGCAGCCGAAGCCCGGCAGATCGACGCCGAGCGTGCGCAGCCCGACCTCCTCGAGGTGCGTCGCGACGCCGGCGAACGCGGTCGACTCGAGCGCCAGCGGATGTAGCGCGATCAGCGGATCGCCTTCACCCCACTCGTTGTAATGAAGTGAGTCGTGCAATGAATCACCCAGCGAATCTCGAGCCAAAACCATCCCCCCTTTGGTCGTCTGCGTCTTCGAGGCAGTGAGCGGTTCACCTGCCCAGGCTGTTCGTTCTTCGCGACTCGGCCGTGCAGTCCTCGACGTGGAGCGAATCGATGAACGACTGCAGCAGCTCGGGCCACTCCTCGATGTCGCTCGTCTTGCCCGCCACCTCGAGGCGCGCGTCGGGTAGCCGCGCCTTGAGCTCGTTGGCCGTCGAGAGCGGGTGGCTCGAATCGCCCGGCCAGGCGAGGATCAACGTCGGCACCTCGAGCGTCTCGAGCGACTCCGCCGCGGGGAGATCGGAGAGCGCTGCCCCGCGCATCGCGCACTGCACGGCGCGCGGGTCGGCAGTGCGAAGCCCCCGCATCACCGATCGCTGCAGCCGGGCGAGTGAGTCGTTGCGAGCTGCGTAGGCCGCCAGCTCACCCATCCATCGCAGCGGGCCGAGCCCGATCATCTCGATCAGCTTCGCCGTGCCTCGATAGATCTGCGCCTGGCGCGGCCGCGACGCCCACGCGGTGGGCGGCGCCATGACTACGAGGCCGAGCGTGCGCTCGGGCGCCTGCATCGCGGCATGCAGAGCCGTGCCGGCGCCCATCGAGACGCCGCCGACGACGGCCGCATCGATCTCGAAGCCATCGGCGATGGCCCAGAGATCGGTCGCCAGCTCGGGCCAGCGGTAGTCGTCGTCGACGAGCGGCGCCTCCGATGCACCGTGACCGCGCGCATCCCATCGCACGACCCGCGTGTCGTGGCGAAGACCGGCCCAGGGCATGATGCCCGACTCGTCCTCTTGATGAATGCTGCCCATCAACGCATGGCCCCAGAGGAGCGCCGCCCCCTCGTCCTGGCCAGTCACGTTCGATGCGAAGTCGATGCCGCGCGCCCTCATGCCGGGCTCCCCCCTCGTGTTGCGTCCGTCGCCAGGTCTTCGTTCTGCGTGCACGCCTCTGCCAGCGCTTCGAGCGCACGCGGCAGGCGATCGACGAGCGCCTGGATGTCGTCGATGAGATCCGGACAGGACAGACCGACGAAGCAGACGCGATCGCCATAGCTCCAGCCTGTCAGGTTCAGCCCGATGCCTTCGAGGATCGGCCCCACCGAGTAGAACGCCTCGAGCTGCTGCCCCTCGATCGCGAGCGCCTGCCGCGGCCCGGGCACGTTCGAGACGATCAGGTTGACCGGCGGCGGGACGTAGTCGGCCATGCGATGCCTCGACCAGAACCGGCTGAACGCCATGTAGGGCTCGGGCGGTGCGTACTCGATCCAGCGCTCGAGCAGATCGGGGCCCATCGCCATCTGCCGCTGCTTCGCTTCGTCGCTCATCTCGTGGATCGTGCGGATGCGCTCGACGGGATCGGCGATGTCGGTGCAGAGGCTGACCGATAGATGCCCGACACGGTTGCCCTGGGTCCGGCCTTCGAGCTCGGGATGGGTGTTGATGGGCACGCTCGCGAGCAGCGACTCGGCGGGGATGCCCCCCTCGACCTCCTGGAGGTGCTCGCGGAGCGCCTCGCCGCAGACGCCGAGGAACACGTCGTTGAGCGTGACGCCGAGGGCCTTCTTCACTCGCTTCATGTCGTCGAGGGCCATGTAGGTCGTCGCGAAGCTGCGCCTCGCGGTGAGGGCCCCGGCCCAGCTCGTGCGCGGGCCGCTGAAGTGCCCGGGCAGCTGCGGATGCCCGCCCCCGAAGGCCCGCTTCATCACGTTGAAGATGCCGCGGAAGGTCAGCAGCAGGAGCTTCGGGAGAGACGCGGCGCGGCGCATGCCCTGGCCGAAGGCCCAGCGGCGAAGCGCCCACTTCGACGGGATCGGCGAAGAGACGGCGCTGGAGCCCGCCTCTGCGACGG
>CAYYSY010000027.1:0-27537 GCA_964474355.1 uncultured Spirochaetaceae bacterium | reverse complement strand
GCGCGGCGGCCGCGGCCGAAGGTGCTGTGCCTCGAGTGGCTCGACCCGCCGATCGCGGCCGGCAACTGGATGCCCGAGCTGGTGCGCGTCGCCGGCGGCGAGCCGCTCTTCGGCCGCGTCGGTCATCCCTCGGTCGACGCGACGTGGACCGAGATCACCGAGGCCGATCCCGACTTCGTCGTGCTGATGCCCTGCGGCTTCGACCTGGAGCGCACGCTCGATGAGGCGCGCGGGCTCGAGGAGGTGCCAGCGTGGTCGACGCTGCGCGCCGTGCGCGAAGGCCGCGTCGCCGCCGTCGACGGCGACGCCTACTTCAACCGCCCGGGCCCGCGGCTGGTCGACTCACTGGAGCTGCTGGCGGAGATCCTGTGCCCCGACGACTTCGACTTCGGCCTGGGCGACCGCGCGGCGCGGCTGTCGCACGCGCCGGGCCGCTGAGCCCGCGCGTCGATCTCGGGCCGAGTGCCCTACTCGTGCGCGCTCGCCCGCTCGCTCGCGTCAGCTGTGCTCTCGACCAGCGTCGCCAAGTCGGCCGCGAGCGCCTCGGGCTCGTGCTGCAGCCCGAAGTAGCGCTTGACGATGCGCCCTTCACCGTCGACCAGGTACGTGATCACGGTGTGCTCGATCGGCTCGTCCCCGCCGCCGGTGCGCCCCACGCCGAAGGCGCGCAGCACCGGATCGACCTGTTCGGGCGTGCCCGTGAGCATCGACCAGCGCGCGAAGTCGACGCCCCTCGCCTCGCCGTAGCCGCGCATCGCCGCCGGAGTGTCGCGCTCGGGATCGACCGAGATCGAGACGAAGTGCACGCGATCGCGCACGGCTTCGGGCACCGCCCGCTGCGCCCGCACGTGACTCGCCGTGAGGATCGGGCACGGCCCGGGGCAGTTCGTGAAGACGAAGTCGACCAGCAGGACGCGGCCGGCCAGGTCGGCCAGCGCAACGGGCGCGCCGTCCTGGTTCGTCAGCAAGAACGCGGGCGCCGGATCCGAGCGCAGCAGCGCGTCGCCGAAGCGCACCCAGCCCTCCTCCTCGGGTGCCATCCCCACGACCTCGAAGTCGGCGATGGCGTAGCTGCGACCGTCGAAGGCCAGCTCGAACTCGATCACCTGGCCGGGCCGCATGCGCGAGACGACCGACGCGTCGGGGACGTCGAAGCTCATCGTCATCGCGGGCATGAGCCCCGGGATGTCGTCGTGCTCGACGAGGGCCTGCCCTCGCTCGGGCATCACGTCGTGCACGGTGCCCCGCACGGTGAACGTGCGCGTGCCGTCGTCGCACCCGGTGGCGACGAGCGCGAGCACCAGCGCGACCGATGCGATCAGGCCCGGGCGGCGCACGGGCATCAGTAGAGCCACTGGAACCCCGCGGTGAGGGTCCAGTCGCGCTCGAGCTGCGGCCCGGAAACGGTCTGGTAGACGGGGAACATCCACTCGATCGCGAGGCGCTGCCCACCGAGCACCGGCACGAGCACGTTCGCGCCGGGTCCCACCTCGAGCCTGTTCCAACCCTGCCTGTAGGGATCGTTGGCGGGGCTCTCCAGGGGATCGAGCAACGGGTCGCTGCCGTTCACGTTCGTGCGCCGATCCCACGCGAGACGCGCAGACACGCTCACCCATTCATGGGCCATGGCCGAGATCCAGCCCGACGCCGCGTAGCGGGTGCCCTGGGTGTAGCCCTCGGAGTTCGAGCCGATGCGATAGATGCCATCCACCTCGCCGCCCCAGCTGATGCGCTCGTGCCGGCCGGTGTAGGTGATGCCCCAGACGACGTCCCACGTGCCCGAGCCGAGCTGCACGTTGTACGGCAGCCGCTCGCCGTTCGCGTCGGTCTCCTGCACGCTGCCTGTCGGGAAGGTGAAGCCCGCAGTGAGATGCGTCTCCTGCTCACCGTTCTCGATGAAGGGCACGACGAAGACGAAGCGCGCGTCGCCGATGCCCCGCGCCGAGTGGGTGCGCCCCCCCGTCGCCGTGGCGACGTGTTGCTCGCGCACCAGATAGGGCAGCGAGAGCTCGAAGGTGAGACGATCGAGCGGCGCGTAGGCGACGCTCATGATGTGCGCCTCGTCGGTCTGTGACGTCGGCACCTCGCTGTACGGTGCGCCGAGGATGTCGTCGACCGCGACCTGATCGGTGCCATCGAGCAGCCCTTCACTCGACGCGCGCACATAGCGGTACGAGAAGATCCAGTGCCCTCGGTCCTGGGCATGGTCGAGCCGTATCCCGATCGGCGGGAACCCGCCCGAGTCGCCGAGGCGATGGAGCTGCGGCGGGGGGTCGGCGAGCGCGGGGGCAAAGGCGAAGGTCGAGACGACGATCAGCCACCCGGCGAGCGCGGCGGCGATGCGGCAGACCCGCCCGGGGAGCGACCGGGGACGGACGGAGACTCGATTCTCGCGGGGCACGGCGCGCAAGCTAGTGTCCTGCTCCAGAAGTTCGGCGTCGAATCGAACTCGTGCTCTGCACGGCACCCACCGCACCGAGAAGTCGCCTGCGAGTCCCTCGCAAGGCGCGTGAGGGAAGCATAGCCGTAGCTACGGTGACCGAGCGCAACGCAGCGAGCGGCTCGCGGGCGGCTTCGAATGCAGCCGAACTTCTGGAGCAGGACACTATCAACACCTCCCGGCCGTTGCCCGGATGGGGCCCGGGGCGGAGCGATGCGCGCTCAGCGCGGCCCGTCGAGCAGCCGCGCGGCGAGGTGGTCGGCCTCGAGCCGCGCGAGGTCGGCGCGGAAGATGCGGCGGGTCACGCGGTCGAGATCGCCCGTGCGCACGTAGTCGCGCACCCACTCACGCAGCCGCCGCTCGCCCGCGACCGTGGCCAGGTAGTCGATGAAGGCGTACGACTGCAGGTACGCCACCGCCGCGCCGTCCGGCCCGAGCTGGCCGAAGCTGCCGCCCGCGAGATCGGCCAGCGCGAACGCCCTGCCCTGCGCGACGACGCGCGACATCACCTCGGCCTCGCGCCCCGAGAGCCCGCGCTTGCCGAGCGCCCGGGCCTCGAAGTACTCGGCGAGCCCCTCGTTCATCCAGGCCGGCACGAAGAGGCTCGGCGCCACCGAGTCGAAGGCGGCATGGACCAGCTCGTGGTGGAGCGTATGCTGCAGACGGCCGTCCACGACTGTGCCGCCGCGCACGTGCACCGTGCCGCCGTAGAAGCCCGCTGCCGGGAACCGGAACAGGCCGGCAAAGCGCGCGTCGAAAATCGCCGGGTCGTGGACCGTGACGATGATCGGCCGGGTCGGCCGAAGCCCGAGGCGCTGGTCGAGCCGATCGAAGGCGGACTCGAGGGTCGCGAGCACGTCCTGCTCGAAGCGGCGGCTCCCGCGCAGGCCCGACGTACGGTCGATGTCGACGTCCTGGTAGAGCACGAAGTGCGACGACGTGCGCTTGTCGTACTCGCCGTCGGCGCCGCCGCCGAGGGCGAACGCGACCGGCGCGACCAGTGCAAAGACGAGCAGCGACGCGACGACCCACCCCGCGACACGAACCCGACCGGGTGAACGACCAGCCAGCATGAGATCGACTCCGTCGAGGCCCACTCAGCCCATCGGGTAGAGATGCTCGCGCGTGATCTTCGCGATCTCGGCGTGGCAGTCGTCCGAGAGAGCGAGACCCGCCGCCGCGAGCGTGTCGTCGAGCTGCTCGGGCGTCGTCGCGCCGATGATCGTCGAGCCGACGAAGTCGTGGCTGAGCGTCCACGCCGTGGCGAGGGTCGTGACGCTGATGCCTTCCTTGTTCGCGAGCTCGGTGAACGCATCGACCGAGGCCATCGACTTCTCGTTGATGAAGCGGCGGGTCATCGCCGAGCCGCGCGCCTTGTCGCTCTGGTACATCGAGAAGCGCGCGCCTTCCGGGAACGCGCCGCCCTGATACTTGCCCGACAAGACACCACCGGCGATGGGGCTGTAGGGCAGGCAGGTCACGTCTTCGCGGCGGCAGACGGCGGCGAGCTCGTCCTCGAAGCGGCGGTTCAGCAGGCTGAAGTTGTTCTGGATCGTCTCGTAGCGCGCCAGCCCGTGTTGATCGCTCATCCACAGGCTCTTCGTCAGCCCGTAGGCCGTCTCGTTGCTGCAACCGACGTAGCGGACCTTGCCCGCCTCGACGACGCGATCGAGCGCCTCCATCGTGTCCTCGATGGGCATGTGCGGATCGGGCCAGTGCGTCTGGTAGAGATCGATGTAGTCGGTGCCGAGCTTCTGCAGGCTGGCGTCGACGGCGCGCTCGATGTTCCAGCGATCGAGCGCGGTATGACCGGAGCGCAGCGGCCCCTGGAACCAGCCGCCGCCGGGCCCCGCGACCTTCGTCGCCACGATCACCGAGTCACGCGGCCGGCCGGCCAGCCACTTGCCGCAGATCTCCTCGGTCCGCCCCGCCCACTTCTTGTCGGGGGGAACGGGGTACATCTCCGCCGCGTCGATGAAGTTCACGCCCGCGTCGAAGCTCTTGTCGAGGATGGCGATCGAGGCCGCCTCGTCCGCCATGCTGCCAAAGGTCATCGTGCCCATGCAGATCTCGGACACGACGAGCCCGGTCCGCCCCAGTCGATTTCGCTTCATCGCTCTCTCCTCGCAGCAGGTGGATGCAGCGCGAGAGCCTAGCCAACCCGACCTCCCCCCGATGAAGGAACCTCAAAGCTCGAATCCAGCACGCAGGCACGCCCCACGCCCGAGACGAGGCCCCGAAGCCGAGGCTCGACACCCCAAGCGAAGCGACCGTGCGGCCCACCGTCCGTCCGACCCGCAGAGCTTCGCGCCCCGCCTTCGCATCTTGGGGGTGACGCCCGGAATTGGAGGCGAGCCTGAATGAACCCACCAGGCCTCGCGCTGGCCAGAAACGCCCGCGCCCGTAAGGCCGGCTCGCCGGAAGTGAGGACGACACCCCCAAGATGCGAACCCGAGCAACCAAGCCCGCGCCGCCGACCCACAGGTGCCCGTGCGATCCGGAGTCTAGAGCCAACCGCCGCTGAAGTACTTGGCCGCCGCACTACCCGCTGCCTTGATGTACTTCTGGATCTCGCGTGCCTGCGCGCGGGCGCGGATCAGGAACTTGCGCTGCTTGTGGTACTCGGGGCAGCGGTCGGCGCGGCGATCCTTCAGCTTGGCGAGGTGGGCCTCCATCGAGGCCTCCCAGGTCTTGTTGCCGCGATCCTTCGCCATCTTCAGGACGACGTTCTCGTAGTGGTCGATCTGCTTGGTCATGCGGCGGCAGTCGCCCCGATTGCCCACCGAGCGGACGGGCTCCGCAATGGACGCGACCGGCGCCATCACCAGAACGAAGATCAGGATCGAAACCAGGACTCGCATGCCGAAGCCCCCTCCGCACGAGAACGCGGCGCCGGGTGCGCGACACCCACTGGAGGGAGTCCTCGCACGTCAGCGACCCCTGGTCTCATCGGCCGACGGTGCGGTTGGATGAAGTCCGAGTTGCCGGTGGATGGGGATGAAATGCCGCGGAGGACGGGCTGAGTCGCGTCTCAGCCCGTGACACGCAGCGTCGTGTAGCCGAAGACGAGCGGATCCCCCTCGGGGCCATCCATCCCAGAGGTGCCCGGCTCGAAGAAGCGCGTCTCGACCATGCCGGTGCCGCCGCGGAGGTGGACGATCCGCCCCTCCATCTCGAAGCGCGGCCCCATCACGGGGCGGAAGTAGTCGACCCGCATGTTGAGGGTGGCGAGCCAGCGCCGCTTCTCGCTCCGCTCGTGCTCGCGCCCCGCCCAGAACGTGAAGAGCGACATGAAGTCGACGTACGTCCCGGTGAAGCCGCCGAAGAGCTGACCGCGCGGGTTGCGGACGGCCTCGGGCAGATGCGCGGCCACGCGCAGATGTCCGAGCTCGCGCTCGAGCACCTCCCACTCGTAGGCCTCGAGGATGTCGCCCACCGGATGACCGCGACCGATCACGCGACGGGCATCGTCGGGGCGCAGGACGCGCAGCAGCTGTTCGGGCATCGGGTCGTCGGTCACGTGACTTCTCTCTGGGCCTGCTCCTGACCCTGTGGCTCAGAGCCTGTCCGCGAGCATTTCGCCCTGCCGGTGGGCGAGGGCCATCACCGTGAACATCGGGTTCACGGACGTGCAGCGCGGAAAGACGCCGGTGTCGGCGACGTACAGGTTGTCGAGATCGTGACAGCGACCGGACTCGTCCACCACCCCCTCGTCGGCGCGCCCGTGCATGCGGGTCGTGCAGAAGACGTGCGAGCTCGCCATCGTGAAGTCGCCGGGCTTCGCCTCGCGCTGCGAGATGGCATCGATCTCTTCGCGCCGCGTGATCACCTCGGGCAGGCCGTGGACTCCCGGCAGGATGCGCTCGGCGCCCGCCGCCAGGAGCAGCCTGCACAGCACCTCGACCGAGTGCATCATGATGCCGGCGTCCTCCGGATGCAGCCGCCAGTGGATCGACGGATCGAGGGAGCCCGAGCGAGCGCGCACGGTGCCGAGCGAACGGTGTGTGCTGCAGATCGCGTCGAAGACCACCGAGTGCGGCATCGCGGCGAGGTGCCGGACCAGCGCGGCGCCTACACCGGGCATCCGCACCGCGAGCGCCGGCGGCGCCGTCCACAGCGTCTCCATCTTGAACCCGTCGCGCAGGTAGTGGAGCGACTGATAGCTCTGGGTACCGCCGAAGAGCGGATCGACGGGCTCGGCGAAGACGCCGGCCGCCGCCGTGCCGGGATGGAACTGGAGGTTGCGCCCCACCTGCCCGGAGCCGTTCGCGAGATCACCGCTGCGCTGCAGCAGCACGGGTGTCGCCATGCAGCCCGCCGCCAGCACGACGATCTTGGCATCGACGCGCACGCGGTGCGATCGGCGGCCCGTGAAGGGCTCGACCACCTGCCCCTCGATCCCGAACACCCGCGTGCGCGAGGCGCGCACGCGCTGTACCTGCACCGAGGTCAGCACCCGGGCGCCGAGGCCGATCGCCGCGGGGATGTAGCTCACGTCCATGCTCTGCTTCGCGCGAGGGCGACAGCCGGTGAAGCACTCGCCGCTGCCGCGGCAGCCCCGGACGTTGCGCTCGATCGGCTCGCTGCCTATGCCGAGCGCGTCGCAGCCCTGCTTGAAGAGCAGATTGCGCGGGCCCTGCACCGAGTCGGGCGTCGGTGCGATGCCCAGGAAGTCGGCGACCGCGTCGAAGTGCGGATCGAGCGCGGCGCGCGTCGTGCGCTCGAGATCGAAGCGCGTGCACCACTCGTCGAAGACCCACGCCGGCGGACGCACGCAGATGGCCGAGTTCACGACCGACGCCCCGCCGAGCGCGATCGCCTGCAGCACCGGCATGAAGTGGCCCGTGGTGGTGCGCAGCCCGCCATCGCGCATCGTGCGCGTCATCGATTCGGCCGCGTCCTGCCGGAAGTCCCGCGCAGTGAAGGGTGGCCCTTCCTCGACGAGCACGACGCGATGACCGGCCGCGGCGAGCTGATGGGTCACGATGGCGCCGGCCGGCCCGGAGCCGACGACGACCGCATCTGCCTCGAAGGCGACGTCGCGGTCGTAGTCCGCGAAGACGTGCACGTCGCCCGCGAGCGCCGCGGCCTTCTGCCCGGCCGCGTCCTTCTGCCCGGCCGCGTCCTTCTGCCCAGCCGTGGCCTTCCGCCCAGCCGCGTCCTTCCGCCCAGCCGCGGCGCTCACGCGCGCTCGCTCCCGGGACGAAGCGGCGTGGTGTCGCGCACGTGGGTGAGGTCGTCCTCGGTGAGCGCGATCGACGACCGCGGCTCGCCGATCACGGGGTAGAGCAGATCGCTCTCGATCGTCGGCGAATCGATCTCCCAAGGCGACAGCCCGAGGCCGCTCAAGTTCTCTGGGTGGCCGAGCACTCCCATCACCACGAATGCCCGCAGCGCGGTGAAGAGCGACCGTCGCCAGCCCCATGGGCTCGCGGCCCAGCCTTCGAGCACCCCGAGGCGCTGTTCGGTCGAGAGCCTCGAGAAGCGCCGGAAGCCGCCGGGACCGCGCGCGGGGAAGAGCAGGGTCGACTGCTCGAAGAAGACGAGCATCGCGCGAATCAGCTGCCGTTGTCGCGGAGGCAGCGCGCCCACGTATCGATCGGCGAAGGCCGTGAGGTCGGCCTCGGGCCCGGAGCGAGCGAGGCCGCATTCGATCGATGGAATCAGCGTCGCGCCGGCCGCCTCGAGAAAGGCGACCTCGGCGTTCGAAAGCAGCCCGGACGGATGGGCGGGCCGGGGCACGCCAGCGAAGAGCCGGAAGAGCACGAGTGCCAGCACGAGCAGAAGGAGCGCCGAGACGATCACGGGTCGAGCAGTACCACGAACGGGCGCCGCCCGCCCGGCGATGCGGCGCTCGACACGGCCTCACGGCGAGCGCCGGCAACGCACGCGGGTGGGTTATCCTGCACCCCTTCGCGCACATCCATTCGAGACCACCGACTCCAATCACCCGCACCCATCCCGACGGGAGCCAGGTCGAACGCCATGCGGATCGGCGTCGTGAGCGACACGCACAACAATCTGCGCAACGTCCACCGGATCGTCGATCTGTTCAACGAGGCTCGCATCGATCGCGTCGTGCACACGGGCGACATCACCCAGGCGAAGGTGCTGCACGCGCTCGCCGGCCTCGAGGCGCCGCTCTACGGCGTCTACGGCAACAACGACCAGGAGCGCGCCTCGCTCGAAGAGGCGGCAGAGCGCCACGGCATCACGCTCGTCGACCCGCCGATGCGTGTCACCTGGCACGCGCAGCGCATCGTCGTCGTGCACGAGCCCCATCAGCTCTCGTGGGTGGACGGCGAGGTGCACGAGGTCGCGCTACACGGCCACACGCATCTCCGTCGCATCGAGCACACGGCAGGCCAGCTCGTGTTCAACCCCGGAGAGTCGGCGGGGCACATGAAGGGGCACAACGCGATCGGCATCCTCGACCTCGCTAGCCTCGAGCCCGAGATCGTGCTCTTCTGACCCCGACCTTCTCGTGCGGGCCGTGGCCCGAACGACGCGGAGACCCCATGAGCTGGAAGCCCGAAGTCGACGGCATCGAAGCGCGGCGCGAGGCCGCCCTCGAGATGGGCGGCGCCGAGGCCGTCGAGCGCCAGCACGAGAAGGGGCGCCTCACGGTGCGCGAGCGCATCGAGGCGCTCGGCGACGAAGGCAGCTTCCGCGAGCAGGGCCCGATCGCGGGCTACGGCGAGACCGATGAAGAGGGACGGCTGGTCGCGTTCACGCCGGCCAACTACGTGCTCGGCACGGTGTCGGTCGATGGCTGCCCCTGCGTCATAGGCGGCGAGGACTTCCCCCAGCGCGGCGGCTCGCCGACGCCGGCGGGGCTGCGCAAGAGCGTCTACGCGGAGGAGCTCGCGTGGCGACAGCGCCTGCCGCTCGTGCGTCTGCTCGAGGGCGGCGGCGGCAGCGTGACCGGCACGGGTGGCAAGAAGGGCCAGCCCCGTCCGATGGGCGATCCCGTCTTCGCGAATCCGCGCTTCGAGTCGATCGCGGCCGTGCTCGAGACGGCACCCGTGGTCTCGGTCGCGCTCGGCGCGGTCGCGGGGTTTCCGGCAGCGCGGCTCGCGGCCTCGCACCTGTCGATCATGACGAAGCAGACGTCGCAGGTGCTGATCGCGGGCCCCGCCGTGGTCGAGCGCGCCACCGGGCAGAAGCTGACCAAGGACGAGCTCGGCGGACCGCAGATCCATCTGAAGAGCGGCGTCGTCGACAATCTGGCCGAAGACGAGGACGCGGCCCTCGCGATGGCGCGGCGATTCCTGTCCTATCTCCCTCGCAACGTCGATCTCTTGCCGCCCCGGGCGGCCTGCGACGACGCGCCCGAGCGCTGCGAGGAGAGCCTGCTCGAGATCATCCCGCGCGACCGGCGCAAGGTCTACAAGATGCGGAAGGTGCTCGAAGCGGTCTTCGACGCCGGTTCGTTCTTCGAGATGAGCCCGCTCTACGGGCGCTCGCAGATCGTGGGGCTGGCGAGGCTCGCAGGCCGGCCGGTCGGCGTCTTCGCCAACGACCCCATGTTCTACGCGGGTGCGATGGGCGCCGAGGGCGCACAGAAGGTCGCGCGCTTCCTGCGCTTCTGCGAGACGTTCCACCTGCCCGTCGTGTCCTTCGTCGACGAGCCGGGGTTCATGATCGGGCTGGACAGCGAGCGCGCGGGCACGATCCGCTACGGCGTCGACGCCATCGTCGCCGGTGTGCGCTCGACGGTGCCGTGGGCGACGGTGGCGGTGCGAAAGTCGTACGGCGTGGCAGCCGCCGCGCACTATGGGCCCCGCGGCACGGTCTTCACCTGGCCGAGCGCCGAGGCAGGTGCCCTGCCCCTCGAAGGCGGCGTCGCCGTGGCGTTCCGCCGCGAGATCGAGGCCGCGGACGATCCCGACGCGAAGCGCGCCGAGCTCGAGGAGATGCTCGCGAGCAAGCGCACGCCCTTCCCCCGCGCCGAGGCGTTCGCGGCGCACGACCTCATCGATCCGCGCAGGACGCGGCCGGTGCTCTGCGACTGGCTCGAGCTCGTGTGGCCGGCGCACGAGGCGATGGTGCTGCGGGGAGGCGGCGCGCCGCGCTGAGCGCGACGAGCCCTCTAGAAGCAGTCGATCACGTCCTGGAAGTGCGCCTCGAGACGCTCGCTCTGCGTGCGGCCATCGAACTCGCGCTCGACCTTCTTGCGCCCTTCGAGGCCGAGCTCGTCGCGCAGCTTCTTGCTGCGGCCGAGCTCGCGCAGCGCGTTCACGATGGGCGTCACCTGACGCTCGGGTACGAGGATGCCGGTGCGGCCGTGGTCCACCACGCGCGGGATGCCGCCGTGGGCGGTCGCGACGACCGGCAGCCCGGTGGCCGATGCCTCCTTGCACACCGTGAGCCCGCCCTCGCGGTCACCCCAATGGCTCACCACCGAGGGGCAGAGCACCACGTTCGCCGCCTTCATCTCGGCGGCGACGCGGTCGGGGGGCACGACACCGAGGAACTCGACGACGTCTTCGATCTCGAGCTCGAACGCGATGCGGCGAAGGCGCTTCTCGAGAAAGCCCGAGCCGATGATCTTCATGCGCGCATCGGGGAACTCGGTACGGATGCGGGCCATCGCCCGGACGCCGTACTCCATGCCCTTCTTCTCGACCATGCGACCGACCATGAGGATGCGGAGGGGCCCGTCCGGTCGCTCGTACAGCTCGAAGCGATCGAGCGGAATGCCGAGGTCGTGGACGTGGATCCGGTCGATGCCAACGCCCGCCGACATCAGGATGTCCGCCTGGTCCTCGGACACGGGCAGGAAGCGCTGCGCCGTGCGGAACATCGCCGGCGCCATCCAGTTCCGGTAGGCCACGAAGTCGATGCGCTTGCGCGCGTCCCACGTGAGCGCCGCACCATCCTTGCCGTGGAACGAGACGGCGAGCGGCAGCCTCTCGCGCTTCGCGAAGCCGGCCGCGTGCTGGCCGTGGAAGCCGAAGTGCGCGTGTAGGATTGCGGGCTTCAGCTCGCGAAGGGTACGCGTGTACGTGGGCGACACGCGCGCCGTGAGATACGCCGGCCACTCCCACGGCGGCAGCGTCTTCACGCGCGGATGCGGAAAGAGCTCAGCGTGGTTCCCCGCGTAGCGATGGCAGAACACCGTCGACTCGAAACGCTGCTCCGACTGCAGCTGCTCGTAGATGAACGTCTGCGACCAGGGCAGCCACGTGCCGGCCCAGACGACCATCGGCGTGCGCGACCCGGCGTCGCCGGCCGGTGAATCACTCTCTGCGGGCTGCGCGTCTTCGACCACGGTGCGCCTCGTCCTCGCCCGGAACACCCTGCGTGCAGGGGACCCCTCGACGTTGCAGGCTCGGACCCGACCGAGCCCCCTCGCACGCGAGCATACCCCCGCTTCGGCGATCGGGCCTCAGCGCCCCCGCGCGATGAGGGTTCGACCCACGTCGAGCCCCGCCAGCGCGGCGTCCTCCGTCGCCGGGATCAACGACAGATGCAGAGTGGGTCCGACCTCGTTCACGCGCACGCGGCAGCGCTCGGGCAGCTCCGCCTCGCGAATGCGGCGACCGTCGAGCCAGGTGCCGTTCGTGCTGCCGAGATCGCGGATGATCCAGCGCCCGCCGTGATGGAAGACGCGCGCATGGCTTCGGCTGACGGCCGGGTCCTCGAAACGGACGGCGCACCCGTCCTCGCGGCGGATGACGAACTCGCGCGCCTGCACGGTGACCTCGTCGCGCACGCCGTCGCGCAGCTCGATCTTCACCCGCTCGGCAGGCAGGTCCGCGAGCGAGACGGACACCGTCGTCTCGGCCGCGGGCCCGGGGCGGTGCATCTCGCGTACGTCCGCGGGGTCGCGCTTCAGACCGTGGCCGGTGATGTCGTACATCCACGAGAGCGCAACCACGAACGGGAGCAGCGCGAGGGAGCCGACGATGAACAGGCGCACGTCGTCCTCGCTCGCACCGAAGAGGGGAAAGATCTCGGCCGCGCCCTGCGACACGCCCCACACGGCCACGAGATAGAGTCCGGCGGTGCGCAGCACACGGCGGCGGACCAGCTCGCGAAAGAATGTCCGGATCGAGTTCAACCCACTGCCCCGGCCCGAGACGCGACGTCTCGATTCGGGCTGGAGTCTACCGCCTCGCGTCGCGGGGGAGCCCCGGCGCTGCGGATCGCTGCGGCTCAGCCCCGGTCGAAGGTCAGGGCCCGGGCGCCCCCGCGCTCGCCATGTTGGCCGTCGCGCCACACGATCCGGCCGTTCACGATCGTCGCCCTGATGCGGCTGCCGAAGTGGTGGCCGGCGAAGGGCGTCCAACCGCACTTGCTGAACACCGGCTCGTCGTCGACCACGAGCTCGCTGCGGTCGTCGACGAGCACGAGATCGGCGAAGAATCCTTCGCGCAGGAAGCCGCGCTCCTCGACCGAAAAGAGCGTGGCCGGTGCATGGCAGACCTTCTGCACGAGCCGCGGCAGGTCGAGCCGGCCCGCGTCCACGTGCTCGAAGAGCGAGAGCAGCGCGTGCTGCACGAGCGGCAGACCGGCCGGCGCATCGAGGAAGGGACGCGCCTTCTCTTCACGGGTGTGCGGCGCGTGGTCGGTTGCGATGACGTCGATGCGGTCGTCGGCGACGGCCTGCCAGATCGCGTCGCGATCTCCGGCCGTCTTGATCGATGGGTTGCACTTGATGTCGGCGCCCTTGGTCGCGTAGTCGCGATCGTCGAAGAAGAGATGGTGCACGCAGGCCTCGGCCGTGATGCGCTTGCCCTCGACCGGCCCCTTGTCGAAGAGGTCGAGCTCCTCCGCCGTCGTCAGATGCAGGACGTGCAGCCGCGCATCGTGACGCCGGGCGAGCTCGACCGCGAGGGTCGACGAGGTCAGGCAGGCCTCGCGAGAGCGGATGCGCGCGTGGAGGTGGGCGGGCGCGTCGGCACCGTGGGCCTCGCGCGCCGCCGCCTCGTTGGCCGTGATGGTCGGCGTGTCCTCGCAGTGGGTGGCGATCAGCAACGGCGACGCGGCGAAGATCCGCTCGAGGGTGTCGGGGTCGTCGACCAGCATGTTGCCCGTCGACGCGCCCATGAAGACCTTCAGACCGCAGGCCTTCGACGTGTCGACGCGCTCGATCTCCGCGAGGTTGTCGTTCGTCGCGCCGAAGTAGAAGGCCCAGTTCGCCCAGGCCGTGTCCGCCGCCCGATGGTGTTTGTCCTCGAGGGCCGCCGCGTCGACCGTGAGGGGATTGCAGTTCGGCATCTCCATGAAGCTCGTGATGCCGCCGGCCACGGCAGCGCACGACTCGGTGCCGAGGTCGCCCTTGTGCGTGAAGCCCGGCTCCCGGAAGTGAACCTGGTCGTCGATCATGCCCGGCATCAGCACTGCGCCGCCGGCGTCGATGACCTCTTCGCCGGGCCGGCCCGGGAGCGAGGGCCCGATCTCGTCGATGCGATCATCCACGACCCGCAGATCGCCCTCGCGAACCTCGCCCTCGTTCACGATGCGCGCGTTCACGATGCGGAGCGTCATCCCGTGTACCCCCGCGCGCTCACCACGCGCCACCGACCTGGATGTAGAAGGCGAACGTGTCCTCGCTCCAGCCGAAGTCCACGCCCGAGTGCATCCCCATCACCCTCGCCATCAGGTACCGGAAGCCGAAGCCGCCGGCGGGGATCGGGCCGGTACCGTCGTCATCGGACTTCGCGCCGTCGACCCAGCCGAGCCCCGCGAAGCCGATCAGGCTGAAGCGGCGCCAGACGCGCCAGCGCAGCTCGAGCTCGCCCTCACCGGCGCGCTCGTCCTGGTAGCGGAGCGCCGCGACACCACGCAGATCGACGTACGGGTTCATGTAGAAGGGGGTATCCCCGAACGCGAAGTCGGCGCCGGCTCTCAGCCCGACCACGAGCTTGTCGTCGAAGAGCGGGTAGTAGGTGATCACCTCGGTCTCGAGCAGCTCGAAGTCGTGATCGCCGCCGAGGTTCTTGCGGAAGAGCGTGCCGTCGATGCGGATGTTCTGGCCTCGATTCGGCGTGAAGATGTTGTCACGGCTGTCGAACGCGGCGATGAAGTCGAACCCGGCGTTGTTGTCGGCGTCGATGTCGAAGCCGCCTCCCGGGGGCGTCGCGCCCGCGAAGGTCGGATCGAGCTGCTGGAAGCTGTACGCGCCACCGACGAAGAAGTCGGTCGAGAAGAGCCGGACCAGAGCCTCCTGGGAGACGAGGAAGCCTTCGATGTTGTAGGCGAAGCTGTTGTCGCCGATGTAGTAGTCGACGTTGGCCGACATGTAGCCGCCCATCGTGAACGTGCGCAGCCGATCCTTCATCCAGACGCCGAAGTGGCCGCCGCCCGCGGCCCACGTCTTCGTCTCCGTACCGAGACCGACCGCGAACGAGACGCTCGGCGGGGTGGAGAGCGAGGCGGGCGCCGGCCCCCCCTCCTCCTTCCTTCGATTCGCAGCCTCGACGTCCTCCTTGGAGCGATGGAAGAAGAGCAGCGCCGCGCCGCCGCCGTAGCCCACGGCCGGCTCGGTCACGATGATCGGCACCGGCATGAGCCCGCGCTGCTCGAGCAGCCAGTTGCTGGTATCGAAGGCGCCGTCCGTGGGATCGATGAAGGCATCGGTCAGCGTGCCCGCCGCGAGGCAGGGCGAGCAGACGACCAGGGCAACGACGAAGCCGACCGCTGCGACCCGGAGCCGGAGCCCCTGCCACCCGCGCGCCTTCCGATTCGGGCCCGACATCGCACGTCCCTCCGACGCGGGCACGCGGACTCGCCGCACCCTCGTCGATTTCGATAGCACAGCGACCACGTGCGCGGGTCACAGGCGACCCGGAGCGCCCGCGCGGCCGAGGCAATCCGCCCCGTGCCTGCGCAGATCAGCGAGTCTTTCGCCCGGGCGCGATGCAGTACGCACGCAGCGCCGGGTCTCGGCACGCCCGCTCCATGAAGCGCGCCACCTGCCGTGCGTGCTCCTCGAGCCGGGCCTCGTACGCATCGGGGGCGATCTGCCAGGCGCCCATCTCCATGGCGCGGACGATCCCGTCGCTCACGCGGGCATCGAAGTGGTGCACGTCCTTGTAGCGCGAGAGGTCGTGGGTGACGCGTTGCTCGGCCTGGAAGTCGAAGATCCGCACGTTGGCCTCGCCACCCACGAGCTCGACGACGCTGCGCTTGAACGCCAGCCGCTCGGAGAATTCGATGTCGGAGACGAGGTGGTCGACGAGATAAGCCACGATCGAGTAGGGCGCGAAGAAGAGGTCGAACCGCACGGTCGGGTTGCGCCGGACGAGCGCCCCGACGAAGAAGTCGGCCTTCTTCCGGGTCAGCGCCGCCGTGGGAGAGAAGTCGTTGCCCGGGCGCGCCTTCTCACGCGCGACGTTGCGCCGGATGCGCTGCCACGCGGTCTCGACGTGCGCGGGGCCGAAGCGCGACCTCTCGCCCCACCGGTTGAGCGTCTCGAGATCGTGATGCCCCTGACCGAGCATCGCATCTCGCGAGAGCAGCAGCGTGTCGAGCGAGAGGAGGTACCGGCCGATCGTCGCCAGCGACGGCTCGTAGAGGTACCGCGGCAGCCCATCATCGCCCCAGGGCGACTGCGGCGAGTCTCGGAAGGCGAGATGGTCGAGCCCCCAGATCACCCGCTTCACCCGACCCGTCTCGATCGCCGCGCGCACGAGCGCCGCCTGCTCCGCTGCCCGTGAGCCCTCGATCGCGAGCTTCATCGCCCGCTCACCCGTCAGCTCTTCGATCGAGCGTGGCGAGAAGTTCTCGACGTGCGACGTCCCGACGATGATGGTCGAGTAGTCGTGGGTGCGGATCAGCCCCGCGTTCTGGTGACGCTGATTCTCGCTGTAGATGGCCGGGTAGCTCGCCCGCCGATGGATCTGCAGCGGATCGACTGCGAAATTGACGAGGCCGAAGAGCACGACGCACAGCAGCGCCCCGCCGATCAGGATCGGCAGGTACCACCGCTCGTCGTGCTCGTCCGGCGCATGCTCCAAGTCGTCTAGACCCCTCGCGTGGCTCAGAACTGGAAGTACAGGAACTCGCTGTATCGCTGGATCCCCAGCACGGCGGCAGCGGCGACCATCGCCATCG
This sequence comes from uncultured Spirochaetaceae bacterium, assembly GCA_964474355.1. Lineage (GTDB taxonomy): Bacteria > Myxococcota_A > UBA9160 > UBA9160 > UBA4427 > CAYYSY01. The sequence goes on along the minus strand of CAYYSY010000027.1, from coordinate 11,033 downwards.
CGCCGGCGAAGGCGGGCGTCGGCCGCCAGCGCAGCCGAGCCGGCGTCTCGCGCAACGCTCCGGGCGGCGCGAGCGCTCCCTCCTCGGCGCCCATCCACTCGTGGAGGTTGGGCGCGGCCATGCAGAACACCGTCAGCGCGGCGAGGACCCCCACCTCGACCAGCCCGCCGCTGAGCCCGCCGACCCCGCGCAGCCCGAGCATCCCCTCGTAGAGCACCACGGCGTCGCCGAAGTGCTCCGCCCGGAAGAGCACCCAGCCGAAGACGACGGCCACGAACGTGAGCACGCGGCCCGCCAGGCGACCGAAGGCCCCGCCCTCCCCTGTCTCCTTCGCGCCCGGCTCATCACCGCGCAGCGCCCGCCACGCGTGGTTCACGAGCAGGTAGAAGCCGTGCAACGCGCCCCAGGCGAGGAACGTGAAGCCGGCCCCGTGCCAGAGCCCGCCGAGCACCATGGTGATCATCAGGTTCACGTAGCGCCGCACCGAACCGTGGCGATTGCCGCCGAGCGGGATGTAGAGCTGCTCCTTCAGGAAGCGCGAGAGCGTCATGTGCCAGCGGCGCCAGAAATCGATGATGCTCGTGGCGCGGTACGGCGAGGCGAAGTTGAGCGGCAGCCGCACGCCGAAGAGGAGCCCGAGCCCCACCGCCATGTCGCTGTAGCCCGAGAAGTCGAAGTAGAGCTGGAACGTGTAGGCGAGCGCGGCCGTCCACGACTCGGCCGCGCCCGGCAACGCGCCGAGCGCCACCGACTCGAAGACGGGCGTCGACCACGCGGCGACGCCGTCGGCGATCACCACCTTCTTGAAGAGCCCGGCGAAGAAGATCGTGCAACCGACCTCGAGATGGCGCCGCTTCGGACGCCCCGCCTGCAGCGCCTCGAACTGAGGGAGCATCTCGCGGTGATGCACGATCGGGCCGGCGATCAGCTGCGGAAAGAAAGTGACGAAGAGCGTGTAATGGAGGAGGTCACGCTCGGCCCGCCCCTCGCGCCAGGCATCGACGAGATAGGCGATCTGCTGGAACGTGAAGAACGAGATCGCGAGCGGCAGCACGATCGTCTGCAGCCGCAGCTCCCACACGCCCAGCGCGGCGAGCGTGTCGACGAAGAAGTTCGCGTACTTGAAGTACGCGAGCGCGCCGAGGTTGACCGCCACGCCGAGCGCGAGCAGACCGCCCCGCGGTGCGCCGCGCTCCGCCCGGGCTGCGAGCGCAAGACCAACCGCGTAGTTCACAGCCACCGAGGCCAGGATCAGCGCGAGATAGCGCGGGTTCCACCAGCCGTAGAAGAAGAGCGAGGCCGCGACGAGCCAGGCCCGCGCCGGGCGCTCACCGAGCCAGCGACCCGCCACGACGAACCCGACCCAGCAGAGGGGCAGGAACACCAGGATGAACACGTGCGAGTTGAACAGCATCGACGGGCCTGGATCGCAGCGCGTACGCGATCGTCCGGGAAGGCCGCCGCAGTCACCGCCGGCGGGTCAGAGGAAGGGCAGCCAGCTTCGACGCTCGAGTTCGGCTCGGCAGCCAGCATACTGCGACTCGTAGCTCCGAGCGCGCGCCTCGACGCGGCTGGCTGCCGCGAGCACGAGCGGCTTGTCGCGATGATGGCCGCGCGCGTAGCCCGACGGCCCCTCGTGATACGCGAGATAGAGCTCTCGCACCGACGTCCGCGGCACGCCGGCGCGACGCTCGATCGTCACCGCATACCAGCCGATGAAATCGAGGACGTCCCCGATCCGGTCCCGGCGTGCACGGGGCCGGATGCCTGCTTCGATGTACTCCTGCCACGTGGCGTCGAGTACCTGCCCGAAGCCGTAGGCGGACGAGAGCCGGAACCCCGGGAGCACGCCGAGCCAGAGCCGGCGCGGCGGCCGCGCGTCGGACCTGAAGCTCGACTCCTGGAACACGATCGCGAGCAGCGCCGCCTCGCTGACGCCCCAGCGCTCGGCCGACGCGCGCGCCGCGTCGTGCCAGCGCGGCTTCTCGCGGAACACCGCGCACAGATCCTCGGGGTCGCGAGGAGGCTCGGGCGACGACACGACCACCCATACGACTCCGCCGACGAAGGCGACGCACAGCGCCACGGCCGCCGCGCGCTCGACCCGGTCACGAAGGCGTTGCAGCGCGCCCCCGCGCCGCGCTCGCACCGGGCCACGAAGGGGCCGACCCCGGCTGGCCTTCTTGCGCCGGGCGCTAGGACGGGCCCGCGACGAAGCCACCGATGCGCTCCCCCATGCGCACGGGATGTCCGCTCTCGCGCGGCTCGAGCGCCACACCGCCGGGCGCAGCGAGCACGATGATCGTCGACCCGAACTCGAAGCGTCCCATCTCCTCGCCGCGCACGAGGCGCGCCTCGCCGTGCTCGAACACGCACGCCGCGCGCCGCCCACCACGCACGTTCGTCTCGAGGCTCGAGAAGCTGAGCTTCGTCTTGCCGACCATCGTCGCGCCCACCGCCACGAGACACAGCGAGCCCGCCGGTCCACGCGGGAGCCCCGCCGCGGTGCGTGGCGAGAGGTGCACGCAGAGCCGCTCGTTCTCGGCGAAGAGCCCCGGCACGCCTTCGAGCCCGATCCGGTTCACGGGCCACAGCCGGCCCGGCACGTAGTCGACCCGCTCGACCTCCGCATCGCACGGTGCGTGAAAGCGGTGATAGTCGCGCGGCGACAGATAGAGCGTCGCGAACCAGCCCCCCTCGAACGCCTTCGCCCGCTCGGTCGAAGCGAGCAGATCGGCGAGCGCGTAGGGGCTGCCCTTCACCTGCAGCAGGGTGCCGCGCTCGATGCGCCCCGACGCGCCCCAGGCACCGTCGCAGGGTGAGAGGAGCGCATCGGGCTCGTCGTCGAGAGGGCGCGCGCCTTCGCGCAGGTGCCGCACGAAGAAGGACTGGATCGAGTCGAAGCGCTCGACGGGGTCGCGCGCCTCGGCGAGATCGGCGCCCACCGCCCGGGCGAAGGCAGAGACCAGCCGCGGGCCGAGGCCGAAGGGCCAGCGGATCGCGACGACGCGCCCGGCCGCGCGGCTCACCGCGTTCTTCGGGACGACGCGCAGCAGCTGGAGCAGGATCCACCCGCCTGTCGAGAGGCCGCTGTGCGCCACTTCGCCCTCCCCTTCCTCTCGCTCTCGCGCGGCTGCTGGTGGTGCGGCCGTCGCGGCGTGTCGCCGTGCGCCACCCTCGCGGCGGCGCCAGACGGAGTGTCCACGCTCGCCACCCTCGCCACAACGCCCGTCGTAGGGCATCGTCGGGCCGGATGGGCCTCGACGGACCGGACTCGCTGCTGGGCCAGACCCTCCTCGGCCGCTACCGCGTCGAGGCGATGCTCGGCCACGGCGGCATGGGGACGGTGTTTCGCGCCTTCGACGAGCGGCTGGGCCGAAACGTCGTGGTCAAGGTGCCGCGCGCCGAGGTGCTCGTGGACGAGCGGCTACGCGAGCGCTTCCTCGCCGAGGTGCGCGACCTCTCCTCTCACGAGCATCCCCACATCCTCGGCATCCTCGACTTCGGCGAGCACGAAGGCGTGCCGTTCGCCGTGCTCCAGCACCTCGGCGGCGGCGATCTCGGCGAGCGCCTCGACGATGGCGTGCAGAGCGCGGCCGAGATCCTCGCATGGCTCGCGCCCCTCGCCTCGGCCCTCGACTACATCCACGAGAAGGGCTGCCTGCACCGCGACGTGAAGCCGGGGAACATCCTCTTCGACGAGATGGGGCACCCGTTCCTCGCCGACTTCGGCATCGCGACCGTGCTCGATCACGTGGTCGAGGACGACGCGGCCCCGCGGCGGGGACTCACCGCGACGGGCGGCATCGTCGGGTCGGGCGCCTACTCGCCGCCCGAAGCGGTCGACCGGCAATTCCTCCCCGCGTTCGATCAGTACAGCCTCGCGACCGTCGTGTACCTGGCACTCGCCGGCGACCTGCCCTTCGAGGGCGACACGGCCGAGGCGCTGCTGATCGCGAAATACTCCGGCGTCGCGCGGCCGCTCGAGACGGCGGCGCAGGGAGGCCCGGTCGATCCGAGAGTGGCCGAGGTGGTCGCCCGCGGGCTCGCGCGCGATCCCCTCGAGCGGTTCGAGAGCTGCAGCGCCTTCGCCGCGGCCTTCGAGGCCGCCGTGCGCGCGCCGGGGGCGCTCGGGTCGGGCCCCGCCTCGGCCGCCACCGTGGCCTCCGGCACGATCGTGCCCGGCGTGCACCCGACGGCGGCCGCGTCGCGTCGCAGCCACACCGGGCTGCTCATTGCCGCGTTCCTGACCGCCGCCGCTGCCGCCGGTGGCGGTCTCTACTGGTACGGCGTGCAGGGCGACGCCGCGCCGGCCGGCACGATCCGGGCCGCGCTCGGCAGCCGGCCCTCCGAGATCGCCGAGGCGATGCAGCTCTGCTTGAACCACGGCGGCGCCTGCACGCCCGGCGACTTCGCGGGCGAAGAGCTGCACGTCGTCTGGCTCGAGGACGGTGCGCTCGACACGACCGAGGTCCGCCACGGCGACTTCGCGGCCTGGGCCGACGCGCGCGGGCGGCCGACGCAGGCCGAGCGCTCCGGCGCGAGCTTCGACGGCCCGCTGCGCGTGCCCGGCTTGAGCTTTCGCATGCCGCTCCGCACGAGCGGCGGCGCAGCGGGGCCGGTGCCGGCGGACCACCCGGTCGTCCACGTATCGATCGACGAGGCGCGCGCCTATTGCGAGAGCCGCGGCGCCCGGCTGCCCACGGCCGACGAGTGGGAGCACCACGCCCGGGGTGGCGACCGGCGCATCTTTCCGTGGGGCGACGACTGGGACGAGGTTCGCCTCGACTCCGCTCTCGACGGAGGGGCGGGCCCCGGGCCGGTCGGCCGATACCCGCGCGGAGCCACGCCCGAGGGCGTGCTCGATCTCGCCGGCAACGTCTGGGAGTGGACGTCGACCCGCACGGACGAAGGCCAGGTGATCAAGGGCGGCTCGTGGGACGACGACGTGCCGACGTACTTCCGCGGCGCGGCCATCGGCGTCGTCGACAGCGACTACACGAGCAGCGATCTCGGCTTTCGGTGCTTCACGCCGCGCGGGTCCGAGCCGATCACGAACTCCGAATGAGCTCGAACTCGACCCGGCGGTTCATGCGCCGGCCCTCGGGCGTGTCGTTGGGCTCGAGCGGCCGACGCTCGCCGTAGTAGGCGACCTCGATGCGCTCGGGCGCGATCCCGCCAACTTCGATCAGGTACCTCGCGACCGCCCGCGCCCGGGCCTGCGACAGTGATTCGTTGTAGGCATGCTCGCCGACGGCATCGGTGTGCCCTGCCACGCGGAAGCGCGCCGCGGCGAGGCGGCGATCGGCGAGGGCCTGGGCCACCTGATCGAGGTTGCGGCGCGCCGCGTCGTCGAGCACCGACGAGCCGATCTCGAAGTGCACTTGCAGATCGAGGCGCGGCCGCTTGATCGCCCGGCTCCGCGTCGCGAAGTAGGTCACGACCTCCTCGGCGAGCATCTCGGGCCCCTCTTCGCGCGCGAGCACGCGCTGCTCGACCAGCGTGGTGCCCCAAGAGTCCGCTTCGCGGCCGGCCAGGGCCTCGCGGATGCGCGCGACGAGCACGGCGACGTCCGTGGCCTCGACGATGGCGAAGGGGCCCTCGTCGTCGAAGGTGAGCCCGAGGCTCTCGCCGGTGAGGGGCTCGGCCGTGGCGACGACGAGCAGCGACTCGCGCCCGATGGGCGGCTCGGCCGCGAGGCTGAACCCGGCGTCCTCGCTGGGCCAGACGACGGGCTCGCCCGCGCTGGCGCGAGGCGGCTCGGCCAGGCCATTCGGCGTCAGCAGCGTGCCGACGCCCTGGGCATCGACGTGCAGCAGCAGGAGCGACGCGTCGCGCTCGCTCTCGACCCGCCAGGCGATCGGCGCGCCGAGCGGCACCTCGGTGGTCGGCGCAGTGACGCTCGCTTCGACCCTGAACCCATCGCCCTCCGCCGCGAGCATCGCCACGGCGGCGCGCGCCTCTTCACCGATTTCGGCGGCCCGGCCTGACGCAGCCACGAGCACGACGGCCACGAGCCAGCCCGCGGCACCGGCCCACCGGCGCAGGCGATGCGAGCGGCGCGCGTCCATCGGAGCGCGGCGCAGCGGGGCGGCGTCTCGGTCGTTCATCGCAGCGGGCTCCTCGCCAGCGGTGGTGGCCTCGGCACATCTAGCCATACCCGATGCGGGCCGGTCAGGAGGCGGAGCGTTCCACAGCCGCCCCGCCGAAGCCGGCGCGGCATGCTGCTCGACCCCTCGCTCGCTCGGATTCGATGTCCTCATACAGCAGCAGAGGTGATGCATTTTCACCCCGCAACTCGCATCGGGTGCGGGGAGACCCCGCTCCCGGGCTGGCCGCGTTCGGCCGATTTCGGGCTCGGGTGACCACTGTCACTGACCGGATCGGGCGAAGAACGGATAACCCAGGTGCCCCGCCCCGGACGAAGGAGGGCCGACCGTGAGCGACCTGACCATCTGCATCATCGGTGTAATCCTTCTCGCGTTCACCTGGCTCGCCCTTCGTGGAATGGTGAGCGAGGAGAAGCGCCGGCGGACGCTGCCCCGGTCCGAGGAGACGGATGGCTCGTCGATTTCGCCGGGTCCGCGCCACCCGCACGAAGCGGCCCGCTGACCCCCCCGCGACCCTGCCTCACGGCTGCACGATCGACAGCTTGATCTTCGAGGGACGCACTCCGACGACGCGCACGTCCGCGGGGTGGGCGACCTGCTCCGCCCCCACCTGGAACGTCCGGCGCCCGAGCTGGACCAGCCAGGCGTCGACCTCGACCGAGACCGCGTCCGTACTGGCGAGCACGAGATCGCGCCGCTTCCCCTCGAGCTGGACCATCACGACCGGCGGGTCGACGTCTTCGAGCAGGTAGCCATCGGGCAGATTGCTCACGCGGATCGGCACCTCGCGCGTCACCAGCCCGATGTCGGCGCCCGGGATCGCCACCGACCACAACACGAACGCAGCGCCGACGGCGACCAGCCCCTCCCTCCAGCGCCGGCCGATCCTGCGCGTCTGGCCCCAGAAGCCGCGCTCGCGTGCGGGCCGCCGTCCCTCGGCGAGGAAGCCGCGCAGGACGCGCTTCAGCTCGTCGGGCTCGCGGGCGATCCGCAGCTCGCCCTCGAACGCGATCGAGACCTGCCCGCGCTCCTCCGATACCACCAGGCAGAGCGCGTCGCTGCGCTCGGACAGCCCGAGCGCGGCAGCATGCCGCGTCCCGCCCCCCGCGAGTGTTCCCCAGTCGGTCGAGAGCGGCAGGTGGCATGCGAAGCGGGTGACGCGGTCGCCGTGCACGACCACCGCGCCGTCATGGCCGCCGCTGCCGGGGTCGAAGAGGCTCGCGAGCAGCTCCTCGCTGAGCTGCCCGTCGAGCGACACACCCCCTTCCATGTGGCGGGTGAGCGGCTCCTTGCCGGGCAGCACGATCAGCGCGCCGACCTTGTCCTCTGCAAGCGCGAAGCAAGTGCGGACGAGCACATCCTGGCCGCGGCGCGTCGGGCGCGGCGTGCCGCGCCGCAGGCCCCAGACGGCGATGCGCTCGAAGAGCCGCCGCAGGTCGTCCTGGAACACGACGACCAGCACCAGCGCGCCGACCGCGAAGAAGCCCTGCAGCAGCCAGGTCGTGAGGCGCAGGTCGAAGCCGCGCGCAGAGAGATAGAGGGCGCCGAGCGCAGCGAGGCCCACCAGCGCCAGGCGCGCACGCGAGTTGCGCAGCCAGGCGATGCCCACCCACAGCAGCCCGGCGACGATGGCCATGTCGACCACGTCGCTGAGCCTCAGCTCGGCGAGGAACGGCACTCTCCCCCACCCCCCATGCCCGTCCGGGTGTGCCGACACCGATCCGGGACGCCGCGAGCGTACCGCGCCGTTCGGCCCGGGGCATCGGGCGCGGCGCCGTCGATCGCCCTTCGTCGCGATCGGGGTGCCGTCAGCGGGCTGCACCCCGCGCCCAGCGCGATTCGACCGGAACCCGCTCGACCCCCTGGGCCCTGACCCGTCGGCCGACGCCCCCCACGTCGCCGATCGGCCGGCGCCACGGTCTCTCGGTTCGCGGCGGCGGGAAGGGGGCGGACGGTTGTAGAGTCCATGGTCCGGCCAGCGGACGGGCGCGCGCCCTGCAATGGCACTTCGCGCGTGCACGCCGCGGCCAGACGCGCCGAGGGAGAGCCCGATGACGCCGACCCGATCGCCGATTGCGCGGGCGCTGGCCGTACTGCTCGTCCCCCCGATCATCCTCCTCGGCTGCGCGACGGCCGGTGGCCCCTCGGTCCGCTCCGCGGCCAAGCGCGGCGACGTCGTCACCCTCGAGGCGATGCTGCAGGCCGGCGACAGCCCCGAAGGTCGGAGCGGCGACGACGAGCGCCCCCTGCACCGTGCGGCGAAGAAGGGGCACAACGACGCCGTCGAGGTCCTGCTGGCCTACGGCGCGCGGCACGATCCGCGCGATGGTCACGGGCAGACGCCGCTCTACCTCGCCGCCGAGGAGGGACACACGAGGGTCGTTTCGACCCTGCTGGCTGCCGGCGCGACACCGAGCCTCTCCGACGAGGACGGCCGCACGCCCCTCATCGCGGCTGCCGAGAAGGGACACGCCCCGGTGGTCGAGGCCCTGCTCGCGGCCGGCGCCCGGGCAGACGTGCGCGACGACGACCGCCGCACCGCGCTCTGGCATGCCATCGACGAGCGCGACCTCGAGGTCGCCCAGGCGCTGCTCGACCACGGCGCCGACCCGAACCTGCTCGACGACAACGATCAGACGCCGCTCGGCCTCGCCATCGAGGAGAACGACCGCGAGATGGTGCGCCTGCTGCTCGAGAGCGGCGCGAGCCCTTCACGTCGCACGCGGACCGGCAACTCGCCGCTGGTCGAGTCCCTGATGCGAAACCGCGGAGACCTCGCCGCGCTGCTGCTGAATGCCGGCGCCGACCCTGCGGCCACCGCGACGGACGAGGTGCCGCCGCTCATCATCGCGGCACGCAACAACGACACGGCGGCCTCGATGATGCTGATCGAGGCGGGCGCCGACCCGGACGTGACCGACCTGAACGGCGCCACACCGCTCGCCTGGGCCGTCGACCACGGCAATCGCACCCTGATCGAGCACTACCTCGATGCGGGCGCCGACCCCAATGCCTGGGGCTCTGGCGGCCGCACGCCGCTCTACGTCGCGGTCGAGCGCAAACGCCTCGATGTCGCGAAGCTGCTGCTCGAACGCGGCGCCGGGGCCGATCACCTGAATCGCAACGGCGCGCGCCCGATGGTCGTCGCCGTGCACCAGCAGGACTACCCGATGATCGATCTGCTCGCCGAGCACGGCGCCGAGCGCACGACGCCCGGGCAGATCATGGAGGACATGCCCGGCTTCATATCGAAGTACGGGTACGGCGCGGTGCTGCAAGCCGCGCTCGCCGTGGCCTCCGAGGCGCGACAGTCGGCGGTGGACGGCGGTGGCGACGGCGACCGGGACGAGGATCGCGACGAGCGCCGCGACGAACGCCAGCAGCGTCGGCAGGATCGGCGGACCGAAGAGGGCTCGGGCGCAGCGCCTTCGGCGATGGCGGCGACCACGGGCCCGCCCGCCGGCGCCATTCTCGCGAGCGATCTCTACAGCAAGCGGGTCGCCGTCGTGGTCGGCATCGACCAGTACCGGTCGTGGCCCCCGCTCGAGGGCGCGCGGCGCGACGGCAAGCGCGTCGCCACGACGCTGCGAAAGATGGGCTTCGACGACGTGATCGAGGTCTACGACGAGAAGGCGACGCGCACGGAGCTCCTGCGAGTGCTCGGCACCGAGCTGCCGAAGCTCACCGACTCGAACTCGATGGCGATGATCTATTTCGCGGGCCACGGCCAGACCGAGACCCTCACGGGCGGCGACAAGCGCGGGTACGTGATCCCGGTCGATGCCGAGCCGAACGAGGTCTTCGCCACGGCGATCTCCATGGACACACTTCGCGAGATCTCGGCGCGGCTGCCCGCGAAGCAGGTCTACTACGCTATGGACTCGTGCTACTCGGGGCTGGGCCTCGTGCGAGGCATCTCGATCGAGCCGGAGGGCGGCGGCGCGTTCATCGAGAAGGTGACCTCGCTGCGCGCGGTGCAGATGATCACGGCCGGCTCCGAGGGCGAGCAGGCGCTCGAGTCGGGGGGCCAGGGCCTCTTCACCCGCTACTTCCTGCGTGCCCTCGAAGGCGAGGCGGACTTCGACCACGACGGCTTCGTGACCGCCAGCGAGATCGGCACGTACGTGCGCCCCCAGGTGACCATGGCCTCGCGACGCCGGCAGACGCCGCAATTCGGCACGCTCGAGGGCTCGGGCGAGGTCGCCTTCCACGTGCTTCGCGACGGCGGAAGCTGAACCCTGACCTTTCGGTACTCTGGGCGCTCTCGCCCTCGACCGAAAGGATCCCCTCCATGCGCTATCTGCACACCATGGTCCGCGTCGTCGACATCGACGCGTCCCTCGCCTTCTACTGCGACGCGCTCGGACTCGAGGAGGTGCGGCGTATCGACGTCGAGCCGGGCCGCTTCACGCTGGTCTTCCTCGCTGCGCCCGGCAACCACGACGCGCAGGTCGAGCTGACCCACAACTGGGATCCCGAGGAGTACGACGGCGGCCGCAACTTCGGCCACCTCGCCTACGAGGTCGAAGACATCTACGCCGCCTGCCAACGTCTCGCCGACAACGGCGTGACGATCAACCGCCCGCCGCGCGACGGCCACATGGCGTTCGTGCGCTCGCCCGATGGCATCTCGGTCGAGCTGCTCCAGAAGGGCGGCGCCCTGCCCGCCCAGGAGCCCTGGGCGTCGATGGAGAACGTCGGCGAGTGGTAGTAGAGCGGGGGGTGGTAGGATCTTCCGACGCGCCAGAGGAGCCCCCGCCGATGCCCCAGCTGCGATTCACCGAAGAAGAGCTCATGCGCTCGCACGAGGGTCTGCGGCCGCAGATCGAGGCCGGCGAGCGCCTGCATGGCGGCTTCGACGCCGAGGGCCGCTACGTGTCGCCTCGCACGCTCGTACGCGAGCCCGCGCTCGAGGCATGGACC
>CAYYSY010000026.1:0-29351 GCA_964474355.1 uncultured Spirochaetaceae bacterium | reverse complement strand
CCGGGCGATGGCCTCGTCGAGCCACTCGCCTGCTGCGGGCAGCGTCGTCTCATCGAGCATCGAGACCTTCAACAGCATCTGATCGCGCACGGACGCGTCGGCGTCGGGCGCGACGGCGAGCCAGCGCTGCAGCTCGTTCCGTCCGCGATCGGTGATGCGGTAGACCTTGCGTGCTCTGCCGTTGTGCACTTCCGTGTCATGCTCGATGAAGCCCTCGCGCTCGAGCTCGTGGAGCGCCGGGTACACCGAAGCATTCGTCATCGGGTACATCCACGAGTACGCCTGCGCCACCTGACGCAGCTTGTACCCATGCATGGGCTCCCAGCTGAGTAGTCCGAGGAGAGTGTGTCGAACGGCCATGAGGATTCACATCCTAAACGAGCCGCCGACCTTTGTGGGTCGAATCTTGGACCCGAAATCATGAAGTTGCGTCCTTGGCTGCGCACGAGGGAAACGGTTCCATGCAACCAACGTGCAACCAACGGGCAGTGGCCGGCGCCAAGCGTGTCTCCTTCGACATGGGATGTGGACCTTCATGACCACGGTGTGACGTGAAGATGTGCCCGTTGCAGCACGCGCGGGCTTCGATCGAAGGTGGTGGGGGATTTCGTGATCGGCACCGAGGTGAAACCCTGAGCGCGTGGGATCGCGGCGGACTCGGGTCGCGGCCAGGGGCAGCATGGTGAAAATCAAGTATGTGAGTTGGACGCGAGTCCAGGTGCAGGAGAGTTGACGCGATGCCCGACGAGGTCCGCATGATCGACGAAGGTGATCGCGACGCGCTCTCGAGGTATCTCGACACGTACCCGGACACGACCCTCTTCCTGCGGAGCAATCTCGCCGAGGCCGGACTTCGGAACGCGTCGCATCCATTCGGCGGCGTCTGGACCGGGTGCTTCGCAGCCGGAGAGCTCGTTGCGGTCGTCGCGCACTTCAATGGCGGGAACGTCGTAGTGGCAGGGGGCGAAGGCGTCGAAGACGCGGCCCTTCTCGCGACGCGCGAATCGGCGCGTCCGGTGCGGGGCGTCGTCGGGCCCTGGGCCGAGGCCAACGCCGTGCTGGGCGCGTTCGCACTCGGCGTCGCCCCCGAGCTCGTCTCGCGCGAGATCCTCTATCGACTCGAGATCGATCGGCTCACATGCCCGGAGGCATTGGCCTCGGGCGACGTGCGATGCCGCGCGTCGCGCGAGCCCGATCTCGAGCTGCTCGCGTCGTGGCGCGTCGCGTTCGAGGTCGAGAGCCTCGCGAAGACCGGGAGTGCGCAGCAGCGTGTGGCAGCGCGCGAGAGCATCACGCGGGCCCACGACCAGGGCCGGCTCTTCGTCCTCGAAGACGGCGCGGGCGAACCGGTCGCGTCGAGCGCGTTCAACGCCTGGGCCGACGGCATCGCGCAGGTCGGCGGCGTCTTCACCCCGCCGCCCCTGCGCGCGCGCGGTTACGGGCGGTCCGTCGTGGGGGGCTCGCTGCTCGCGGCCCGCGAGCGAGGCGCGCATCGCGCGGTGCTGTTCACCGGCGAGGACAACGGTGCGGCGCGGCGCGCATACCAGGCGCTCGGCTTCGAGGTCGTCGGCGACTACGGCCTGCTGATGTTCTGAGCGCCCGGGCCCGTGCGCCATTCAATCCCGCGAGCGAACCGGACGATGCACCCCCGAGTCCCCTGTTTCCCTCCGAGGACGACGGGTTGTAGGCATACGTCGGCGTATGTAGGATTCGGTCTCGCCCCCAGGAGTCTCCCGCATGTCCGCTGCCACCCTCGAAGCGCCGTCGCTGCCGGCGGCCACTGTCCTCTCGATCTGGGTCAGGCATCTGCGATCACTGGTGTTCCCCGGTGGCGCGTTGCTGTTCATCTTGACCGGCCCGCACCCCTGGTACGTCGCTCCGCTCTTCATCATCCCGTCGGTGCTCACGATGGTGGCCGATCGCAGCGGGCGGGTGGAGCTGCGCCAGCCCGTCGACTCGCTGCCCGCCTGGCCCTTCGACGCGCTGGTCTATCTGCTGACGGCCATGCAGTTCGCGATCGTCTTCTCGCTCGCGCACATGTTCACGCAGCAGTCGATCTTCTCTCTCGACATGCTCATGGTCGTGGTCGTCGTCGGTGGCAACTCGGGCTTCTCGATCATCACCGCTCACGAGCTGATCCACCGCAAATCGAAGCTCGATCAGATGCTCGGCAGAGGGCTCCTGTGCACCGTTCTCTACGAGCACTTCTACACCGAGCACCTGCGCGGTCATCACGTGCTCGTCGGCACGCCCGAAGATCCCGCCACCGCCCGCTTCGGCGAGACCTACGAGGAGTTCTGGCGCCGGACCGTACCCGCCCAGTGGCGCAGCGCGTGGCGCCTCGAGAAGCGCCGCCTCGGCGATGCCGAGATGTCGCTGTTCGACGCGCGCATGCTGAAGAACCGCATGATCCACGGGCTCGTCGTCGAGTGGGGCCTCGTCGCGATCGTGTACATGATCTTCGGCCTCACGGGCATGGTCGCGTACCTGGTCCAGGCGTTGATGGCCGTGCGTCTGCTAGAAGCAGTGAACTACTTCGAGCATTGGGGCCTCATGCGAAAGAAGAAGCGCGTGCGTCCGGTCGACTCCTGGGACACGCACTCGTTCTTCACCTACTACGGGCTCACCGGCCTGTCCCGCCACGCCGATCACCACGCCTGGCCTTCGCGGCCGTATCAGCAGCTGCGCGTCTGGGACGAGGCGCCGATCCTGCCGACGGGCTACGTGGGCACCGTCGACATGGTGATGGGGCGCAACGACGAGTTCCGGGCAGCCGCGACCGAGGAGCTGGAGCGCCGCAACCTGGGGCCCTTCGAGGACGTCACGGACCCCGAGGAGCGGACGCGGCTGGTCGAGCAGGGGCGCGGCGAGGCTCGTGACGAAGGCCGCGGTCCCATCGCCGAGCTCGCCGAGCTGTGGCGTCGGATGCCGGAGAAGCTCCGCCCCGTGTTCTTCTTCGCCGCGTTGCTGATCGCGCTCACCTTCGGCGCCCATGTCGAGGCCGGAGGAGACATGGCGTTCGTGGCCCGCCTCGCACTGCATACCTGGATCCTGGCCGTCTTCGCGAGCGTCTTCCTGCTGCGGCCCCAGGTGCTCCGCGTCGTTCGCAACGAGTGGGCATCCTGGGTGCTCGTCCTCGCGGGCTTCGTGGCCGTGGGACACCTGACGAACCAGATCCTGGGGATCTGATCGCGCTGACGCGGGGACGCGCCCTTCCACCCGAGCGCCATCGGGTCCTGTCTCGCTTGGACGCGCGCGGCGGCGAAGACGGCTACCGTCCCGCCCCGCACGCGCGTCATCTTCGCGCGGCGCGCGAGGAGACCGGATGAAGCTCGTCACGTTCAGCACGGCCGGGAGCGAGCCGCGCGTCGGCGTCGTGGACGGCGAAGACGTCGTCGACGTCCGCGCGGTCGACGACCGGCTGCCGGCGCGCATGGAGGACTTCCTCGAGGCAGGCGCCGACGCGCGGGCCGCTGCCGAGGCCGCCGATTCAGGCGCTCCGCGCATCGCACTGACCGACGTGACGCTGCACTCGCCGCTGCTCCGCCCGCCCAAGATCCTCGCCGTCGGGCTCAATTACGCCGACCACGTCGCCGAGGCGGGCATGGACACGCCCAGCATCCCGATGATCTTCAACAAGCAGTCGACGTCGGCGCACGGGCCCTTCGAGCCCTTCCACCGGCCGCGGGTCTCGGACAAGCTCGACTACGAGGGTGAGCTCGCGATCGTGATCGGCCGCCGCTGCCGCCACGTACCGCGTGATCGCGCCGGCGAGGTGATCGCCGGCTACACGGTCTGCAACGACGTCAGCGTCCGCGACTGGCAGATGCGTTCGGCGACGTTCACGATGGGCAAGAGCTTCGATACGCACTGCCCGCTCGGGCCCTGGATCGTGACCGCCGACGAGCTCGGCGATCCGCATCGGCTCCAGATCCGCACCTGGGTGAACGGCGAGCTGCGGCAGGACTCCAACACGAAGCACCTCATCTTCGACTGCTTCGCCCTCGTCGAGCACCTCTCGACGGCCTTCGCCCTCGAGCCCGGCGACGTGATCCCCACCGGCACACCCGGCGGTGTCGGCGCCGCGATGAAGCCGCGCCAGTACCTCGTCGCAGGCGACCGCGTGCGGATCGAGATCGAAGGGATCGGCGCCATCGAGAACGAAGTCGTCGAGGAGCCCGCCGACACGATGCTCGTCTGAGCGTCGCGAGGGCCCAGAAAACGAGAGCCGGATCGCACATGTCCGAGATCATCCTCATCAATCTGACGGGCCCCGATGGCCCGGGCATCACCCGCCAGCTCGGTGCGATCCTCGCGGATCACGACGTGCGGATCCTCGACATCGGGCAGTCGGTCATCCACGACACCCTGACCCTCGGCATCCTGATCGAGGTGCCGCCCGAGAGCGAGTCGCACCCAGTGCTGAAGGACGTGCTCTTCAAGGCGCACGCTTGGGAGCTGCAGGCGCGCTTCACCCCGATCAGCCTCGACGAGTACGAGACCTGGGTCGATGCGCACGGCAAGCAGCGACACATCCTGACCCTGCTCGGCCCTCAGCTCTCGGCCCGCCACCTCTCCGGTGTCGGCGAGGTGACGAGCCGGCACGGACTCAACATCGACCACATCACGAGACTCTCCGGCCGCGTGTCCGTGCGCGCGCCGGACGAGTCGCAGCGCTCGTGCGTCGAGTTCTCGGTGCGCGGCTCGCCCGAAGATCCCTCGCGCCTGCGCGCCGACCTCATGCAGCTCGCGACCGAGCTCGACGTCGACATCGCGTTTCAGGTCGACGACATCTTCCGCCGAAACCGGCGCATGGTCGCCTTCGACATGGACTCGACGTTGATCCAGACCGAGGTCATCGACGAACTCGCCGCCGAGGCGGGGGTCGGTGACGAGGTCGCGGCGATCACCGAGCGTGCGATGAACGGTGAGCTCGACTTCGAGCAGAGCCTGCGTGCGCGGCTCGCCCTGCTCGAAGGGCTGCCGGTCACGGTGCTCGACGCGGTCGCCGAGCGCCTGCCGCTCACCGACGGCGCCGAGCGGCTGATCGGCACGCTGCGCGTGCTCGGCTACAAGACGGCGATCCTGTCGGGCGGCTTCACGTTCTTCGGCGATCACCTGCGGCGCATGCTCGGCATCGATCACATGTTCGCCAACGAGCTCGAGGTGCGCGATGGCAAGCTGACCGGTGGTGTCGTGGGCCGGGTCGTCGACGGCGCGCGCAAGGCGGAGCTCCTGCGCGAGATCGCGGCCAAGGAGGAGATCCGCCTCGAGCAGGTGATCGCGGTCGGTGACGGCGCGAACGATCTACCGATGCTCGATGCTGCGGGCCTCGGCATCGCGTTCCATGCGAAGCCGAAGGTGCGTGCCGAGGCGGGCCAGGTCATCTCGAACCTCGGCCTCGACGGCATCCTCTATCTGATCGGCATGAGCGACCGGGACGTGCTGCAGGCGTAGCCCGAGGTGGGCGTCGCGGCTCTCAGTCGAGCTCGCGCCTGAGGGCCTCGATCGCGAAGCCCAGCGAGACGCGGGTCTGATTCTGGATGCGCGGGCTATCGATCAGGCGCTCGAGGTTGCGGATCGTCTCGGTGAGCTCGAGCGAGTCGAGCTCGATGGCGAAGACCGAGCGGTCGAAGTGCTGGGTGTCGGGGACGGGGCCGGCCATGGTGATTCTCCGGTGCGGTGGACGTCGGTGCCGGACACGCGCATCGCCCGGCTACACATGAACGTGGTACGAGACCCCCCGATGTGGCGCGCTGAAGCGGGAGCCGGGCTCGGGTGCAGCGATCGGCGGCGACCCCCGAAGCGCCCCGTGTCGATCGCCTCCCGGCGTTGCCGCCCCGCTGCGTACGAGCTGCGTCCGGGTGCGCCGGGGCGCCTCGTCTTAGCCGGGAAGGCAGGGGTGAGTGGATGCGCCGTCACGGCTAGACTGGCCCGCCCACGGCCCCCACCGGTGCCCCGCCCTCATCGAACGCGCCCCTCGTGCGCCCTGAACGCCCAGGAGATGCCATGTCCGCCGTCCTCGTCGACGTCTCGAACCACGTGATGACCGTGACCCTCAACCGGCCCGAGAAGAAGAACGCCGTGAACTGCGAGGTCATGTGCAGGCTCTTCGACGCCTGGAAGCAGGTCGACGCCGACGATGACATCCGCGCCGCGATCCTGACCGGCAATGGCGACACATTCTGCGCGGGCATGGACCTCAGCGAGATCCCGAAGCTCTCGAGCGGCAAGCCCGACAGCGAGTGGATGGAGCGGGTCATGAAGGAGCCCGAGACGATCTACGGAGCGTGGCTAAAGACCTATCGCCCGACGAAGCCGATCCTGCTCGCGGCCGAGGGCTTCGCTCGGGCTGGCGGCACCGAGATCCTGCAGGGCACCGACATCCGCGTGGCCGGCGAGAGCGCCATGTTCGGTGTGACCGAGGTGCAGCGCGGTCTCTTCCCGATGGCCGGCTCGACGGTGCGCCTGCGCCGCCAGATCCCCTACGCGGTCGCGGCCGAGATGCTGCTCGCCGGCGAGGACCTCCCCGCGAAGCGCGCGCTCGAGCTCGGGCTCATCAACCACGTCGTGCCCGATGGCCAGGCGCTGGCCAAGGCGAACGAGATCGCTCAGCGCATTGCAGAGAACGGCCCGCTCGCAGTGAAGGCGATCCTCGCCACCCTGCGCGAGACCGAGAACATGTCCGAGGAGGACGCGTTCGTGATCGAGCAGCAGCACGGCATGAAGGTGATGACCTCGAAGGATGCGGTCGAGGGGCCGCGGGCGTTTCTGGAGAAGCGGAAGCCTGAATTCAAGGGCCAGTAGCTCGGCGCCGGAATCCGGTGGCTCGTTGTGGCTGGGGACTGGCTCTGGTGGATCGCGTTGCTGGAAGCCGGCGTTCGGGCTTTCGGGGGGCCGTCCTCAGTCTCCGCCGGGCCGGCCCTACGCTTGAGGACGCCTCCGCCGAGCGCGCCCGCCATCGGGATCTTCTGGCCCGGCTCCGATTCCGGGCGGCACCCCGAAAACCCGAAATGAGGGGGCTGCCCGCTGTGCGGTGCGTGCGGAGGGTGAGTCACCCCATTCTCTTTGTGGGGAAAGGGCTCTCGGCTTCAACGCCTCGCGCCCGGTGCAGTGCGCTGCGTGGGGGCCAATCGTTGCCGGTGAGGAGTGCGAATGAGCTCGGCATGCGTTGTGGTCGAGACGAGGCGTTGAAGCCGAGGCTCGTTTCCTAGCGGAGCGATCGCGCGTGCCACCCGATCGGATTGCGGAGCTTCGGGGATCCGCCTTCGCTCTTTGGGGGTGGCGCCCGGAATCGGAGTCGGGCCCGGAAGTCGTCGCCTCGTGCCGCGAGCAGCGCAGGCGTCCTCCAACGTAGGGCCGGCCCGGCGGAGACTGAGGACGACACCCCCAAAGAGCGAACCCCTCCTGCCAGGTCCGCGAAGCTACCCGTCAGGTGGACGTAGGAAAGCGAAGCGTTCGCTCATGTAGGTGCGGGGGAAGGGGTCGCGCAGGCGCCATACGCCGCCGTCCAGCAGGAAGTGCCAGATCGTCACGCCGTAGGCGGCGCCGAGCAGGGTGACGCCGTACTCGGCCCAGACGGCGTCGTTCTGAAGCAGGCGCACGCCGAGGCCACCGGCCACGGTCGCGACGACGAGCAGCGCGGCCGCGCGCCAGCGGCCCGACTCGGGCGTCTTCGCCACCCACGCCATGAAGAGCAGGTACTGCAGGCCGTGGGCCGTCAGGTACATGAAGACGGCGGTCAGCGCGTCGGTGAACACGAAGAGCGGCGCATAGAAGAGCATCAGCGAGAGCACGATGGCCTCGCGCCCCGGCATCGTCGACACGCGTGTCCACGGCGCGGACGAGAGCCACACGAGCCATGCGCACGCATAGGCGACGAGGCCTGCGGTGTGGGCGTGCCAGCCGAACGCCGCGAGGAAGGTCTCGCGGTAGGGCGTCATGAACGAAAGCGTGGCGAGCACCGCGGCCACGTCGGTGAGCGTGATGGCGAGCCGCTCGCGCGGATGCGGCGGCGCGTGCCAGGCCGCGCCGGCGAACGACAGGATGCCGTGGTTCTGCCGCGTGAAGTGATGGACCTGCCAGATCCAGAATGCGACGAGGAAGTACGCGCGCCCGACCGGACCGAGCTGCCAGTACGCGACGCCGAGGCCCACCACGAACGCGAGCGGCGTCCAGAGATAGCGGGCGGGGCTCGACTCGAACATGAAGCGCCGCATGCGTGCGTCGCCGAAGTAGAAGAAGCTCGAGCCGACGTGACCCGCCGCGCCCAGGAAGAGCATGATGGGCAGGAATCGCTCGAGCAGGGCCGAGTCGAGGGGCGTGCGGTCCTGCAGCAGGATCAGCACGTAGGGCAGCAGCGTCGCCCCGAGCAGCAGGCCGAAGAAGAGGCCGCGATCCGATTCGCCGGGCTTCGAGGCGGGCGCGCTCACGGCAGCTCTCCCGGCACGCTGCGTCCGCCAGTGTCTCGCATCGCGATGCGTTCGATGGCGAGCTTGTCGCCTTCGGCGAGAGAGAGCTCGATCACCCGCGCGCCGCTCGCGTTCGTGAACCTGAAGTGCCCGGTCGTCTCGTCTGCACCGAAGCGCTGCGTCCGGGTCTCGTCGCCGAGCGTCGCTCCGAGCTCGACCGGGTGCCCGGGCCGCAGGGTCCAGGCCGAGAGCTCGAGCTCGAATCGCTCGGGCAGCGGCCGATTCGAGATGATGCGGAGATCGGTGCGGCCGGGCTGATCGGGGATGAAGCGTCCGAAGGGGCGGTTGACCGAGAAGCCGACGAGGGTCACCTGGCTCCAGCCGCCGACGGCGTCTCCGGCGCGCAGGTCGAGCTCGAAGTCGCCGCGCAGCGGCAGGCGGCCCGCTGCGAAGACGACGATCACGACGACGATCGAGAGCGCCGCGGCATGGCGGATGTCGGGCTCGGTCGCCCGCGCGAGCAGGCCCCGCACCCAGCCGGCCACACCCACGCGCGGTGTCGCGGCGTGCTCGGGTGAGGTCGTGGGCGGCGCTGCATCGGCCATGTCTGCGGATCGTCTCTCTGCGTGCTGCCGGCGTGCTGCCTGCGTGCTGCGCGCCATGCGCTCTGCGTGCGGACAGCTCGCACTCTAACATAGGGCTCGTTCGCGAAGCGGCGCGAGACCGGGCGGCGATGACCTCGCTCGACCTACGTGGCGGGAAGGAGCGCAGAGACCTCATGCCGAGTCCGGCGCTTCGCATCGCGATCGTCTCGCCGCTCATCGTGCTCTTCGTCTACGTCGCAGGCGTGACGCCCGACGTGCCGCTGCTCGACGACTGGGCCTTTGCCGACTTCGCACACCGTGTGGCCACGGGCGAGGCCACCCTTCGCGATTGGCTCGCGCCGCACAACGGCTCCCACGTCGTCGTGCTTCCGCGTGTGGTCATGACGGCGATCATGATGGCCACCGGCGGCAGCGGACGAGTGCAGCTGCTCGTGAGCGCCGCTCTCGTGGCCTGGACGGTGTGGGTGATCGTGCGCATCGGTATCGGCAGCCCCGCTGCGGCCCGCCCGGCGCTTCACTGGGCATGGATCGCGACGGCGCTGCTGCTCTGCTCCCCCGCCTCGTATCGCGCCTTCATCTGGCCCGTCGCCTTCTGTCACTTCACGGTGAATGCGTGCGTGGTGACGGCAGCGTGGCTGCTCGCCCGTCCCGGCGAGGAACGCGCCGGGCGCGGCTTCGCATGGGCTGCGCTTGCGTGTGTGGCGGCCAGTCTCACCCGCGCCGAAGGGCTGGCCGCCTGGGTGGTGCTGCTGCCCTCGGTCTGGCTGCTCTCGGCCGAGCGCGCGAAGCGCATCCGCTTCGTCGGCATCTGGCTCACGGCGATGGCCGCGTGCATCGCGCTCGTCGCGTACTCGCTCATGGCGCTCGCCCCGGACGACAGCGCGCCGTTGCCGAAAGCGCTGCTGGCACAGCCGGTCGAGACCCTCGGCAACGCGCTGGGGCTCATCGGCATGCCCTTCGGCATCGCGCTCGATCCGCTGATCGGCACGGCGTTGCCCTCGCCTCGCCGGTACTTCTGGCTCGGGCTTCCCGTGGTCGCCGCGTTCCTCTACTGGGGCTTGCGCGGGCTGCGCTCGCCGGACGTGGCGGTGCGCCGCACGACCGGGACCTGGCTCTCGATCGGGACCTTCGGCGGACTCTTCGTGGCGGCGACCGCAACGGCCCGGGTGGGCGTGCTCGAGAGCGCCTTTCTCGGCGAGATCTGGCCGTCGAACTACGCCGTGACCGCCGCGCTCGTCGGCGTCGCGGCGTTGCAGCTGGCGGGCTCGAACGCGGCGACCAGGGCGGACACGCCCCCGCGCTCGCTCGGCGCGCGCCATGTCGCGGCCACACTCACGATCGCGTTGCTGCTCGGCGGTTTCGTGACGCGCGGGCCCGACGCCCTGCACCAGCGCGCCCGCTCTCGCTGGAGCGGACTCTGCTGGGAGCTCTTCGAGCACCTCGCACCGTTCAACGCCTGCTTCGTGCGGCAGCCGAAGCGCGAAAAAGTGCGCATATGGGAGGATCTCGGCTTTCGCAAGATCCGGTCCGACGTTCGCGCCCTGCCCGAGCCAAACGCGCGTGCGGGGGCCGTCGAGGGCGTCATCGGACCGGGCCGCGATCCGAATCAGCGCGAGGTCGAGGGCTGGGTGCACCCCGAGCCCGGCGAGGCCCCGCCGATCGTCTTCCTCGAGATCGAACGCTTCCCCGGGCTATTCGCGCCCGCGCGCGTGTCGGCGCCAGACGGCGAGCGCGCGCAGTGGCGCGCGGACGTACTGGTGCTCGAGGGCGACACGCGGGTAAAGGCCTGGGTGTACAGGCGCGAGAAGGGCGTGCTCGTGCGGCTCGCGGGCGAGCTTCGCGTGCCATTCGAGGCAGCGAACGCACCCTGACGTTCGAAGGGCGACTCGAGGCTATTCGAGATAGCCGAGCGAGCGCAGCTTCTCTTCGATCACGTCGCGGTTGATCATCCACGCGGGCTGATTGCCGTCGCGGAAGGCGTCGCCCGGACGGGTCGGATGCGCCTCGACGAAGTCCGCGCATCTCGCCTCGAAGCCCGCGATCGCCTGGCGGCCGAAGTCGGCCTGCGCGGGCTGCGCCTTGGCGAGGTTGTTGCGCTCGCCGGGGTCGGTCTTGCGATCGATCACGTGCACCCAGTTCTGGTCGTTGTCGTAACGCGGGATCGACACCTTGAGGTCATCGGTGATGATCGAGCGTGAGTGCGAGGCCGCCGCGAAGAGATGGCGCTCGCGCAGCTCGGCCTCGAGCGCGGGGTCGCCGCCGAGCAACAGAGGCGCGAGGCTGCGACCCTGGACGTCGTCGGCCGCGGGCATCCCCAGCAGATCGAGCACGGTGGGCACGATGTCGGCGAGCCCGACGTGCAGATCGATCGTGCGGCCACCTTCGATTTTCGTCGGCGCGCGCACGAAGAGCGGCACGAGGATCGCCTCGTCGTGAGTACTGAAGCCGTGATTGGTCCAGAAGTGCTCGCCGAACGCCTCGCCGTGATCAGACGTGACGATCACGAGCGCGTCCCCGAGGCCCTGCTGGTCGAGCACGGCCAGGAAATCGGCAACCACCTCGTCGGTGAACCTGATCTCGCGGTCGTAGTCGTCGCGCTTGTCGCGATGCTTCTCCGGCACGACGTCGCCCTCGATGGCGTCGCCGAACATCCCGGCATAGCCCGATGGCGGCTCGTAGGGATCGTGCACCTGATACGTGTGGACGAAGAGGAAGAAGGGCCGGTCGTCGATGCGCCGCACCCACTCGGAGGCGCGGCCGAACGTCTCCGACGCGAAGCCGGGGGTGGCGGACTCTTCGCTACGCACCTCGCTGTACTCGTCGAAGCCACGCGCGAAGCCGGACGACACCGCGACGTTCGCGTTCTCGGTGAACGCGGCGGTGAGGTAGCCCTCGGCGCGCAGCCGCTCGGCGAGCAGGGGCCGGTCGGCGCCCACGGTCTCGTGCCGATTGTTCACGCCGTGCGCGCACGGGAAGAGCCCGGTCAGCATCGTCATGTGCGAGGGCGGCGTGTAGGGACGCGGCGCGAACGCGGTCGCGAAGCGCGCGCCCCGCGCACCGAGGAGCGCGTCGATGCGTGGGGTCGTCGGGCGGGCGTAGCCGTACGCCGACACCGAGGGTGAGCGCAGCGTGTCGAGCGAGATCAGCACCACGTCGCGGGCCGGGGGGCGCGGTCCCGCGCGGCGCGCCGGTACGATCGCCGGATTGGCGAGCACGGGGAGGCTATGAACGACGTCGCCGCTCGGGATGGTGCGCTGGACGAAGCGCAGGGTCACGTCCCGGCCGATGAGGTCGTCGAGCGGAACCCAGGCGTCGTGCCACCGGCGGTCGCGCTCATCGTTCACGGGGTCGATGTGTCGCTCGAACAAGACGCGCGGCTCGGCCTCGTCTCCCGAATCACCCGTCGCTTCGCCCCTCGCATCAGCATGGACGATCGCCTCGACACGGAAGGCCGCGGAGGGCCAGCCCGGCTTCCAGGCGGCTTGCTCCACGCCGTAGCCGAAGCGGAGCACGTGACCCGGCTCGACTCGGAGCTGCGGCATCGACCAGGACTGTGTGAGATCAGTGGGCAACGGCCGGAGGATCACGTCGAGCAGCGCGGACCTGCCCCGGAACGCCTCTGGGATCTCGACCGGTACGCTCGTGCCGGTGGCGCCCGGCGCCATCGCGCCCTCGGCTCGAAGCCACTGTCGGCCCGTGTCGACCACCTTCTTGGTGTTGTCCTCGAGCGCCTCCTCGAGCTGCTGCTCCACGTCGGACACCGACAGCATGACGTCGATCTGCACGAGGGCGTCGAGCGCAACGTCTGTGGGGCGCACCACGTCGACGTCGATCACGGTGCCGGTGAGCTCGACCCGTTCGCGCCAGCGCGGCAGGAAGCGGGGCTGCGAGAGCGCGACGGTGCGCAGCTCGGTGCCGATCTCGACGCGGGTCATCTGTGCCGTGCCGGTCGTGCCGGCCTCGGGCTCGATGCCGCGGATGGTCGGAGGCGGCGTCGTCTCGGGAGCGCGCTCTGCCTCTCGGGTCCCCTCACCGCAACCGAGGAGCCAACAAGCGGCCGCGGCCAGCAGGATGGTGAGGGGTCGACCCATAGCGGGCTGACTGTAGCATCTCGACTTCGTGGGCAGCGCGATCACGGGGCTCGGACCCGGCATCGACCAGGTACGCGGTATCCGTCGCCTTCGACCTCGCTCTACACTCCAGCTGCGCGTGAGATTCCGGGGGCACACGACATGCCGCAGGTGAGGTGGATCGACTGGCTTCACCGCGCCGCGCTCGTGCTCTGCGTTCTCTTCGTCGCCCAGCTCCTCGTGCTCTTCGCGCTGCGCGTCGGTCATCCCTACCTGCTCGAGTGGCAGGAGGGTGCGATGGTCGACCAGGTCGCGCGCATCCTCTCGGGCGAGCCGCTCTACGCCGAGCCGACCATCGAGTTCGTCGCGCAGATCTACGCGCCGCTCTACTTCTACGCATCGGCCGCGCTCGCGGCCGTCGCCGGCGTCGGCTTCGTGCCCCTGCGCGTCGTCTCGATTGCCGCGGCGCTCGGCTGCCTCGCGTGCATGGCGCTCCTGGTCTGGCGCGAGACGCGGAGCGCCGCCGCCGCTTGGACGACGCTCGGCCTCTTCGCGGCCACCTATCCGCTGACCGCCGCCTTCCTCGACATCGGCCGCGTCGACGCGCTCTTCCTCTTCTTCTGCATGGCGGGGCTGCTGGTCGTGCGCGGCTCGGCGAGCCCGCGCGCCGCGCTCGGCGCTTCCGCGCTCTTCGTGCTCGCGTTTCTCACGAAGCAGCAGGGCGTGCTCTTCGCCGTTGCGATGACGATCTGGGTGGCGGTCGCCCGGGGCTGGCGGCCGGCGCTCCTGCTCGGCGGCTCGTTCGCGGTGGGCGCCGGGGCGCTCCTGCTCGCTCTTGCCGCGGCGACCGAAGGCTGGTCGTGGTTCTACCTGTACGCGCTACCCGGCAGCCACGAGATCGTCTGGCCGCTCTTCTGGACGTTCTGGCTCACGGACCTTGCGCGTCCCCTCGCCCCGGCCTGCCTGCTCGCCGCGGCGTGGCTCGTGACGCTCGCGTACGAGCGCCGGACGAACGACCTGGTCTTCTGGACGATGCTGCTCGGCGTCTGCACCGCCACCGCGCTCGGCTCACGCATGCACTGGGGCGGCGCGACCAACGTGCTGCTGCCTGCGTACATGGGCGTGGCCCTGGTCTGGGGCGTCGCCCTGCACCGGGTCGCCACGGCGCCGCCGGTCGCCGACAGGTTTGCTCGCGCCGTCGTGGTGGTCGCCCTGCTGCAGCTGCTCTGGCTCGTCTACGACCCGCGCCCGCTCGTGCCCCGCGAGGCCGATCGCGTGGCCGGCGATGCCTTCGTCGCGGCGCTCTCCGAGCTCGACGGGGACGTGCTCGCGACCTGGCACGGTCATCTGCCGCGGCTCGCCGGCAAGCGCGTCTTCGCGCATCGAAGCGCGGTGTACGACGTCATGCGCTCCGATCGGGTGGCCGAGATCGAGGAGCTGCAGGCGGCCTTCGACCGGGCGCTCGCCGAGCATCGCTTCGGCGCGGTGGTCGTCGATCAGCCCTTCTTTCTGCGCGACTACGAGAAGGCTGCGCTCGGGCGCCACTACCGACATGTGGGGCCGATGCTCGACGACGGGCTCGAGGTGGGGGGGCTGCTCGGCTACCGGGCGAACCCGCACCTCTACGTGCCGCGCGGCGACTCGGCTCCGGCAGGTGGATCTGCAGGTGGATCGGCCGGCGGGTCAGAAGGCGACGAGCGCCGTCGATAGGCCTTGAGCTCGTCGTCCCATGCGTAGTCGCGCTCGAAGTCGGGATGGGCCCAGAGATCCTGCAGCGCGAAGATCCAGACCGGTCCTTCGCCAGCCTTCGGGATCACGATCACATCCGGCCGGCGTGACAGCACGTAATCGGCGTCGGAGCGCGCATGGCCGGGCATCGCGACGCCGCGCTCGGTGTCCTCGACCTCGGCGCGGGCGATGTGTGCATCGGTCAGCCCGAGGACGTCGAGGATCGGCAGTCGCGAGTGGAAGCCGAGCGAGCCGATGGCACCGGTGGCGACGAGAGAGGGCGGTGGCGTGTCGGCGTTCAGCAGCTCGGCGCGCCGCTGCATCACCTTCTCCCAGTAGGCGGCGCTGCGCCACTCGCCGGCGAGTCGGGTGTTGCGTTCGGCGTCCGACAGCGCGGTCGCGACCTCCGAGGGTCCTCCGCTCACGAGCATGAAGAGCACGACGCCGAGCGCAGCCCCGCCCAGGAGGATGCGGCGGCCGAGCGCGTCGGGCAGCGGGCGCAGCTGCCACAGGCCCACCGCGAGCCAGCCTGGTGCGCCCAGGCACAGCACCGGAAGGGCGAGGTGATCGAATACGGCCCACGTGCCCGCGAGGGGCAGGGTCGGGGCGAGGAGCCACGCGAAGAAGGGGTGCCTCTCACGGATCGCGTCGCCGACGCCCGCGGTCGCCAGCGCGCAGAGCGGCGCGAGCACGACGAGGAGGAAGCGCGAGAACCCGAAGGCATCGCCGCCGACGCGTACGACGTAGAGCATGTGGAGCAGTGCGAACGCGGCGGCGGGGCGCGTGGCAGGGACGCGCCACACGGCGAGCGCGGCCGCGGGCAGCAGCCATGCGGCACCGCCGGCGAGCCACTCGCCCACGTACGCGAGCCCGTACGACATCGGTGTGCCCCCGACCTTCGCCCAGTACGTGTTCGGCAGCCACGCACCGTAATAGGCGAGACGGAGCGCAACGCCGAGCGCGACGCCACCTGCGTAGAAGAGAGCGGGTCGCCAGCCGTCGATGCTGCGGATGCGGGGCAGGGCATCGAACGCGAGCAGCACGGCCGCGAGCAGCGCCCCGTCCATGCGCGTCCAGGTGAGGCAGACGAGCAGGAAGACCATCCAGCCCCGGCGCTCGTGCGCGGCGGCGACGAGCGCGCCCATGGCCAGCGCCGCGTGCAGCGACGTCTCCATGCCCCCAGTCGACCAGAACGCGAAGGCGCCGAAGCAGGCGAGGACGCCCGGGGCGAGTGGCGCGAGCCAGCGCGCTTCGGGCGCGAGCCAGCGCCATGCGAGGCACGCGGTGCCGGCGAGCAGCGCGAGCCCGCTCGCGAGTCCGAGCGCGTAGCCCATCGTCGTCGCGCCCACGCCCAGCGAGAGCCCGCATGCAATCAGCAGGGTCCAGAGCGGATTGGTGAAGCCCTCGACGCGCTCCCCCGGGTTCCAGACGAGACCGTGTCCGTTCACCAGGTTCTCGGCGTAGCGGTACGAGATGTAGGCGTCGTCGACCTGGGGCGGTGGTGACGCTACGAGCGAGAGCGCATCGAGCACCGGGAAGGCGGCGACGGCCAGCGCCGCCCAGAAGGGCCACGAGCGCATCGTGGCCGCGGCGCTCACGACTCGTCCCGCGGCGCCGCCTCGGTCTCGGCGGGCAAGGCCGGCTCGGCGGTGATCTCGTAGGCGGTCATTGCATCGATGGCGAGCAGCTCGCGGATCGAGTGCTCGGGGTCGCGCTCCGCGAGCTCTCGCAGCCCCTTGGCGACGCGTCGGCCTTCGATGTTCATGAACGGGTCGTGCACGATGAGCGTGGTGAAGCCGAGCGCGCGCATCTCGGCGAGGCCCGACGGATCGGGCAGCCGCTCACGCGCCGCCTGAGCGGGCCTGCGGACGAACGAGTTGTAACAGATGGACGTCGCCCGGCCGTGATAGGCCGCTGCGACGAGGGGCACGGTGCGCTTCGGATTGAGGCGCTTGCTGAATGCGAGCTCGTAGAGAGGGCCGTCGTTGCCCAGCGCTTCGAGCTCGCGATAGAAGTCGAGCACCTCGATCCCCGGGTGGAGCTCGAAGCTGCTGTACACCTGCCTGGGCGTGAGACCGAGCCAGGCCGGTCGAAGCGTGTCGATCCATGCGAGCACGATGAGCGCGGTGGCGGCCAGGGCCGCCCAGCGAGGCGGGCAACGCCTGAGCAGCGCAGCGGCGCCGAAGCCGGCGAGCACGCAGGCCAGCGCCTGCACGCCCGAGAGCAGCGCGCCGGGCGAGCGCACGACGTTAAGGGGGGGGATCAGCCGCGCGAGCCAGATCCAGAGATTCGGCACCCACGTCTCGGGCGGCTCCTCGCCGGCAAAGCGCGCGATCAGGCGCTCGCCCTCGAGGCCGCCGGTGGCGAACGCGAGACAGAGCACCAGGACGACGCCGATCACGAAGCGCGGATCGCCGCCGAGCTCGTCGCGATCGGCGCCACGGGGCAGGATCAGACCGGCGAGCGCGAGCACGATCATCACGATGCCAGGAAAGAAGCGGTCGCCCGGCGAGAGCCAGGTGAAGGGCAGATAGAATTGCAGGTCGCGGGCGTGGAAGGTGCCCTCCTCCTGCAGGCTGAAGAAGGGCCCGAGCGCGAGCCACGCGGTGATGGCGCCGACGGCGACGACCAACGCGATCTGTCCCCAGCGCACGCGGGAGAGCCCGTAGGTGCGCGCGAACCATGCGGTGAGCGGGAGCGCCACGATCAGCGCGACGAGCAGCGGATAGACGCTGCCCGCGATCTGCATCGACGTGCAGAGCGCGAGGGCGGCGGCGTCGCGCCAGCGGGGCGCGACGAAGAGCCGGCGCGCGAAGACGAGCGCGAGCAGCGTCCACGCGTTGTCCCAGACGTAGAAGTGGACCGGGTCGCGCATGCGGATCGTGTGGAACGCGTAGAGCAGGGCGGCCACGATCCCCGCCGGCGCCGAGCCCGACCACTCGTGCACGAGCCAGTACATCGCCGCGGCGGCGAGGAGGGTCGTGACGATCAGCGCGAAGTTGAAGGCGGCCGTCGGCTCGCTGAAGAGCCAGGGGGCCGGGATCGCGAGGATCGACGAGGTGATCACCGGCTCGCCGAGCGCGAGCGCGTTGGCGGTCGGGAAGCAGTGCTCGAGATCGAAGAGCCGCGACGGCGCCTCGACGAGCACGCGGGCGTTTCGCGCCAGCACGGCGACCACGAAGCGCAGATCGTTCGAGCTGAAGGCCGACCAGAGCGATCCGAGGTCGTCGGTGATCGCTTGCTCGGCAACGAGCACCGGCGCCTCGGCGTCGGAGAAGAGGAGCGAGTGGAAGAGTGAGAACGAGGCGGCGGCGAAGATCACCGCGGCGCCGAGCGCCCACCTCGAGCTCGCGAGAGACAGCCACGAGCGCACGTGGGAGGCCCATCTCTCGAGCCGCGATCCGGCCGGCTGCGGCGAGGCGCTCGTCATCGTGCGGAGCACCCTAACCCAGCTGAAATGGGGCGTCGACGGGATCTGCGGGGCTATCGTCGCGGCGACTCGAGGCGCGATGAAGCGAGAGGTCGAAGCGAGCGTGGCGCGCATTCTGGCGCGCAGCGAGAGGTCGAAGCAAGCGTGGCGCGCATTCTGGCGAGCATCGAGATCGGAGCGAGGCCAGCCGGCGCCGGCCGCCGCACGGTCGCTCGCTCCGTGCGCACATCGCGTCGAGCGGCGCTCGTTGTGGTCGCGCTGTGCGCGCTCGCCGCCGGTGCGGGCTGCAGCCGCTCCGGCGAGAGGCCGCCGCCGCCGAACGTGCTGCTCGTCGTGCTCGACACCGTGCGCCGCGATCATCTGTCGACCTACGGCTACCCGCGCGAGACGACGCCGAACCTCAGCGCGCTCGCCGCGAGCGGTGCGCGCTACGACGACGTGCTCTCCCCGGCGGCGTGGACCGTGCCGTCGCACGCGACGCTCATGACGGGCGTGGCGCCCGCCGTGCATGGCGCGCATCACGAGCACCCGGTGCTCGACCCCGGCCATGCGACCCTGGCAGAGCGGTTCCGCGACGCGGGCTATCGCACCGCGGGGTTCAGCGCGAACCCCTTCGTCGGCCGGCCAGCGAAGCTCGACCGCGGCTTCGACACGTTTCGCCGCATCGACGATGGTGGTCACGCCGTGTCGGCTGCCGCCCTCGACTTCGTGCGCGCCTCACCCGAGCCGTGGTTCGTGTTCCTCAACTACATGGAAGCCCACATGCCCTACAACGGGCTGCCCGAAGAGGTCAGGCTGCGCTTCATGCCCGGGACGCCCGAGGCGCTGAAGCTCTCGCCCCTGCAGGCGCAGACGGACGCGCACCTCTACGCGTGCGGCGAGAAGGCGCCACCGCCCGAGCTGCTCTCGACGCTGGTCGACCTCTATGACGCCGCGCTGGCCCACCTCGACGCGATCGTGGGCGAGCTGCTCGACGGGCTCGGGCCGTGGGCCGAGCGCACGGTCGTGGTCGTGGTCTCCGACCACGGTGAGCTGCTCGGCGAGCACGGCCGTGTCGAGCATCAATGGACCCTGCTCGAGCCGCTGCTGCGGGTACCGCTCATCGTGCGCGCACCCGGCCGCATCGAGGCCGGCACGATCGACGACACACCGATTGATCTCGCCGACGTGCACGATCTCGTGCTCGAGCTGGCGGGCGTCGAGCGCGGCGAAAGCGAAGGCGAAGGCGAAGGCGACGGCAGAGGCAAGAATCGAGGCGAAGGCGCCGCGCGGCGCGAGCGCCTCGCCGAGTACCATCGACCCCTACGCCTGCTGAAGGGCGTGGGCGAGCTCGACCCGAAGTGTGCGGCGAGGCTCGACCGTCGTCTCGTGACCGTGCAGCAGGGGCGCTGGAAGCTCGAGTGGGCGTCGGATGCGGGGCCGCGGCTCTACGACCTCGACGCCGATCCCGGGGAGACGACGGACGTGGCGAGCGAGCATCCGGCGCGCGTCGAGCAGCTGGTCGAGCTCGCTCTGGTGCGGCGCGAGATCGCGGAGAGCCGCGGTGCGGGTGCGCCGGTGCCGGAGCTCGAGGCGGAGGAGCGCGCGCGGCTGCGCGCACTCGGGTATCTGCCGGGGCCGGACTCCGAGGGGCAGGTCGACTCGGGCGCGCAGCGCTAGGAGCTCAGTGCCCGCCGCCCGCGTCCTGCGTGCTCGCGCCGAACCCGCTCGCGAGCCGGCCGAAGGGCGACGTCGATCCCACGAGCGCGCGCACGCTCGCGAGCGCCTCGCGCCAGCGCCGGGCGAGCACGCGCACGAAGCGCGGGTGCAGGTTGCCGTGCAGCGGCAGGTAGCCGATCTCCCAGATCGCGATGAAGCCCCAGAACGCGAGCTCGACGTTGGTGCCGCCGCGCTTCAGCTCGCCGTGGATCCGCATCGAGCCGTGCACGTAGTGGAGGATGCGCTTGTCGATCGCGTCGTCGAGCACGGCCTCGGAGACGTGCAGCACGCTTGCGCAGTCGGCGGGCGGCGCCGCGAGGCGCTCGACGCGGCCGCGTCGGAAGTCGATCGACCAGTACGGGGCCTCGCTGTCACGGGGGATGTGGAACACCACCGGTCGGGTGAGGAAGACACGCCGCAGCACCCACGGCATCTCTCTGCAGAACCTCTCGAGGTAGTCGCGGAACGTGTCGAAGGCGAGGTGGCGCTGCGCTTCCTCGGCGGCGGTCGCTTCGAGCTTGGGCGCGACCTCCTGGGCGAGCCGCTCGAGCTGCGCTTCGCGATCGGCGTACCAATCATGGTCCGAGAGGCTGAAGCCCGCCTCCTTCGACCAGGTGTCACCTGGCGCCATGGGCACGACCTTCGTCGGCGGGTCGGGCTCGGCCTCCATGGCCGCGACCACCTCGGCGGGCGTGATGAGGTGCGCGTTCACGTGGCGGCTCTCGGGGTGCATGAAGCCGACCATGCTGCCGAAGGGGATCGCATACGTCGGCCGGAGCACCCGCGCCGCCTCGATGAAGTCTCGCGTGAAGGTGCCGCGATCGATCATGTGGAGATCGGCCTCGTCCTCCGCCTCGTAGCAGGCGGGGTAGGCCTGTGCGAAGGAGTGGCCCTTGAAGATGAAGGTCGGGCTCGGGAAGTCGCGCTTGATCTGCGCGAGGGGCAGGCCGCGGATCTTGCAGTCGTTGAGGTCGATCAGCACGACGTCGTCTTCGGCGATGACGAAGGTCGTGTCATCGAAGCCGTACTGATATGACGCGACACGGACGCCGTTGCCGAGGTCGCGCACCTCGCCGTGGGGCAGCTCCTCGACGTCCTCGAAGCCGAGGCCCGCGAGCTCGCCGGGCATCACGTCCACGCCGAACTTCGGGGTGAGCACCCGGGCCGAGCGGTCGATCTTTCGCATGCTCGGGTAGTGGAAGTGGTCGGGATGGTGATGGGTCAGGTAGATCCAGTCCGGTGCGAGCCACTCCGACTGCACTGTAGTGGGCGGGTAGTGCCACCAGCTGCGCCAGCCACAAGAGCCGATCATCCAAGGGTCGACGAGGATGCGTCCGGCACGGGTCTCTACGCAGAGGGCGGCATGTCCGATGATGGTGAAGCGCATGGTCCTCGGTCTCGTCTGCACTGCGTGTCGCGCTCATTGCGCGTCTTCGGCCGCGTGAGGGCTTCCTGAGGGACGGAGCGACCGCGATTCCGAATCGGTCGGGCGGCTCCGTATGATATCCTGAGTGGCCCTCTCCGGTGAGATCGTGACGTCCTCCTTGCCTGACCTCGACTCCGTTTCGCCCGCTTCTGATGCGGTGTCCCAGGCTGCCCCAGTGCGCGCCGGAGACGCCGTCGTACGCGCCAGGGCAGGCTCGTCGCCCCGCTTCCTGCTCGCCGTCGACCTCGAAGACATCCGCATCCTCATCCCCGACGGCCTGCGGTACAGCGAGCGGGTGCCGCCCACGACGCACTCGATCCTCGATGCGCTCGACCGGCACGACGCGCGCATCACATTCTTCACGACCGGGGACGTGGCGCGGCGCCACCCCGAGCTCGTGCGCGAGATCGCTGAGCGGGGGCACGAGATCGGCTGCCACGGCGACCTGCACGTCCCCCTCGACCGCCAGACGCCGCAGAGCTTCCACGACGATCTATCGCGCTGTCTCGAGAGCTACGACGCGGCCGGGGTGCCCGCCGATCGCGTGAAGGGCTACCGCGCGCCGATGGGCTCGCTCGTCGCCGCGACGCAGTGGAGCTATGGCGTGCTGCGCGAGCGGGGCTTCGTCTACTCGAGCTCGGTCTGCGCGACGAGCCAGTCGCTCTACGCATGGCCGGAGTTCGGACCGGACATGCCCAGGCAGATGGATGGTGTCTGGGAGGTACCGATCACGCTCGCGGGGTTGCCCGGGCTGAACATGCCGCTCGGTGGCATCCACTTCCGCGTGCTGCCCTTCGCGCTGACGCGTGCGCTGCTGCGCCGCAAGCTCGAGCGGCGGGGCTTCGTCGCGACCTACGTGCACCCGTACGACGTGGACACCGAGCAGGAGCGGTTCATGCACCCCGAGATCGGGGAGAGCCGCTTCTACAACTGGCTGATGTACCTGAACAGGCACCGCGTGATCCCGCGCTTCGAGACGTTCTTCGAGGCGGGCTATCGCGGTGTGCCCATGGGCGAGTGGGTCGCAGAGACGCTCGTCGCCGATGCGGCCTGAGCGCGAACGCGAGACGAGAATCGAGAGGACGGAGTCATGCTGACGCCCGAGGAATACATCGAGACCCTTCGCGACGGGCGGCGGGTCTTCTACAAGGGCGAGCGCATCGCCGACGTGACGGCGAATCCCGAGCTGCGCGTGGGCATCGATCTCGGCGCCAGCGACTATGCGATGGCGGCCGACCCGAAGTATCGCGACGTCTGCGTGGCCCAGGACGAGACGAGCGGAAAGGACATCAACGCCTTCTACAAGATCCCGCGCAGCGCCGACGACGTGATGGCGCGCTCGAGGCTGATCGAACTCGGCACCGAGCACGGCCACACGATTCCGCCGCTGATCAAGGAGATCGGCACCGACGCGCTCTTCGCGCTGCTGCGCGTGCTCGAGGGCGAGGCGCTCGAGAAGGCGCGCGATCTCTACCGCCACTGCGCCGAGGGCGACCTCGCGGTGGCGGTCGCTCAGACCGACGTGAAGGGCGACCGCAGCAAGGCACCCCATGCCCAGCCCGACCCCGATCACTACCTGCACGTGGTCAGCCAGGACGATGCCGGCATCACGGTGCGTGGCGCAAAGGCGCACACGTCGGCGAGCGTGAACTCCCACGAGGTCATCGTGCTGCCGACCCGCGCCATGGGGCCGGACGACGCCGACTGGGCGATCTCGTTCGCCGTGCCGATCGACACCGAGGGCCTGAACCTCTACGTGTCACCCTACTCGGGCAGCCCGGCGAACGAGTTCGAGAACCCCGCGTCGTACCGCACGAAGATGCTCGAGACCTTGACCGTCTTCGACGACGTCTTCGTGCCCTGGGAGCGGGTCTTCCTCTTCAAGGAGCCGGCGCTGACCGGCCCACTCGCGCTCGGCTTCGTCGAGTACCACCGCTTCACCGCTGTGTCCTACAAGCTGCCGCTGCTCGACGCGCTGATCGGCGCAGCGGGCACGATCGCCGAGATGAACGGCGTGATGAAGGCGGGCCATATCCGCGACAAGCTCACGATGTTGATCGCGTATGGTGAGAACGTGCGGGCCCTGACCGAGATGGCGGCGATCCGCGCGACCGAGGGCCCGAACGGCATCTGGGTGCCCGATCCGATGACGACGAACCTGGCGAAGTACACCTTCGCGACGGGCTACCACGAGGCACTGGCGCTGGTACAGGAGTGCGCGGGCGGTCTGCTCGTGACCGGGCCGGGCAAGGCCGACTGGGAGAGCCCCGAGATCCGGCCGGTGCTCGAGAAGTACCTCAGTGCGGTCGCCGGCGCGGAGGAGCGGCTCCGGATGATGAACCTCATCTCCGATCTCACGGCCGGTCCCTTCGGTGGCTACCACGCGGTGCTCGCGATCCACGCCGAGGGCTCGGTCGAGGCAGAGAAGATGCAGATCTTCCGCTCGTACGACGCGCGCAAGGCATTCGGCATCGCGCGCAAGCTCGCAGGGATCAACTAGCTCGATATGACCGACTCGCTGGATTTCCGACGCGTCGACCTGTCGGTCGAGGGGCTCGACCGCACGGTCGAGCTGCTTCGCAAGGTGTTCCCGGTGGCGACCCACATCGACCGGGCGTATCTCGACCGCCTCTACAACGGCAACCCGAACGGCCCGACCGACGGCGTCGCGGCGTGGCAGGGCGGGCAGCTCGTCGGCCACTACCTGATGATCCCGATCACCGCGGTGGTGCATGGTGAAGAGATGAAGGGCATCTGGCCCTTCCAGCTCGCCGTCGATCCGGGCGTGCAGGGCAAGGGGATCTTCCGCGGGCTCTTCGAGGCGTCCGACGACGTCATGAAGGAGGGCGGCTACCAGTTCATCTCGGGCTGCACGAACGCGAACAGCGCGCCGATCTTCCAGAAGGCCTTCGGCGTGCACCTGGTCAAGCCCCTCGACGTGAAGATCGGCACGGGCGCGCTGCCGCCCTCGATGCCGCTCGAACGTGCCGACTACTCGCGCGTGTGGACGCCTGAAGAGGTGTCCTGGCGCTGCGACGTCCCCGCCGAGCCCTACTTCGCGGTCGAGCAGGGTGAGCGCACCGAGGTCTGGGCGAAGAGCGACAAGCCGCTGACCAACGTGCAGGTCGGCGACTTTCCGAAGGGCTTCGTGCCCGAGCGCATCTCGCGCAAGCGGAGCGGCGGTGCCGTGCGGGTCTGGATCGGCCAGGACCCGACGCGGGACTGGAAGGGGTCGCTGTATCGCGATCTGCCCGAGAAGCTGCGCGCGTCGCCGATGATGCTGACGTTCGGCCACTGGTACGACAAGAAGCTGACGCTGGACCCGGACAGGGTCCAGTGGAGCGTCTTCGACTTCGACGCGTTCTAGGCCAGCGGGCTACTCGAGCTCCTCGATCCGCAACGCCTGGGTCGGGCAGTACTTGACGGCGCGTTCGACCTTCTTGCGGAGCTCGGGGCTCGGCTGCTCCTCGATCAGCGCGACCTTGTCCTCGTCGTTCACGCGCGCGATGTCGAAGACCTCGGGCGCCTCGCCCATGCAGACGGCGTGGCCCTGACAGAGGTCGAGGTCGGCCTTGACGCAGAAGGGCTTCGTGGAGACGGCCTCTTCGACGAGGCGCTCGGCGGCGGGAGCCGTGACCTCGGCGGCGGCGCGGCGGCGATAGCGCAGCCGGCAGGGCTGCTTGACCGCGACGACCATCTTCGACAGGTCGTTGCCGTAGGTGTCCATCGGCTGGGCCAGCTCGAACTCGTAGTGGCGCAGCAGGATCGAGAAGATCGCCTTCAGCTGCATCAACGCGAACGCCGCGCCGACGCACTTGTGGCGCCCGGCGCCGAAGGGGATCCATGCGAAGGGCTGGCGATCCTCGTCGCGGCCGGGCATGTAGCGCTCCGGGTCGTAGGCGTCGGGGTTCGGGAAGTGCTCGGGCAGGCGGTTGGACACCACCGTCGAGACGGCGACGGTCTTGCCGGCCGGAATCAAGTAGTCGCCGAAGCGGAAATCGGTCATCACCTTACGCATCAGGATCGTGAGCGGCGGATGCAGGCGCAGCGACTCCTTCATCGCGCACTCGAGCGTCGGGATCTCACGCAGCGCCTGGAACGAGACGTCGCGCCCATCGGCGTAGATCGCGTCGAGCTCGCCCGTGACCTTCCGCATCCACTCGGGGTGCATCAGCAGGTCGAGCAGGGTCCATGAAGCCACCGCCGAAGACGTGTGGTGGCCGGCGAACATCATCGAGATGAACATGCCTGTGATCTGGGCCGGCGTGTATCGCGGGTTGCCCTCCTTGTCCTTCACGCCGCGGAGGATGTGGAAGAGGTCGCTGTACTCGCCGCCCTCGGCGTCACGTCGGGCGAAGATCGCCTCGATCCTGCCGACGAGCTCCTTGCGCGCGCGATCCCGGGCGCGCAGCGCCGCGATCGGCAGGTAGGGGTTGACGTAGGCGAGGGCGTCCGTGCCGCGCTCGAGGTCGTAGAAGAGGGGGACGAAGTCGGCGTTCAGCTCGTCGCGGAACTGCTTGCCGACGAGGCAGGTGCTCGAGGTGTAGAGCGTGAGCTCGGAGAAGAAGTCGAGGGCGTCGATCTCGCCCGAGTCGCCCCAGCCTTCGATCATTCTCGCCGTCTCGGCGGCGATGTGCTCGGCGTGGGTGCGCATGAACTTGTCGCGGAGCGACTGGTTCCGCATGGCCTGCTTGCGCTGCTCGGGCGTCGCGTCGAACACGACCCCCTCGCCGAAGACCGGCTTCATGAAGGGGTAGGCTGCCGCCTGGTCGAGCTGCTCGTCGGGGGCACGGAAGAATGCCTCCTGGGCGTCGTTGCCCGTCAGCAGCACGATGTGGTTGCCTGCCATGTTGAACTCACCGACGTCGCCACACTCCTCGCGCACGCGTCGCATGAAGGAGACCGGGTCGCGGCGGACCTCGAGCAGGTGTCCGAGCAGGGGCCAGGCCCCCGATACGCGGGGGGCGGGCAGATCCTGGGGCAGGGGCGTGGCGGCAGCGGCCATGGGATGTCTCCTGTGACTTCTACTCTGGCTTGCGGATGAACTCGTCGGCGAAGCGGCGGATCGTGTCGCACTTCTTCTCGACGTCGTCGTCGGTCATGCCGGAGATCAGCCACGGCACGGTGATCAGCTGGGTCACGCCGACGTCCGCCATCTCGCGGTAGTGCTCGGCGGTGAAGCCGTCGCGCAATGCTGCGCAGATGCCGAAGGGCTGTTCGGCGCGCTCGCTCTCGGCGCGCCAGGCGTGCAGCTTGCCGGCGATGGTGCGGATCTCGTCGCGGGTGTTGATCTCGCTCACCCAGCCGTCGAGCAGGGTCGCTGCGCGCCGAAGCGCCGCCTCGGAGGTCCCGCCACCCCAGATCGGCACCGGCGCCTTCGGCAGCGGGCTCATCCGCAACGCGTCGAAGTCGTAGAACTCGCCGTGGTGCTCGACGTCGCCGCCCTCGAAGAGCTTGCGGAGCACGGCGACGGACTCCTCGAGCCTGCGGCCGCGCTTCTCGAAGGGCACGCCGAGCAGCTCGAACTCCTCACGCATCCAGCCGGCACCGATGCCGAGCACGAGCCGCCCGCCCGAGAGCACGTCGACCGTCGTGGCCTGCTTCGCCGCGACGACGGGGTGGCGCAGCGGGAGGAGGTAGATGCTGGTGATGAAACGCAGACGAGCCGTGACCGCCGCCATCGCGCCGATCGCGATCATCGGGTCGGGCCAGGCGGTGTCTCGCTCCCAGCGCGGCTGGCCGTTCGACGTGTACGGGTAGGGGCTCTTCAGGTCGCCGGGATAGATCAGGTGGTCGGACACCACGACGCTGTGGAAGCCGGCCTCGTCGGCGGCGCGGGCGAGCGGCACCCACTGCTCGGGCCGATTGAATGCGAGGGCGATCGAGAAGTCCATGAAGCGGCAGTCTAGGGGATTGAAATCATCGTTTCAAATTTTTACACTCCGCCTCCAAGCAACTTGGCGAGGAGAATGCCCTTGGCCGCGCGCCGGAAGCAGCAGCTCCCCAGTGGGGACCGGAAGCCGACTCGGAAGCAGGCTCGCAAGTCGAAGGCGGTCGAGGCCAAGCGGGAGCTCTACCGCCAGCTGATCCTCGACGGCGCCGAGCGGGCCTTCGCCGAGCGCGGCTATGACGACACGAAGATGGAGCACATCGCCGCCGAGTCGGGCCTCTCGATGGGCACCGTCTACAGCGTCTTCCCCGGCAAGGCGAAGATCTTCTCGGCCGTGCACGAGGCGGCCGACGCGGAGCTGCTGCGCCGCGGGCTCGAGTGCTTCCACGACGGCATGACTGCGCTCGAGCGGCTCCTCGCCGGCGTGCGCGCCTACGTCGAGTACTTCATCGAGCACCCCGACTTCCTGAGGATGGAGCTGAACGAGGGCCTCGCCTGGGGTGCCGAGGCGGAGGCGCGCGGCGGCAAGCGAAGCCACGCGCGCCGCGAGGGGCTCGAGCTGATGAAGCGCTCCGTCGCGAACTGCATCGAGGAGGGCTCGTTCATCGACGCCGACGCCGAGCTGGTCGCGCGCACGATGATCGCCATGCAGCAGGTGCAGCTGGCATACTGGCTGGAGGGCGGCATGGAGCGCGCCCGGGAAGCCGTGGTGAGCGACGTGACCGAGCAGGTGACGCGCTCGTTCTGCGCGCCGGGTGCATCGGGTGACTGAAGCATGAGCGAGTTCCGCCCGCTCCCCCTGCGCGAGGTGTCCCGCTTCGATGCCGAGCACGACGTGGTCGTGGTCGGCGAGGGTGTGGCCGGTGGCGCCGCGGCGATCGAGGCCGCCCGGGCGGGCGCCGACACGGCAGTGCTCGAGCGCATGACCCGCGGCGGTGGCGCGACGTCGCTCTCGACCGGCATCAGCTATTTCGGCGGTGGCACCGACATCCAGAAGGCCTGCGGCTTCGACGACAGCGTCGAGGACATGAAGGCGTTCGTGACGATGGCCGCAGGCTCCCAGGCCGACCCCGAACGCGTGCGCCTCTATTGCGAGGGCAGCCTCGAGCACTTCGACTGGTTTCGCGCTCTCGGCGTCGAGTACAAGCCGACCTTCATCGAAGAGAAGACGACCCATCCCTTCACCGACGACTGCCTGACCTTCAGCGGCAACGAGGAGGCCTGGCCCCACAGCGCGCACGCCCGCCCCGTGCCGCGCGGCCACAAGCCCGCCCGCGAGGGCGAGGCGGGGGGGCTGCTGATGGAGGCGGTGCTCGCCGGCGTGCAGAGCGCGGGCGTCACGGTCGTGAACGAGTGCCGGGCGGAGCGTCTGGTGATCGACGATGCCGGGTGCGTCGTCGGCGTCGCGGCTCGGCGCGCCGGCGAGCCCTTCTTCGTGCGCGCGGCGCGCGGCGTCGTGCTCGCGACCGGCGGCTTCATCTTCAACGGCGAGATGGTCGCGAAGCACGCGCCGCATCTGCTGCAGTGCAACTACAAGGTCGGGACCGAGGGCGACGACGGCTCGGGCATCAACATGGGGGCGGCTGCCGGCGGCGAGACGGTCAACATGAGCGAGGGGCTGGTGCTGAACGCGTACTACCCGCCCGCGTCGCATCTGAAGGGCGTGCTCGTCGACGGCCAGGGTCGGCGCTTCGTGAACGAGGACTCGTACCTCGGCCGCACGAGCGACGCGATCGTGACGAAGGCCGACGGCCGGGCGTGGCTCATCGTCGACGACGAGATCCACGGCCAGACCCAGGCGATGCACCGCATCGCGGCGGTCGAGGAGAGCTGGGAGGCACTCGAGCGTGCGCTCGAGCTGCCCGAGGGCGCGCTGGTGCAGACGATGGATCTCTACAACCGCAACGCGGCACGAGGCGCGGACCCGCTCTTCCACAAGGCGGCGAAGTACCTGAAGCCGCTGGTCGATCCGCCCTTCGGCGCGCTCGATTGCAGCACGGCCGGCTCGTTCTTCGGCGTGTTCACGCTCGGTGGGCTCTCGGTGAAGGCGACGGGCGAGGTGCTCGACCACGCCGACCGGGCGGGGCCCGGGC
>CAYYSY010000025.1:0-25843 GCA_964474355.1 uncultured Spirochaetaceae bacterium | reverse complement strand
CGATGTGGTGGGGCCCGGGTGAGTAGCGGTCGTAGCGGCGCCGCGCATGCTCGCCGCTGGCCGGGCGGCACTCGACGGCGAAGAATCCGGCGTCGCCGGGGTAGGGCACGAGCCAGGCGGCGCGTCGGGGGCTCGGCTCCTTCCAGTCGGGGTCATCGCTCGGCCAGCGCCGGTAGCCGAGCGCCGTGAAGAACGCGTCGTAGAAGGGGATCGACCGGTCGGGGTCGCCGACCGACACGTCGATGTGCGAGAGCAGGCCCGTGGTTGCCATCGAGATCCTCCTTGCTCAGCTCGCCTCCGTCGGGGCGATGCGCCGAACCGCGCCTGCGCGCGATGCGGCGCGGATCGCGTCGAAGGTGAACAGCGCGAGCGCCAGCCAGACGCAGCCGAAGGTGATCGCGTGGTCGCGGGTGAAGGCCTCGCCGTAGAGCGCCACGGCGATGAGCAGCGTGATCGTCGGTGCCAGGTACTGGAACATGCCGACGGCCACGAGGGGCAGCCGAGCCGTCGCTGCGCGAAAGCAGAAGAGTGGCGCGGCGGTGACGACACCCGAGAGGGCAACCAGCGCGTGCAGGCCGAACGAAGCGTGCACGAGCTCGGAGTCGCCGGTGAAGACGAGCCCGCCCTGGATCACCGCCGCGAGGGGCAGCAGCACGATCATCTCGCGGGCGAGACCCGGCAGCGGCGGCTGCGGGTTCATCTTGTGGACGAGGCCGTAGAGCCCGAAGCTGACGGCGAGCACGACCGAGATCCACGGCAGCGAGCCAGCGCGCACTGCGAACGCCGCGACGCCGACACAGGCGAGGGTCACGGCGGCAGTCTGCAGCGGCCGCAGCCGCTCACCGAGCACGACGAGACCCAGGAACACGCTCACGAGTGGATTGATGTAGTAGCCGAGGCTCGTCGCAATGATCTGGTCGGTCTGCACTGCGTAGATGAAGATGAACCAGTTGCCGGCGATGAGCAGCGCAGCGAGGACGATCGGCGCGAGGACCCTTCGTTCTACGTGCAGGATCTCCCGCGCGCGTCCGCTCGCGCCGAGCAGCGCCACGAGCAGCAGCGCCGTCCAGCCGATGCGTGGGCCGACGAGCTCGAGGGCCGGCAGGTCCGCGATCCACTTCCAGTAGATCGGCACCACGCCCCAAAGCCCGTATGCACCGATGGCATAGAGCGCACCGATCCGGCTCGCGGTGGCGTCGTCGTCGCGGGAGGCCGCCATTCGATCCTCGAGGGGGCGCGGTGCAACCCTTGCTGCGCCGTCGAGGACGCCGCTCAGGCCATCCGACGTCTCTTCGACGCCAGGGCCATGCACGATAGCAGGGACACCGAGAGCCAGAGTCGCCCGATGAAGCCCAGCACCGGCACCGGCGGCGCCGCCGAGCCCGGATACCAGAGCGGGTTCGTCGGATCCGTGCCCTGCGCGACCTCGTCGCCATCGTCGAAGCCGTCGCCGTCGGTGTCGGCCAGTGCCGGATTCGTGCCCGCGTTCGTCGCACTGATGAAGACGCCCGTGCCCGTCTCGGCGCCGTTCAGCAGCGCGTCCTCGTCGCGATCGAGGGCCATGCGCGTGCCGGCACCGGGCGGGACGCACATGTAGGTGATCTCCTGGCCCGGCGTGTCGGCCAGGTCGCGCAGCGCGCCATCTCCGAGACCGGCGCCGCCGTCGTCTGGCATGAAGAGGTCCGTGTCCGGGTCATAGAGATGGTTTCGCGCCTTGCCATTCTCGCGGAGGCTCGCGATGAGATCGCACTCCTCGACCGAGCCGCCGAGCACCTCGCTCGTGAAGCCCGCTTCGGCTCGTGCGATCAGCATGCCGATCATGAGGTCGACCATCGCCTCGCTTCCGTTCGTGGACGTCAGCGTCACTTGCTGTCCGACGATCGGCGCGAAGTCGGTGTCGAACGCCATCATGAAGTCTTCCATCTGGTCTTCTTCGGTGGCGTTCATGCTGAAGCCATTCAGACCGAAGAAGCGACCGAGGTTGTCGACCGAGCCGTCGTGCAGGTAGCCGAAGCCGCGGATCTGCGGACCCTGATGGCTGAAGTCGCCGGTGAACGTCAGCAGCGGACCCTCGGGATCGCTCATGCCGAACATGCCGACCTTCTGATACTGGTTGCGAAGGTGCGGAATCTTCATGTGCTGGGTCTCGCCGTCGAAGATCGAGAGCCCGTCGCCGCCGAAGTGCCCCGCCGCTGCGTTCAACGTGTGGCAGCCGTTGCAGTTCGCGACCGTGTCGGTGACCCGGCCGTTGTAGAGCGTCTCACCCGCTTGCTCGCCCGATCGCAGCACGTTGTCGAGGCGCCGGACCGGGTTCGGCGGATAGCGCAGGGCGAGCGCGAACTCCTGGAAACGGGTCATGTCGGCGGGATCGAGCTCGACGTCGCGGCCGACGAGCCCCGGGAACGCCACGTTGAACGCCTCGAACGCCGCGATCTCGTCGCCCTGGCGATCGCCTCGCCAGTGCTGCGGCCCCATGTTCTCGAGGCCGCGCAGGCTCTGGGTCGTCATCGGCCCCTTCATCGGATGGAACTCGCGCGCCAGCGGGTCGGCGCCGCCGGGCACGAGCGTGTTGAAGTCGTTGTCGTTCTGCTCCACGTCGCCGTCCGGGTTGCCGAGGTCCCACGCGAGCGAGTCGAGATCGCCGAAGATGTGGCAGCTCGAGCACGACGCCTCACCGTTGCTGCTCGTCAGCCGCGCGTCGTAGAGGAAGGGACGCCCCTCGACGACGAAGTCCGGCTCGGGGTTGTGGAGGGGCAGGGCCTGGTCTTCGCTGCCCGTCGTGCGGTCGAGCACGCGCACGGTGTTGTCGAAGCGCGTGAGCGTGTAGATCGTGTCCGAGCCGAGCACCACGCCGGTCGGGCCGCCGCCGCCGAGGGCGATGTGCCCGACGAAGCCGGCGGCCGCTGCGCTCGTGACGTCCGGATCGAACGTGTTCGCCTCGAGCTCGGCGGTGTCGTACACGCCGATCTCGCCCGAGCCGAAGGCCGCGACATAGAGGGTCGACCCGTCGGCCGAGACCGCCATGCCGAGCGGCGTCGCGAAGCTCTTGTCGCGGTCGGATACCGGCGCCGGGAGCGCCGAGTAGTCGAGGTGATTGTTCAGGTGCCGCGGCAGGACGCTGGCGCCGTCCAGCACGGTGATGCGCGCCCGCGCGAGATCGCCCTGCACCGTCTCGGGCTCGCCCGCCGCGATCTTGCCGTTCGCGCCCGCGGCGTGATTGCCCGGCCCTTCGAAGCGCACGTGGTTCTGCGAGTCGGTGTTGGCGACATAGACCTTCCCCGACACGGGGTTCACGGCCATGTTGAAGATGATCGTTCCGACGCCCGCCCAGCAGCCCGCGCCGTTCGCACACGTCGCGCTCGCATCGATGGCCGTGGGGGGCACGGTCGAGGCATCGATGGCGAAGACGTCGCGATCGGGGAGGTCGAGCTTCACGACCGCGTTCCAGTTGCGCCCGAGCTCGTCGCTCCAGACGCCCGCCGGTGCGCCCGGACGATTGCGCTTGAGGATCAGCCCCGTCTCGGGCCTGTTCTCGCTCGCGTGGTTGCGGTGCGGCGGCGGCGAGCCGCCGGGTACGCTGACGCCGTTGATGTTGCACGCCGGCTGGACCGTGTTGTTGCTGATGCGGCTGCCCGACGTGTCGCAGACC
The DNA here is from genome assembly GCA_964474355.1 of uncultured Spirochaetaceae bacterium. Taxonomy (GTDB): domain Bacteria; phylum Myxococcota_A; class UBA9160; order UBA9160; family UBA4427; genus CAYYSY01. The sequence continues at coordinate 22,194 of CAYYSY010000025.1, read as the reverse complement.
AGGCCCTCGTTCACGACCGTCGTCTCGTTGCCCGAGTGGAAGGCGGCGGCGTAGACCGTGTTGCCGTCGGGGCTGACGGCGAGGGCGCGGGGCTTGTCCGAGAAGAGCTCGATCACCGAAGCGGGGGCGCCGCCGAGCGCGGTGCCGAGGCCGGTCGTGTCGAAGACCCACACGTCCGCGCGGGGCTCACCGGGTGTCCGGTAGTCGCTGTCGTCCGCCGAGGTGAAGCTCGTGCGGTTGCCGCGGCCGCCGTTCGGGCTGTGCTGGCCGCGATGGGCGGTGGTGACGAACGCCCAGCGATTCGAGGCGCCCGCGAACACCAGGTCGCCGGGCTCGTCGCCGACGTGCAGGGTGCGGGCGACCCGCGGCACGGGCGTGAGCTCGACGATGCTGATGCTGTCCGAGATGTGGTTGACGACCCAGACCGTGTCGTCGTCGTGGGCGGCGACGGCAATGGGCTCGAGGCCGACGGGCACCGAGCCGGCGGGCGAGAGCGAGCCATCGGGCGCGACGTCGAAGATCTCGAGGTGCGCGTCGGGGGTGTTCACCGCGAAGAGCTTCTGGCCGTTGGGCGACAGCGCGATCGGCCGCGACTGGCCGCTCTCGAAGAGCTGATAGCCGGACAGCGCGAGGGCGGGGCCCGCGGCGAGCAGCGCGGCGCAGACCGAGAGCAGGGCGCGGGCGACGAACGAGGGAGTCGGGCGCATCGATGGACCTCCAGGCGTGCGAGGCCCGCGGCGCGCTGCCGCGGGCGGCCGTCGAGGTCGATCTTCTCACGAACACGGCGGGAGCTGGGGAAATTTCCCACGCAATCACGTCGGAGAGTGACCCGAGCGGATCGGTCGAGAATCCCCGATCAGTGCTCCAACACCCGTTCGAATCGCTCGCGTCAGAAGTGGATCGACGCCTGCGTGTACACGTAGTCCGAGTCGCGGGTGGCCACCGCGTTCGGCGCCTGCTTCATGAACTGTCCGCGGAAGAGGTGCGCCCAGCCCGCTTCGAGATGGAGGTTGCCTGGGAGCGGTCGCCACCGGACGCGGATCTCGATCTGGTCGCCCAGGAAGCTGCCGGAATCACCCGCCTCGTCGACGACCCCCGTGCCGGCCCACGCGTCGCGCTTCTGCGCCAGCCACACGGCGCGGTATGCGAGGAAGGCCGAGACGTTCGCTGCCGGCTCGACCTCGAAGCGGACGCCGGGCGTGTTGATATTCGCCCGCGCGATCGCGCCGTAGATGCCGGTGGGGCCGAACTCGAAGCGACGCGCGCCGTACAACGTGTCGAAGCGGCCGTTCTTGTCATCGGCCGGGTCCTTGTCGCCGCTCGCGTAGTCCCACTCGATGGCGAGCCGAGGCCGCCAGGGAACGTCGAAGGTGAAGCCGGCCTCGATGTGCTGGAGGTGCGCGAAATGATCGATTGGCGCCGGGTCGCTCGTCACCTTCTTCGACTCGCCCCATTGCAGCACCGACTCGATGTTGAAGTCGATACGCCCAGGCGACGGATCACGGACGTAACGACCGCCGGTCGTGTAGAGCGTGCGGTTGCGCGTCGCGCGATCGGGTCGGTCGTTCTCGTGGAGGCCAAAGAAGTAGAGATCGAGGCTCCGCCCCGACTGCGTGCGGCTGGACGTAGCTATGCCCCAGAACTGCACCTCGAGGCTCTCGCGGTCGATCTGGACGTCGTTGTCCCAGAGCCGCTCGATCTCCGAGTTCAGCGGGCGCCAGTCGACGGGCAGCGCCCAGAATGCCCGGTAGACGGTCTTGTTGGCGCCGCCGCTCTGCCACTCGAAGTCGACCCCGGTGAAGCCGTTGATCGTGTTTCGGAAGCGGTTGCGGGCGACGAGGCGGCGGCTGCCCACGTCCAGGGTGATGCGGCCCGCGGTGAGCCGAGCAGTGCCGCCGAAGACGTCGTCTCTGTTCACCTCGGCGTAGGCGCGCATCAGCTCCGCCGCGTTGACCATGCTCGTATCGACCCGCGTGTCGCGCGACACGTACGCGCGCGAGTCCTGCAGCTCGGCGCCGATGGTCAGCCACTCGGTCGGCATGAGTCGGCCGTGGACCAGCGTGCGGAGCACGACGATCTGATCCTCGGCGTCGCCGACCCGGTTGGTGTCGAACGCCTCGCTCAGGTACTCGTACCGCGTGCGCTGGGCGACGGTCAGGGAGACGAGGTCGGTCGGGATGTGATCGTCGAGACGCCACGGTCCCTCGGCCCCGGCGCTGTCGCCGATGAGCGAGGCGCCGAGCACCAGCACGGCGGTGCCGAGGGTCGAGGTGGTTCGAAGGGTCGGGTTCTTGATCATCTCGCGCGGGCGGAATCGGAGAGTGTGAAGGGGGCGCGCGCAGCGTAGCCGGTGGGGGCTCGCGCGGCACGTGGCATCGGCGCACTCGGTTTACCGACGGGCGCGAACGCGCTCAGCCCGCCTCGCCGGGCTGCTTCGACCAGATACGCGTGTTGAGATCGAGCTCGTCGAGGATGCTCGTCACGTAGTGGATCTCGTCCGCCCAGGATCGCATCAGCTCGGGCGTCACCTGGTCGACCGAGGTCGCGCGAAAGAAGTCGGCGGCCACGGGCAGCGCCACGTGGACGCGGTCGTCGATGAAGGCCATGCGAATGTCGACGTCCATCGATTCCTTGAAGTCGACGATCCGCTTCATCAGGCTCGGCGAGAGGACGTATCGGGCCTCGTGGTCGTTCTCCGCATACACCTTGAAGTGTCGTTCGAAGCGGGGGCTCTCGAGGTGGATCAGCTTGCCTTCCTTCCGGAAGGGCAGGCTCTGGAGCGCGCGTCCGAAGAGGCTGCCGAGCAGGCGCTCGGTCCGGTCGGGCAGCACGAACATGCGCCCTTCGAAGCTCTTGTTGAAGTCGGCGACGATGTAGAGGCCCGACCAGACTACCTCGTCGGGTGCATCCTTCTTCGTCTCGACGAGGCGCAGCTCGCAGAAGCGGAACGCCGTCGAGTGGTACTTGCCCGCCACGGTGTCGCACGAGTGCATGCGATCATACGACTCGGGGATCAAGCGGCACGCCTTCAGCTCCTGCTCGTCGGCGCCCCGCCAGGGGTGGTACTCGAATTCGGACCCCCAGAACTCGACGACCCGGCGGATCAGGTCTTCGCGCACGTCGAGGAGCTCTGGCCCCTTCACCTTCGCCTTGCGGTGCAGGTCGATGGCGAAGGGCGCCATGACGCCGGCGATCAGTGGGAGCGGCGTGCCCAGTACGAAGGAGAGCACGAGGCCGCCCGCCATGATGGCGAGCTTGTGCGTGGAGGGCAGGCAGACCGCTGCCTGCATCGCCCGCAGCTCTTCGAGCTTCTCGCGCTCGCCTGCGACGAGCGGCACGAGCTCGGTCTCGATGTATTCGTCGAAGTCGTCGCGGGTGCGCACGGCGCGGAGGGGCTCAGTCGCTCTGGTGCTGGCGGAAGCGCGCCATCACGTCGTGGGGCTGTGCCTGATGGTCGGGCATGTCGAAGTAGGGCATCTGCTCGTAGCGCAGCACCAGAGCGAAGAGGTTGGTCGGCAGCATCCGCACGCCGTCGTTGTAGTGCTTGACGCTCATGTTGTAGCTGCGGCGCGAGGCCGAGATCTGCTCCTCGATCTCGTTCAGCGAGGCCTGCATCTGCACGAAGCTGTCGTTCGCTTTGAGGTCGGGGTAGGCCTCGGCCGTGGCGATCAGCTGGTTCAGCGCCGTCGACATCTGCTTGTCGAGATCGGCGGCCTCGCCTGCGCCGACGCCGGGCGCCGTCGCCCGGGCACGCAGCCGGGTCACCTCTTCGAGCACGCCCTCTTCGTGCTCGACGTAGCGCTGGATCGTGTCGATCAGCCCGGGGATCAGGTCGTAGCGCTTCTTCAGCATGACCTCGATGGTCGAGAACGCGTTCTGCGCCGTCGTGTGCAGGTGCACCATCGTGTTGAAGGCGTAGGCCACCCACGCGGCCGAGAACGCACTGAGCCAGCGCCAGTCGACGTCCCACATCCAGAGCGCGAAGATGAAGAACGCGCCACCGATGATCGTGAGCGAATGCATGCAGAGAGCTCCCCGACCGCGGCTGGACGAGGGGGCCGCGGGCCCAGGACGCTTGTCGGAGGCGCGAAACGGCGACTTGACCGGCGATTCGCGCCGGTGCGGAAGAATCGCGTGCAGCTCGCGCGCTGCGGGAGTCGGGTGCCCCGTCGCGACTCGCGCCGGTGTCGGTCAGCCGCCGGTGCGGGCGGTGAAGAGCCAGGCTGCCGAGGACATGCGCAGCGCGTCGTCCACGAAGAAGGGCGCGAGGTCGGCCAGGGCGGTCTCGCGAGCGGCCTCGCGGATCTCGTCGCTCGCTTGACGCAGGGCGGCGCCGGCCGGTCCCATTTGCAGCAGGAACGAGACGGTCTCCTCGAGATCGCGGCCCTCGCCGATGCCCAGGTCGATTTCGATCGACTCGTGCTGCACCGACTCCCAGCCGGCCTGCTCGAGCAGATCCGCGACGTACTGCTCGTCGGCGAAGGCGAAGGGACCGGGGCCGCCCTCGCTGGGCCGCGGCGGCAGCTCGACGTGCTTCGCAGCGGACATCGCCGGCACGACCATCCACGGGTTGCGGCCGATCTCCTGCCAGCACACGAAGGTGAGGCGTCCGCCGCTGGCCATCGCGCCGCGGATATTGGAGAAGGCCGCGACACTGTCCTCGAAGAACATCACGCCGAAGCGCGAGAACGCGAGATCGAACGCGCCGGTCTCGAAGGCGCGGACCTGCGCGTCGTCTCGCTCGAAGCGGACGTGGCCATGCCCCGCCTCGGTCGCGCGGCGGCGCGCGTCCTCGAGCATCGGGCCCGACAGATCGACCCCGAGCACCTCGCCTTCGGATCCCACGCGCCGGCCGAGCTCGATGCTCGTCTGACCGCAGCCGCAGCCCACGTCGAGCACGCGCTCGCCCTCGCGCGCGCCGGCCGCGTCGATGGCCCGGAGCCCGATGGGCGCGATCTGCGAGTCGATCATGTCGGCGAATTCGACCCACTTGGGTCCGCTCAGGACGTTCCAGTACTCGGTCTGCTCGGCGTTCGGCTGGGGCATGGGGGCGGGTCCTCTCGGCGCGGGGCGGTGCGGGCGCTGTGCGATGATAGGGGCCGATCGGTCGCTTGCGAAGCCCACAGCCGCCGAGCCGCACGCGATCGCGCGATGTATAGAGGTATATAGAGAGAAGAGAGGGCCCTTCTTGCACCCCGTCTTCCGCTTCGCGATCCCCGGTGCGCCGCTCCCCGCGGCGCACGAGTGGGAGGCGAGCTTCCCCCTCGTGCTCGAGCACGAGGGCGGCGACCTGACGCTCTCGGATGCCCTCGACTGGCTGCAGCGTCACGCGCGCGACCTGAGCGCGGCCGCCAGCCGTTGCGGCGCCGTGGCGATTCGTGGCCTGCCGCTGGTCACGGCAGACGACTTCGACGCCGCCGTCCGCGCGTTCGGCTGGCCGAACTTCCCCTATGCCGAGTCGCTCTCGAACGCGGTGCGCACGAGCCTGACGTCGCGCGTCTTCACGGCCAACGAGGCCCCGAGCGAAGCGACCATCGGCCTGCACCACGAGATGGCGCAAACGCCGGTCCACCCGAGCCGGCTCTTCTTCTTCTGTGAGAAGGCAGCGGACGAGGGTGGCGACACGTCGTTGTGTCGCTCCGACCATCTCCACGACCGGCTGCTCGAGGCCGAGCCGGCCTTCGTCGCCGACTGCGCGGCCCACGGGCTTCGCTACAGCCTCGTGATGCCGCCCGAGGACGACCCGACCTCGCCGGTGGGCCGCAGCTGGCGAGGCACCTTCGGCCGCGACGATCGCGCTGCGGTCGAGGCGCGGATGAGCGCGCTCGGCTACGAGTGGGAGTGGCTCGGCGACGAGAGCCTGCGGACGACGACGCCCGTGCTGCCCGCCGTGAAGGATCTCGGCGACGGCCGGCGCAGCCTCTTCAATCAGCTGATCGCCGCGCGGTCCTGGAAGGACGCGCGCAACGCGCCGCGCACCGCCGTGCGCTTCGGTGACGGCCGCGCGCTCCCCGACGAGGCATGGGCCGCGGTGGGCGAGCTCGCGGCCGACGCGATCCACGATCTCGAGTGGCAGCGGGGCGACCTCGCCCTCGTCGACAACTTCGTGACCCTGCACGGGCGCCGCCGCTTCGAGGGGACGCGCCGCGTGCTCGCGTCGCTCGTGCCCGCCGACGCGGACGCCTGAGCCGCGCGCCGCTCAGGCGTTCGACGTGGCTTCTTCTTCTTTCGCCACCAGCTTTGGCACGGCTCGGGCCTTCACCGCGCCGCGCGCGAGGAACCAGGCGTACACGTCCCGCAGCGTCTCCTCGGGCGGGCGCCACTTCACGCCGAGCTCGGCGACGTCGGGCGAGTCTTCGATCGTGCGCCAGCGGGTCGCGACCTCCATGGCCTCGCGCGAAATCATGAACGAGCGGCCGGTGGCCTTCGCGATGACGTCGGCCACGCTCCCGGCCCCGCGCAGCACGAAGCCCGGCGCGCGCAGTGCGGCGATCTCGGCCCCCGTGACATCGGCGATCGTATGCCGCAGCTCGCGCCAGGGCAGGTAGGTGCCCGCGGCCACGATGCGGCCATGGCGACGCTCGTCGACGATGCGCTCGAGCAGCGCTGCGAGGTCACGCGCGTCGACGAGCTGGGTGCCTCCCTCCGAATCGATCATGAACTGCAGGAAGCTGCGAAATGCACTCATCGACTCGCTGCGGCCGGGATCGTCGGGACCGATGATGCCGCTCGGGTAGACGATCGTGATCGGCGCACCTTCGGCCTGCATCTCGCGCGCGAGGCGATCGGACGCAGCCTTCGAGCGCCCGTAGCGAGAGCTCGACTCGACCAGCGGCGAGTCGGCGCAGGTCGCCTCGGGCGCGCGCGGATCGAGGATCGCCGTCATGCTCGAGACGAACACGATCGGGTCGAGCCCGTCGTCCCGAGCCGCCTCGAGCACCGTGCGCGCGCCGTCGACGTTCGAGGCGAACGGGTCGCCGCCGCCGGCCTTCGTGACCGACACCGCGGCGGCGGCGTGGATCACCGCGTCGCAGCCCGACACGGCGCGCCGCACCGCGTCTTCGTCCGTCATGTCACCGACCACGAATTCGTCGTCACCGAGCCCGAGCGGGCCGAGGTGGGTCCGGGCCTTCTCGATGCTGCGCACCAGCGCGCGCACCCGGTGGCCCCTCTCGAGCAGGCGGGCAGCGGCGTGTCGGCCCGTGAAGCCGGTCGCGCCCGTCACGAGGACGAGGCGGGATCCAGAGGTCATGTGAGCACTCCGAGTGGGGTGAGGCAGTCTGCCGCAGCTCGAGTTACGTGGCCCGTTGACTGGACCTGGCACGGAGTCTGCTCTTCCACCCGGGCATGTCGCCCTCGGCTCGCTTCCGCCCGCCTCACTGTCCCCACGCGGGATGTGATTTTCATTTGGATCCAACGGGTTGGCGCTACAAGCGGGCGGGGTTCTTCCCGCGCTCCATCCACCCCTGCCGTGTCCAGCGGTACCGCTGTCTCGCCTGCAAGCGGTCCTTCAGTTCACAGACGTTCCATGCAACCTATCGCCTGCGCCGTCCCGAGCTCCTCGAAGCGGTGTTCCATGCCGAGGTCAACTGCTCGGGGCACCGCCAGATCGCGCGCCAGTACGGGGTCTCCCACTCCACGGTGCAGCGCCTCGTCGAGAGGATCGCCCGCCACTGCATCCTGATCCACGAGTCGTTTCGGGAGCGGGCGAAGGCGCGGCTCTCTTCCGAGCCCGTCATCATGGATGGCCTCGGTGCCTTCGCGAAGGGCCAGTACTGGCCGGTCGAGATCACCGGACTCGTGGGGGCGAAGAGCTACTACAGCCACGATTTCGTGGTCACGCCTCGGCGACGCAGCGGAACGATGACGAAGGAGCAGAAGAAGCGAAGAGCGGCGTACGAAAAGAAGTACGGTCGCCCCGATCCCCGAGCACTCACGAAGGACGTGCTCGAACTCATGAAGGCAAGTCTCCCGGAGAGTGGGCCGATCGAGCTCAGGAGCGACGAGAAGCGCGAGTACGTCACGGCCTTGAATCTGCTCGAGCACCCCGAGATCGAGCACCTGACGACCCACTCGAAGGAGCCCCGCACGCCGAAGAACCCGCTGTTCGCGGTAAACACCCACCATATGTTCCTTCGCCACAGCGGGTCGAACCACAAGAGGGAGACGATCGCGTTCTCGAAGTGCTTCAAGTCGGTGGCGTGGCGTCACGCGATCTTCCAGGTGTGGCAGAACCTGGTGAAGGGTGCCTCGGAGCGGGATCCGAGGCAGACACCGGCGCAGCGCATCGGGGTGACGTCGAGGAAGTGGACGGTGGGGGAGCTGTTGGATACGAGGCGGTTCGTGACGCGGATACCGCTGCGGAAGCGCGCATTCGATGCGTACTTCGGGATCGAACCGAGGCCGTTCTCGGCAATGGGTGCGAGGCCGCATGTCTTGGCGCGGGTCTGAAGCCGCCCACGACCCAGGGTGGGTGGTCGAGTGACCGAGCGGGACGGCCGCTTGCTGGTTCACCCTCGACCTGAATCGGGTCCACTCAATGGGCCACGTAACTTGGCGCGCCGCCGCAGCAGCACGGCGCCGATCACCATCGGGTAGCCCACGGCGCCGTACAAGCCACTGAAGATCGTGAGGTCGATCCGGTCGAGGCCGGACATCGCCACGATCGCCGTCACGGCGATGTTGCGCGCCGCGAACTCGATCATGAAGGTGAAGCGGTCGTCGGGCGGCAGGCGGAGCAGCATCGCGATGCCCCAGCCGAAGCCCGCGGCCAGGATCGTCCAGATGCCGGCCGCCGCCGCCGCGAGCCCGGCGCCCTCGTAGAGGCTTTCATCGGGCGCATCGGACGCCGCGATGCTGACGACGACCACCACCCCGATCACGATGAACGTCAGCCGTTGCAGCCGCGGCGCCAGCGCTTCCGCCCGCGCCGGATTCCGGGTGCGCAGCCACATGCCCAGGCCGATCGGCAGGAAGAGGCTGGCAAAGAGCTGCGTCATCAGGTCGAAGACCGGCACCTCGACCCGCGCGACGTCGTCGAGGAAGAGCTCCATGACGAGGGACGAGAGCAGGGGCAGGGTGAGGACCGCGAAGACCGACGCTGTCGCCGTGAGCGTCACCGAAAGCGCGACGTTCGCCCGCGCGAAGGCGGCGGCGATGTTCGACATGCCCGCACCCGGCGAGACCGCGAGCAGGATCGCCCCCGCCCCGAACGAGGGGGAGAGCCCCATCGACTCGACCAGGACGAAGGTCATGAGCGGCAGTGCGATCCATTGACCGACCGTGCCGCCCACCACGGCCCGGGGCGCCTTGAAGACCCGCCGGAAGTCGGCGAGTCGAAGCTCCAGGCCGACCATGGTCATCAGGAGGAACAGGACGACCGGACCGACGATCTGCTGGTATTGCATCGAGGCGGACTCCGGGTCGAGGGGCGCGCAGTGCGTTCGCGGTTCAGCCGTCGCGAGCCGGGAGGTCCATGTTCTCGCTCATCGTGCGGCCGAAGTCGTCGCTCGAGTTGGCGTGGGGGAAGTCCATGTCGGGCGCCGGGACGCCGAGGAACGCGCACAGCCTCTCCCAGCCCTCGCCGGGCTCGTAGACCAGGAGCTGCTCGGCGGGAATCGCCGCCTCGACCTCGGCGTTGTGGCGCTCGAACGCCGCGATTGCAGAGGCACGGTCCTCGATGCGGCCGTCGAACGTGCCCTGCCAGATGATCGAGTGGACCATCGTGCCGAACGCCTTCAGTGGCGGGGCTTCGCTCTCGAGCAGGTTCTTCGAGACCGGCCAGATCGTCTTCATCACGCTGTCGTACCAGCGATCGCCGTCGCGCTTCGAAAGGAGGACCTTCGCCTCGGGATACGCAGCGTGCAGCTCGCGCCAGAAGGCGCAGGCCGGCCAGTCGACGGTGGCGCGATGGTCCGCGAACACGGCATGCCAGTCGACGGCCTCTCCCCTCGCGGCAGCCGTCCAGATCTCGACGTGGCCGGCTGTGGCCTTCTGCCCCATCACCTCGGTCATGTGGTAGCAGGGGCCGAACCCGAGCTGCTCGAGTGCCAGCTTCAGGGACAGGGTCCCGGTGCGACCGAAGCCGGCGCCGATGACTTCGAGGGGCATGTGCTGGCTCTCCGAGCGGTGGGGCCGGTCGCGCGAGCGCGGTCTTGGCCGAACGAGGCGTGGCCGCAGTCTACAGGAGGAGCTGCACGTCGGGTGCGCGCGGGGGACGGCATTCGGGATGGCGCCGGTGGATGCACGTGCATTGGCTTCGGCATCGACGCGGCAATCTCGTGCCCGAACGAGGAGCGCCGACTGCTACAATCGCCTTCCTTTGCGCGGCGTTTCGCATCCAGCGGCGCTGCAGATCGGGAGGCGAAGGCGTCGGCATGTCCGGGTCGGGGATCGGCGAGGCGAGCCGCGCGGGGCGGGCGGTCTTCTGGACCAGCGTCGTCGTCATCGCGCTGTCCCTCGTGATCGGCGCCGGTGCTGCCTGGACGGCACACCAACGGCTTCCCTTCGGCTCCCAGGGCTATCTGCAGACCATCCGCGAGCTGCGCGAGGCCGGACGCATCGACGATGCGGTGCGGGAGCTCGAGGCCGAGCAGCGCATCAATCGTCACGACATCCACTCGAGCCTGATGCTCTCGAGGATCCTGTCGCAGCTCGGCCGGCCGGGCTCCATCGAGTCGCTCCAGTTCGCGGCCGACCACAGCTTCGACCCCTCCGTCCACATTCGCGTGGCTTCGGCGCTCGCGCGCGTAGGCCGCACCCGCGAGGCCGACGTGGAGCTCGACCGCGCGATCCTCCTCGCTCCGCGGCGAGCCGACGTTCGAGTCGCGGTGGGCGGCGTCTATCTGCAGAGCGGCCGGGCCGATCTCGCGCAGCGCTTCTTTCGCGAAGCGCTCGAGCTCGATCCCTCCTCGACCGAGGCGCGGCGCGCGCTCCAGCAGTCGGGCGCGGGTCCGCTCGGGCCGGAGGGCGGACGATGAGCGCCGCCGCCGAGTCACAGCCTGCACCGAGTGCGCTCGTCGGACGCGCGTTCATCAAGCCCGGCTTCGACTTCCTCGTCATCGGGGGAGGTCTCAGCCTGGTCGTGCTGGCCGTCGTGCTCGGGGTTCGACACCAGGTCGGTGGGCGCGTTCCCCAGAATCTGACGCTGCCGCTGCTCCTGCTCTGCACGTCGACGCACTTCGCGGCGTCGACCGTGCGTCTCTACAGCAAGCCCGGCAGCTTCAGGACCCTGCCGATGATGACGATGGCGTTTCCGGCGATCTCGATCGCCGTGGCCCTCGCCGCCCTGCAATGGCCGGAGCTGGCCGGCCGCCACCTGTTCCAGCTGTATTTGAGCTGGTCGCCCTACCACTATGCCGCGCAGACCTTCGGTCTCGCATCGATGTACACCGCGCGCGGCGGTGTGATGCTCACGCCTGGGGAGCGGCGGCTCCTCCACCTGACCTGCATGCTGCCCTTCGCGCACAGCTTCGTGTATGCCTCGGGAGCGGGGCTCGGTTGGCTCCTGCCCCCGTCGTTCTACGTGGCCCACCCCGCGCTCCTGCCCGTGCGCGAGGCGCTCATCTGGGCGACCGGCGTCGCCACGTTCGCGGTGCCGGTCGCGTTGCTGGCGCTGCTGCGCCGGCGCAAGGAGCGCGCGTTGCCGCACATCGTGCCGTGCCTGCTGGTATCGAACGGTGTGTGGTGGGTCGTGCTTCCCTATCAGCAGGCGTTCTTCTGGGCCACGATCTTCCACGGTCTCCAGTACTTGGCGATCGTGATCGTGTTCCACCTGAAGGACCATCCGCCGACCGGCAGTGGAGCCTACGCGTGGGTGAAGCCGTCGCTCAAGTTCTATGGTGCGTGCCTCGCGCTGGCCTATCTGCTCTTCGAGGTGTGGCCCTACTTCTTCACGTGGCTGGGCTTCTCCTTCAGCGAGAGCGTGCTCGTCTGCGTCGCCGTGATCAATCTCCATCACTTCATCGTCGACCGTGGCATCTGGCAGATCCGCAAGGATCCAGGGAACCAGCAGGCAGTCGCGACGTGACAGGGCGACGGAGCGTGGGGCCGGGCCGAGCGCTCGCGGCTGCGGTGGGCGCGATCTTCGTGCTCGGCCTGGTCGCTGGTTGCGGCACCGAGCCGCTCCCCGACGACCTCCGGCCGAGCCCGGCCTGCCGCGCGCTGAGTCTCGACCCCGAGCCGGTCGCGCAGGGCGCCCGCGGCGTCGTCTTCGTGCTCAACGACACGATGCGGCGTGACGCGCTCTCCCTCTATGGTGGACGCGCCGCGACGCCGCGCCTCGATGCGTTCGCCGAGATGCACCTCGCCTTCGACCAGGCGGTGTCACAGGCGCCCTGGACCAAGCCCGCCATCGCAACGCTGTTCACGTCGCTCTACCCGTCGCAACACCGGGTCGAGTCGCATCCCCAGCTCGCGGGCCGTGATCGGGGCAGCGACGATGCGGTCGAGGCGGACGTGCTCGCACCGTCGCTCGAGACGCTCGCCGAGACGCTCCAGGCGTCGGGCGTACGCACCGCGGCGTTCGTCGCCAACCCGTGGCTCGTCGAGCCCTTCGGCTTCGAGCAGGGCTTCGAAGTCTACGACTCGCGCTTCGCGCGCTGGGGGAGCCGCGGCGAGGAGGTGATCGAGGCAGGGCTCCGGTGGCTGGAACGGATCGAGGACGACGAGCGCTTCTTCCTCTATCTCCACACGATCGACAGCCATCGGCCCTATGGCCGGATCCCCGTCGAAGATCTCGAGCGCACGCGGGCGAGGCTCAACGCCGGACGGCCGCTATCGACCCGCGAGGGTCTCCGGTTTGCGTCGCGCATCCGCCTCGAGGACGGCCGGTTCGCCAAGGATGTCGGCTTCGCGCCCACCGACGCGCTGCTGCGCGAGGCCTATCGGCGAGGCGTCGAGCGCTTCGACGCGCTCTTCGGCCGGCTGCTCGACGGCCTCGCAGCGCGACCGGAGCTCGATGCGCGCACGGCCGTGATCGTGACGTCGGATCACGGCGAGGCGCTCTACGAGCGGGGCTGGGGCAACCACGGCGGGGCGCTCTTCGAAGAGGACGTGCGGGTGCCGCTCTTCGCGCGCCTGCCGGGCGTCGAGCCCGCACGGGGTCGCATCGACTGCGCCGTCGGCCTCGTCGATCTGATGCCGACCCTCTGTGACTACTACGGCGCGTCGTGCCCTGGCGACGTACAGGGGTGGAGCCTCCTCGCCGACCCGGCCGCCGCGGGGTCGGACCGCGCGCGCTACCTCGTCAGCGAGGGCGTGATGGAGCGCGAGACCGACCGCTCGATTCGCTCCGGCCGCTACAAGCTGGTGCGTCAGCCGGGGGCTTCGGCCGACGGGGGCAACTTCGCCCTCTACGATCTGGACGCCGACTCGGCGGAGCAGTTCGACAGGCTGAACCAATCGACCCGGGCCCCCGAGGTCGATCGTGCATTCGAGGCGCTGCGGCCGGCCCTCGAAGCCGCGGTGCGACCGATGCCGCCCCCGGCCCACGGCTCGGCGCCTCTCGACGACGACGTGAGGCAGCAGCTCGAGGCCCTCGGCTACGGCGAAGCGCCCGAGACGCGATAGAGTCCCCCGTCGTTTCGAAGCCGGAGGGAACCGACACCATGATGCGAATCGTCTCGAGCGGGGCGCGCTCCGCCCGCGCGATCTCCTTCGCCCTGATCTTCGTAGCCGGCGCCGCGCAGGCGCAGACGGCAGAGGGTGAGTCGGCCGCGGCGGAGTCCGCCGTCGAGGCCGATGCCGCGACCGACGCGACCGCCGAGGCGGAGGCGGTTGCCAAAAAAGAAGAGAAGCCGCCCATGGTGGCCGACGAGGGCACGAAGGCGAAGCTCGCGGCCGATCCCCGGTTCACGGTTCCGCCGCCCACGCTCGATGCGACCACCCACGACCTCATCCTGCTCAAGTCGGGCGAGTGGCTGCAGGGCGACATCAACGGCATTCGCGACGACACGATCGACTTCGACAGCGTGGTGCTCGAGGACATCGGGATCGACCTCGACGACGTGAAGGAGATCCACGCGAACCGCGTGCACACCTACCGCTTCGAGGGGCGCCGCGACATCCTCATGGGCCCGGCTCGCATGAACGAAGACATCTTCGTGATCGACGGTGAGGAGCGGCCTCGCGCGGCCTTCATGTCACAGGTTCCGGGCAAGCCCAGGGAGGTCAATTTCTGGAACGGCGGCCTGAGCCTCGGCTACAGCGTCCGCAGCGGCAATACGGACCAGTCGGATCTCACCGCGCGCGTGGAGCTCAATCGCGTGACGGCGCTCACCCGCTTCAGCAACGTCTACAACGCGGCCTTCAGCACCGGCACACGGGACGACGGCACCAACGGCACCACGGCGAACAGTCATCGTCTCAACTCCGCCTTCGACTACTTCATGACCAACCAGCTCTACCTGATCGTGCCCGCCGTCGAGGTCTTCGCGGACGAGTTCCAGAACATCGACCTTCGTATCACCCCGAGCGCCGGCCTCGGCTACGAGTGGCTGAAGCGCAAGCGGATCACCTCGAGCGTCTCGGCGACGGGCGGCTTCCAGTACACCGATCTGGTCTCGGCGGAGGCGGGGCAGAGCGGTACCTCGAACGATGGCGTCGTGATCCTCGGCACCTCGATCGAGACCGATCCGACCAAGGACATCGAGTGGGACACGACCTACTCGGTGCAGCTCGTCCCAGCGAATCTCGGACAGACGAACCACCATCTCGAGTCGATCTTCTCGATCGACCTGTTCTTCGACCTCGACTTCGACGTCAGCTTCATCTGGGATCGCATCGAGGACCCGGCGGCCGACGTCGACGGCAACGTCCCCGAACAGAATGACTACCGGCTGACGTTCGGTGTCGGCTGGGACTTCTGAGCGAGGGCTCGCCCGCCGGCGAGGCTACGCGACGATGGGTCCCACCTTCGAGTTGAGCAGCTTCGGCAGATCGGCGTCGTCGGTCTCGAGCAGCTGCTCCACCCACGCGTGGAATCGCTGGCCTCCGCCTTCGTTGCGCCCGAAGAGCACGTGCTCGCGCGCGCCGGTGGCGAGCGCGCGCTGCTGGCGATTGCCCGTGTAGTAGTCCTCGTCGCGCACCACGCGATCGAGCAGCGCCATCATCCCGTCGATCTTCTCGCGCTGCTCGTCGTCCGGGTCGAAGGGCGTGAGGAAGTACTGGTGCGTGACCGACTGGTCGACCGTCTCGCCCGGAAAGAGCTGCGACACCATGTACATCTTGCCTCCGGCGTCGAACGCCGCGATCGAGATGTGCGGGAAGATCGTCCACACCCCCGCCGTGAGTCCCTCGAGCGGCCAGTCGTCCTCGGGCATGTCGAGCATCTTCTCCATCCCGGGCATCGGCATGCTGACCCGCTGGTGTGGGCCCCACGCGTCGTAGACGGCCTTGTTCGGCATCTCGCCGCCGAAGGTCTCGCGGTGCAGGATCGGCAGGTGGTACAGGTCGAGGTAGCCGTCGTAGGCGATCTTCCAGTTGGGGCCGGGCACCGAGTTGCGGCCGACCACGCGGCACTCGTCGAGGCCGAGGAAGTCGAGCATGCCGTCGTAGCCCTGCAGCCAGTCGTCGATGTCGACCATGCCGGCCGGATCCACGCCGCCGAAGATCAGCCCTGCGCGCTCGGCCACCGGGAGCTCGGTGAGTCCGTTGGTGGCGTGATCGACATCGCCGAACTCCGCCTCGTCGAGGATGCCGACGAGCGCGCCCTTCTCGTCGAAGGTCCAGGCGTGGTACGGGCACATGAAGCGCCGCGCCTTGCCGCAGCCCTCCTTCATGATCTGCGCGCCGCGATGGGCGCACATGTTCACGAAGCTCCTCAGCGTGCCGGACATGTCACGGGTGAGCAGCACGGGCGTGCCGGCGACGTCGATCGCCTTGTAGCTGCCGGGCTCGGCGAGCTCGCACGAGAAGCCGAGCATGAGTGGAAGCCGCTCGAAGACGGCGGCGAGCTCGCGCTGGTAGTACTCGGGGTCGGTGTATCGCTCGACCGGAATGCGGGCGACATCGGGTGCCTGGTCGACGGTGCGGGCCGCGGCGTGGGCGGCGTGACGGCGGGCCATGGCGATGAGCTGTTCGCGACTCATGATGCTCGGTTCTCCCGATGATGAAGCGCACGGCGCGCGAATCGACGGCCGATCGCATGGATTGTATTGGAGCGCGCGGTGCTGGCGACGTCCCGGCGAGGATGGGACACGAAATCGGCGGGGCTCTGCGCTGCGGCGTGCATCGAATCGACCCTCTGGGGCTGCGACCCGCCGCCTCGTCGGCTGCGATACGCTGCTGGGCCCTCTGACAGGAGAGCCCAGTGTCCACCGAACCCGTCCTCATCGACGAGCCGGCGCCCCACGTCCGCCGCGTCACCTTGAATCGCCCCGAGAAGCGAAACGCGCTCAACCACGCGCTGCGTGGCGGCATCCTGCGCGCGCTCGAAGAGGGAGACGCCGACCCCGATGTGCACGTGCAGATCGTGCGCGGCGCGGGCAAGAGCTTCAGCAGCGGGTACGACCTCGGTGGCGGCAACGAGGGGCAGGAGTTTCCCTGGTACACACCGGGTGGCGACGGCCACTGGCCCCGCCACGTGACCCAGGGCTGGATGCGGATCTGGGAGCTCGGCAAGCCCGTCATCGCCCAGGTGCACGGCTACTGCCTGGCGGGCGGGAGCGAGCTCGCCACCTGCTGCGACCTCGTCTACATGGCCGACGACGCGCAGATGGGATACCCGGCCGTTCGCTTCGGCGTGCCCGACAACCACTTCCACGCCTGGTTCATCGGCATGCGGAAGGCGATGGAGATGATGCTCACGGGCGACTCGATCAACGGCAAGCAGGCGGTCGAGCTCGGCTGGGCCAACGCATCGGTGCCCGCCGACGAGCTCGAGGCGAAGGTGCTCGAGGTGGCGGGGCGCATCGCCGCCATGCCCCAGGACATCCTGCAGCTGAACAAGCGTGTCGTGCATCGACAGATGGAGATCATGGGGCTGCACACGGGCATCCGCGCGGGCAGCGAGCTCTGCGCGCTCGGCACGCATCAGAAGACGTTGCACGAGTTCATGAAGCAGACGGCGCAGAAGGGCCTCACCGGTGCGCTGCAGGATCGCGACGAGAAGTTCGGCGACTACCGGACGTCCGACGAGCAGCCCTAGGAGTCCGGCGATGCGGATCACGATGGTCAAGAAGCGGCTCGCGAGCGGCGACCCGTGCCAGAAGTGCGCGCAGACCGAGGAGATGCTGAAGCGGCGCGGGCACTGGGACGCCATCGACGAGGTGATCTGGGCCATCGAGGGCGAGCCCGACTCGCCGGGCTGGGCGTTCGCCCGGCGTCACGACATCGAGGTCGCGCCCTTCTTCGTGATCGAGATCGACGGAGAGGAGACCGCGCTCACGAGTCCGCTACGGCTGATCAAGACCCATCTCGAGAAGCCGCGCCCGGAGGCCGCGCCGGCCGCCGTCGATGCCGCTGAGATCTCCGCCTGGGCTGCGAGCCTGGCCGGCGCCTCGCCGCAGCAGATCCTCGAGGCCGGCATCGACCGCTTCGGTGACCGCGTTGCGATCGCGTTCAGCGGCGGCCTCGACGTCGTGCTGATCGACATGGCCACGCGTCTCGGCAAGCCGTATCGCGCGTTCACGCTCGACACCGGCCGCCTCCATCAGGAGACCTACGCGTACCTGGACGACGTCCGCCGTCGCTACGGCGTCGACGTGGAGGTCTTCCTGCCCGACGCCGCCGAGGCGATGGAGCTGATGAGCCGTTGTGGCGCGAACTCGTTCCTGCGCGACGGCCACGCCGAATGCTGCGCGGTGCGGCAGGTGCGCCCGCTCGCGCGTGCGCTCGAGGGCCGAGGGGCCTGGGTGACCGGGCGGCTGGGAGATCCGGGCGCCGCCGAGACGCCGCCGGTCTTCGTCGAGCTCGACCCGCGTGCCGAGGGTCCCGGTGGCGGTGTGGTGCGGCTGAACCCGCTCGCAGGCTGGAGCCGGGAGCAGGTGCTCGACTATGCCCGAGAGCACGACGTGCCCATGAACCCGCTGCTGGACCAGGGCTACCGCCTGATCGGCTGCGCCCCGTGCACGCGACCCGTCGGCCCGGACGATCCGCCTCGCGCGGTGCGCTGGTGGTGGGAGGACGGGCCGATCGCCGAGGCCGTCGTGCAGGGCGGCGGCGACGGGATCTGATTCGCGCGGCGAGCGCGGTGGGAGGGCAGCGGGCTCTCGAGGGCAGCGCGTGCGCGAGCCCCGCCGAGGGCAGCGGGCGCGCGAGCCCGGCTAGAAGCGGTAGAGCACTCCGAGCGCGAACGAGGCGTACTCCTGCCGAAGCAGGTCGCCGACGGCGGCCACGTACGTGTGCTCCATGTTGAGCGCCCACTTCTTCGTGAGATAGAAGTCGACGCCGCCGCCCATGCGGAAGCCCCAGTCCGTCCGGCGCTTCTCGCCTTCGCGGAGGCGCGTGTGCCCGTTGGCACCGAGCACGATGTACGGCTGGATCGCCTCTTCCATGAAGTAGAACTTGCCGTTGATGCCGTAGGTGAACGCCTGGTCGTTCGCTCCGTCCGAGATGAACTGCTCGAACTCGAGCTCCCACGCGAGCCGCTCGCTCTCGCGCGAGCCCAGCCGGAGGTTGTAGCCCGCGCCCCCGGCGAGATTCGTCTCGCCCCTGCGCCGGTCGACGTCGATGCCGCCCATGACATGGAGCATGGCGTAGGCGCCGGGGCGACCGTATTCGAGGGCTTCGTCGTCCTCGTCGGCCCGGGCGACGTCGGGGGCCAGCGCGGACGAGATCGAGAGACAGAGGGCTGTAATGGCGATGAGACCGATCGGGCGCAGCGAACGATGCATCGGGCGTGGATCCCTTTCGTGGGGCTCTCTTCGTGGGTCCCCACTCTACGTGGAATCGCGTGCCTTGGAAAGCAGCGAAAACGCGGCTCTCAGGGCAGCAGAGGCCGCCTCGACCGATCTCGTGTGGGGGGTGAAGCGCGCACCGCGGGCTGGACGGCGGGGCGCGGGGCCGTCAGTCTCGTGGGCCGGGGCGCCCGCCGCCGAGCGCCCGATGCGGAGGCCCGACCGATGACCCGTCACGATGACCTTTCCGAATCCCTCTACTCGCGAGCGCACGCCGTGCTCGACCGACGCAGCTTCCTGGTGGGGGCTGCCGCTTCGCTCGCAGCGTTGGCCTGGCCGGCCGGTGCACGCGCGCAGTCGGCTTCGAAGCTCGATCAGGCACTGGCCACGAGCTATGTCGTCTATGTCACGCCGCTGAAGAGCGACGGGAGCGAGAGCACCTGCCATGGCGAGGTGTGGTTCGTGACCGACGGCCAGGACGTGCTCGTCGTGACCGCGGCCGATCGCTGGCGGGCTGCGGCCATCGGCAAAGGGCTCGATCGCGCTCGGCTCTGGGCCGGCGAGCACGGCATCTGGAAGCGCGCGGCGAAGGCCTGGGAGAAGTCACCGTCGACCGACGCGCGCGCAAGCCTCGACGCCGACCCCGCGGTGCACGCGCGGGCGCTGGCGCGCTTCGGCGAGAAGTACGCGAGCGAGTGGGGCAAGTGGGGCCCGCGCTTCGAGAAGGGGCTGGCTTCGGGTGAGCGCGTCCTGATCCGCTACACGCCGGATCGGGCCTGACGAGGGTCAGGCTCCCGGACGCGCCGGCGTTCAGTCGTCGATGAACATCGACTCGTAGTCTTCGAACTCGGCGCGCAGCTCCTCGCGCGTCAGTCCGAACTGCTCGGCCGTGTACTTGTGCCGGCCGCTCATCTTTCGCGCACGAAGGTCCTCGATGGCGAGGTGGGCCTGGATGCGTTGCGGCATCTCGGCCTCGTCCCACTCGAGATCGAAGTGCTCGTAGATGCTGCGCAGCGTGCCTTCGGGATCGTCGTTCAGGTCGTCGAGGCGCACGTCGACCAGCTGCTCGGAGGGCAGGGTCGGGCGCACCTTCATTGCGCGGTCGATGCCCTCGCGGCAGAACTCCTTGAAGAATGCACCGTGGCGCTCGGGCGAGAAGTCCTTCACGAAGGGCTTGCTCATGATCCCCGAAAGCGAGCAGACCGACGGCACCGCCTTCACCGCCGTGCGGTGGGTGTGGATGATGCGCGCGTCGGGGAAGGCCTTCAGCAGGTCATCCAGGTGCCAGAGGTGGTACGGGCATTTCATCACCCACTGGCTGCCGGGGCGCTGGGAGTCGAGCAGCTGGTACTGCTGCTTCAGCTCCTTGTACACCTGCGTCATGTCCTCCTTGAGGAGCTCGCGGGCGTACTGGTAGCCACCCATGCCCATGATCTGCTGGAGATTGACGGCCGAGTTCGCCATGAGGAAGAAGCACTCCTCGAGGTTCTCGGCACGCAGCTCGTGCGCGTACTTCTGCTCGGGCCCCACGACGTCGGCGAGCCGGAACTTGTTCTGCAGCCGGTTGAACCGGCGCCGGTAGTCGCGTTGCGGATCGTCGACCTCGACCGCCGGGTAGCAGAGCTCCCAGCACTCGGGCGCCCGGTGCTGCGGATCGAGCGAGAGCAGATTGTGCAGGCTCGTCGTCGCCGTGCGGAACCAGCCGACGATGAAGATCGGCTTCTCGATCTTGCGCTGCTCGATCGTCGGGTCCTTCTTGAGCGAGTCGACGATGCGCAGGCGGTTCATCAGGTGCCAGCGATGCAGGATGTGAGCGGACATCCGACCGATCGGCGTGAGCGGGCTGCCGCCCTCGAGGCAATCGATCGTGAGGCCGAGCCGGTCGATGTAGCTCGGATCGCCGACGTCGGAGAGGCCGATGCGCGACTGCGCGAGCTCGAGCAGGCCGTCGACCGTGAGGTCGCCCTGCTGGATGCGTGTGGCGCGCAGCGCGCCGTTGATGGTGCCGAGCGCGCCGCGCTCGATCATGTGCTGAAAGGTGCCGGTCACGACGATTCGGGTCCTCGTAGCGGTCGCCGAGACTCGCGCGAACGGGGGCTTCGCGCATCTCGGAACGTCATGCTTCAGCGAGCGGGGAGTCTGATCGGCCGTCCGTGGCCAGAACCGTTGATTTAAGCCAGTTCGACCCGAATTCAATCGGCACGAGCGTATCAGAAGCTCCGCCGTGTCGAACCGGGGCGAAGGCCCCGCCCCTAGGGGTCGAAGCGCTCGTTTCGGTTCGGATGCCTCGTCGGAGCAGCAGGTTCCGTACCCAGGGGCGGCGCGATTCGGGCGCGCTGTCGCTCCCCTGGTGCGCGCACGACGACACCCGGGTGCATCACTTCGAAGCAGTCTTCGCGGTCAGTGCTTCCACGGACTCGATCAGGCCCTCGATGCCCGTCTTCTCGAGAATGGTGGCGTACTCGGAGCGGCGCAGGGCCACCTCGCTCACCTTGCCTTTGCCGTAGATGTCGATGATGAGCCAGCCAGCGCTCGCTTTGCGCACGCGGAAGTCGAGGCGCACGGGATCCTTGCCCGGCCGCTCGACGCGGGACATGACGATCAGGGTGCCTCGAGACGCCGGCCGCTCGCCCCTCAGCACGAACTTCTGGCCCGAGAAGGAGTCGAACTGATCGGCGAGCTTCGTGGTCGTATACCGGGTGAAGGTCTCGACCCAACGGGTTTGGAGATCCGGTGAGAGCTGCTTCCAGATGCGCCCGATGCTGGTCTTGGCCATGAACGGCAGATCGAAGGTCGCTTCGACGACGGGGGTGATTTCCCTCAACCTTCCCTCGAACCCGAGGTCGTCGGCGCGCTTCATGACCGAGAGCAGGGTGTCCTCGAGCTGGATGACCGGGGCGCGTGCAGCAGCCGTCGCGGCCTCGTCGATCGGTGCATCCGCCACGGCCTCGGCGGCCGCGGGCAGGGCCGCGAGCGCGGCGGCGACGATGCAGGCGAGGAGCATCGTGACCGGGGTCGGGAAGACGCCTGCATCGACCGTCCGATGGCGGGCACTCGAATACTCGTTCTGCGTGGGAATCATCGGCGCGGATCCTAGCAGGGTGATCGTCGGGGGATGAGACCGAAATCGTTGCGTCGTACGGCGATCCGGCGCTTCGTGCCCCGCCGGTTGCGTTAGCCTTGGCGGCTGCCCGAAGGGCATCCCCCCACAATCGATTTCTGGAGATAGGACGACGGCATGGGGCCGGCTGGTTCGCAGATGCGACCCAATTTCTTCCTGCGCGGGCTTCAGGCCGTTGCGGGCTGGACGGTGCGAAACCCCGCACTGACGCTGGCCCTCGGGGTGCTGTGCGTCGTG
>CAYYSY010000024.1:0-19180 GCA_964474355.1 uncultured Spirochaetaceae bacterium | reverse complement strand
TACCTGACGATCGACCCGGTTGCGGGCACGCTGGCTCCCGGCGGCAGCGCCACGCTCGACGTCACGTTCGACGCGACCGGGCTCTTTGGTGGCGACTACGACTCGATCCTCCGCTTCGAAACCAACGATCCCTTCCGCGGGCAGGTCGACGTCCCGGCCAACCTGCACGTCACGGGCATTCCGATCGTCGAGATCACGCCCACCGTGCTCGACTTCGACGTGATCTACATCGGCTATCCCGAGAGCCTGAGCTTCGTGGTGGAGAACACGGGGACCGAGGTCCTCTCGGTCTCGTCGATCAGCGCCTCACTCCCCGACTACACGACCGACGTCCCGACCTTCGACCTCGCCCCGTCCGAGAGTCGCGAGCTGGTCGTGACCTTCGATCCCGCGGTGGACGGCGATCGCAGCTCGACACTCGAGCTCGAGAGCAACGCACTGGACTCGCCGCATCCGATCTCGCTGATCGGCGCCGCTCTGATCCCACCGGAGATCGAGATCTCGCCCGTGCCGATCGAGGCTGCCGCCCTGCTCGGTGGTCAGAAGACGAAGACGCTCGAGGTCTGCAACGATGGCGGCAGCGATCTGGCGTTCGACGTGTCGTGGGCCAACGACCCGGCGAGCCGCGCACAGCCCCACGCGTTGCTCGACCTGCCGAAGGAGCTGGACGTCGAAGGCATCGCGACGGTGGACGATCCGCGCCCCGGCATCCTCGGCTCGGGCGGCCCCGACGCCTACGGCTACACGTGGATCGACAGCGATCAGCCCGGCGGCCCGACCTACGATTGGGTCGACATCACGGGCGTGGGGACGCCGGTCGCGCTCGGCACCTACACGGACGATGCCAATGTGGGCCCGATCCCCATCGGCTTCACCTTCCCGTTCTACGGGCAGACGTTCAGCTCGGTCCATGTGACCACGAACGGCTGGCTGAGCTTCACCAACGACACGTCGGCCGCCCACACGAACCAGCCGCTCCCGAGCCCCGAGAGCCCCGAGAATCTGCTCGCCCCCTGGTGGGACGATCTGATCTACCAGCCGGGTCTCGGCCACGAGATCTGGACCTACAACGACGGGTCGCGCTTCATCGTGGAGTTCTTCCTGCGGCGGGTCGGGGATGACACACCCCCGTTCAACCGCTTCCAGGTCGTGCTCTACCCCGACGGCGACATCGTGTACCAGTACCACACGCTCGACACCATCACGTTCAGCTCGACGATCGGGATCCAGAACGCGACCGGGGACGACGGCCTCACCGCGGTCTTCAACCACCTCCATGCCCACGACGAGATGGCCATCCAGTTCTCCGTCGACTCGACGCCCTGGCTCTACGTCTCACCCTCGACGGGCGTGCTGCCGGCGGGTGCCTGCACGAATCTCTCGGTCGATCTGAACGCCGCCGAGCTCGTCGCAGGTGACCACGAGGGCGAGATCATCATCGCGAGCAACGACCCCGCAACGCCCACGATCACCGATCCGGTGACCTTCCACGTGGGCTCGGTGGACATCGCGGCAGACGTCGATCCCAACACCAACAATCGTGATGCCAACGGCAACTGGATCACCGCCTACATCGAGCTTCCGCCGGAGTACGACGTTGGCGACGTGCTCGTCGAAACGGTGCTCTTCAACATGACCGTACCGCCCGATCGGATGCAGATCGGCGACTTCAACGGCAACGGCATCCCGGACCTCACGTTCAAGTTCCGCCGCAGCGCCGCGAACGAGACCCTGCCGACCGCCGAGCAGGTTCCGGTCATGGTGACGGGTGAGATCCGCGACACGATCTACTTCAAGGCCGAAGACGTGATCCGGGTCATCGGCCCGCCCACCGTGACGCATCCCGTCTACGGCATCCTGATCGACAGCGACGGCGACGGCGTGGCCGACCTCTTCGAGACCGGGACCGGCGTATACGCCTCGCCCGAGGACACCGGCACCGACCCGGATTTCTGGGACACGGACGGCGACGGCTTCGGCGACGGCGACGAGCTCGCGGCGGGTTCCGACCCCAACGATCCTACGAGCGTGCCGGTGATCGCGGTGCCGGGCGTCGTCGGCGCGGGGCTGTGGCTGGTCGCGGGGCTCATGCTCGCGACAGGCTTCGCCCTCGCTCGGAGAGGGACGCGGATCGCGGGCTGAAGAGTCGGCGCCTACTCGAACTCGTCGGCGAAGCGGATCGAGCCGTTCAGCAGGCCGTCGACCACGATGTCCGAGCCACCGGTCTTGAACATCCACTCGAGCCGGTAGTCGCGGTACTGGCGAACCACGTCATTCGGCGTACCCCCGCTCATGCGTTGGAAAGCCTCGCGCGCTTCGTCCATCACGCGGCGTGCGCTGTCGCGCTCTCCTGCGCGCGCCAGCCAGTCGGCGAGCTTCGGCCGTCGGTCGTCGATCGGGTAGCCGATCTGCTGCGAGAGCATCACGTGAGGAAACACCGCCGCATCTCCGCGCCCGAACGCCTCGCCGTTGAACCAGCTGCGGCCCTCGAGCTCCCGGTCGAGCCGATTCCACAAGCGCTGAAGCTGGAGCCCGGCCCGGGTCAGCAGCGTTTGCTCGCGGTCGCCGACGGCGCGCTTGAAGAGCTTGACCTCGCCGATGCCCCAGTTCACGGCCTCGTACTCGCCGTCCATCATCTCTTCGAGCATCCGCACGCGCGCGCGCTCGGCGGCCTCGGGGGGCGACGTCTCGCGATTGCGATAGCGCTCTTCGAGGTACTCGACGATCACCGTCGAGTCGAAGAGCCGCACCTCGCCATCGACCAGCGCCGGCACCTCGCGACGCGGGCTCGCGAGCACGAACTCCTGGTAGACCGGGTCCTCGGCCGGCGCATTGACGTCGACGAAGACGCGCTCGAAGGGCAGCCCCTTCTCGTAGAGGACGATCTTCACCTTCTGCACGTAGGGTGAGAGCGGGTGTTCGAAGAGCTTGATCGCCATCCCGATCCGATCGTCGCCGTCAGCGCGCCTCCTGGCGTGGCTTCACTTCACGCTGATCACGTGGGGCGTGCTGAACTTCACCCGGCCCGACTTGCCGGTGTAGCCGCCGAGCGGCTGATCACCGTACATCGGGTTCGCCTTGGTGCTGAGCCCGATCGCCTTCTCGGTGCCGTACCAGAAGGCGCCAACCAGCGGGTAGTCGCCCGGCTTGTCGGGGGCCTTGAGCGTGTAGATCACCTTGGCCTTCGCCCAGTCGCCCGCCTCGGCGCTGCTCTTCCAGTCGCCGACGTTGACGTAGGTGATGCCGCGGCCGGCGCGCTCCGGCCGGCGCCCGAGCCAGTCGCTCTGCGGGCTGCCCTTGGGCCCGATGATCGTGGGCGCCCCCACGACCTGCCAGCCCACCGCCGACGCGGGGCGCGCGTACCAGCGGTGCGCGCGGTCGACGAGCCCGACCCCCACGGCCGGCCCGCTGCCACCCGCGACCCGCACGGTGATCTGGAACGTCTCGCCGGGTGCCACCTGTGGCGGGAACTCGATCTCGATCGTCGAGTTGGCGTCGACCGCCTTCAAGAGCTCGACGAGCTGCCGGCGCTGCGTGTCGCTCAGCTCGGCGTACGCCTTGGCGCCGCCCGCGACGAGCGCCAGGTGCTTGCTCTCGGCGAGCTCCTTCTCGGCGCGGTCGCCGGGCGTGCCCTCGAGATCGGTGAGCGCCGTGGACGAGTGGCAGGCCGCGCAGAACGGCGCGACGTCGGTCTGGAAGTCGGGCGTGCCACCGGGGTAGCCGAACGCCGGCGCGGCTGCGACGAGCAGCAGCAGGCTCCAGACGACGGGTCTCCAGCTCGGAAGGACGAACATGGTGCGATCTCCTCAGTTTTCGAATTCGGAGTGACAGCCCGCGCACTGCCGTCGCACGTGCGCGAGATCGAGATGATGGAACCCGGCGTCGCCGGGCTCGTGTGACAGATGGCACTCGACACAGTCGACGCCGAGCTCGACGTTGTGCTCGGCGAGCTCGTGGAAGCGCGGGCGGGGCTCGCCCGACGGCGTCTCATCGAACCGCTCGTGGCATTGGCGGCAGTCGGCGTCGAGCAGCGGCGTCGACATGTGATCCGGCTCTTCGAAGTCGCCGCCGAGCCAGACGAGCGCGTCGCGCGCCGCGAGCAGCTTGACCCGGGCCTTCCCTGCGAAGCCGACGCCGCCGTGGCAGTCGATGCAGCGGGCCGGGTCGCTGGGCGAAGCGTCGCGCCGGATCTCGCGTGCGTGGAGGCCGGCCAGGTTCACGGGCGGCCGGGCGTCGAAGTCCTCGCGAATCGACAGGTGCATCGGTCCGCCTTCATCGGGCAGGTGGCAAGCATTGCAGAAGTCGTTCCGTCGCTCCACCGCGTCACTCACCATCCAGCCGGCAGGCCCGGCGACGATCGCGGCCACCGCCACGATCCACCCGAGCCGACCTCGCTTCGCGCTCACGGGAACGGGCCTCCCTGGGCGCCGACGGCGAGGCGGGACACGTGCCCCGCCCCCCTCACCCCGCGGCCTACGTTCGCACACGGCGGAGCCGCCGAACAGCCTAGGACCGGCCGTCGGACGCCCCGCCGAGCGCCGCCGCGGCGCCCGAATCGACTCCATCGGCCACAGGCCTTGCTAGTCTGAGCCGTCACGGACCCGAACGCACGATCCGGAGCTCGGGTGTGTGCTTCGGGTCACACGTGGGGCACGCGAGCCCCGGGAGACACGGCGAAGTGAGCAGCGGCAACGGAGAGAGCACCGAGATCGGCCGGCTGGGCGTGTGGACCTGGCTCGACGGGATGTCCGCAGGCGAGGCGGCCGAGTTCGCCCAGAAGATCGAGGGCTGGGGCTACTCGGCGCTCTGGGTCCCCGAGGCCGTCGGCCGCGACCCCTTTGCCTTCATCGGCTATCTCGCCGGCCAGACCTCACGCCTCGTGCTCGCGACCGGCATCGCGAACATCTGGGCCCGCGATCCGATGACGATGAACGCGATCCGCCAGACGATCGGCGAGATGGCGCCCGGGCGCTTCGTGATGGGGCTCGGCGTCTCGCACGCGCACCTGGTCTCGGGAGTGCGTGGCCACGACTACAAGAAGCCCCTCAGCACCATGCGTTCCTACCTCGAGAAGATGGAGTCGGCGCTCTACATGGGCGCGAAGCCGGCGGAGCCGGCGCCCATCGTGCTCGCCGCGCTCCGTGACAAGATGCTGGGGCTCGCCGCGAGCCAGACCCGCGGCGCCCACCCCTACTTCGTACCGCCCGAGCACACGGCGCGGGCGCGCGAGGTCATGGGCCCGGATGCCTGGCTCTGCCCGGAGCAGATGGTGCTGCTCGAGACCGATGCCTCGACCGCGCGCGCGGTCGCGCGTCAGAACATGGACGTCTACATCAAGCTGCCCAACTACCAGAACAACCTGCGCCAGCTCGGGTACGGCGACGAAGACTTCGAGAACGGCGGCAACGATCGGCTGGTCGACGCCATCGTCTGCTGGGGCGACGAGAAGACGATCTCCGACCGCATCCAGGCTCACTACGACGCCGGCGCGAATCACGTCTGCATCCAGCCCTTCAAGACCGACGGCCCGGGCCCGGATCTGCGGATCCTCGAGGCGCTCGCGCCCGGCAAGAGCTGAACGAACGACGCGCCCATCACGATGACAACCCATCGCCGGGACGTTCCACCGCGAAGACGCCCGCCAAGGAGGAGGCCATCCCGATGGCACGCATCAACGAGAACTACCGGAAGCTCCAGGCCGGCTACCTCTTCCCCGAGATCGGCCGCCGCGTCTCTGCCTTCGCCGACAAGAACCCCGATGCCAGGATCATCCGGCTCGGCATCGGCGACGTGACCCTGCCGCTCGCGCCCGCCGTGACCGAGGCGCTGCACGCCGCGGTCGACGAGATGGGCACGGACGAGGGCTTCCACGGCTACGGCCCCGAGAACGGCTACGGCTTCCTGACCGAGGCCATCGCCGAGACCGACTACCGGTCTCGCGGCGTGCAGGTCTCGCCCGGCGACATCTTCGTCTCGGACGGGTCGAAGCAGGACAGCGGCAACATCCAGGAGATCTTCGGCACGGACTGCACGATCTCGGTGACGGACCCGTCCTACCCGGTCTACGTCGACACGAACGTGATGGCGGGCCGCACCGGCGAGGCGGACGAGACGGGCAAGTACGCCGGCATCCTCTATCTGCCGGCCACCGAGAAGAACGGCTTCATGCCGGCGCCCCCGAGCGAGCGTGTCGACCTGGCCTACCTCTGCTCGCCGAACAACCCGACGGGCGCCGTCGCGACACGCGAGAACCTCGGAGAGTGGGTCGAGTGGGCGCGCTCGAACGACGCGGTGATCATCTTCGACGCCGCCTATGACGCGTTCATCCAGGACGACTCGCTGCCCCGGTCGATCTTCGAGATCGAGGGCGCCCGCGAGTGCGCGATCGAGATGCGGAGCTTCTCGAAGCGCGCGGGCTTCACCGGCATGCGCTGCGCGTACACGGTGATCCCCGACGAGTGCACGGGCTCGACGTCGAGCGGCGAGCGCGTGCCGCTCAAGAAGCTCTGGGCGAGGCGGCACGCGACCAAGTTCAACTCGGTGCCCTACATCGTGCAGCGCGCCGCCGCCGCCACACTCTCGGGCGAAGGCGCCAAGCAGACCGCCGAGCAGGTGGCCTACTACCAGGAGAACGCGCGGCGCATCCGCGAAGGCCTCTCGGCGGCGGGCTTCACGGTCTTCGCCGGCGAGCACGCGCCCTACATCTGGATGAAGACGCCCCAGGGCCTCTCGAGCTGGGACTGCTTCGATCAGCTGCTCGAGCAAGCGCACGTAGTCGGCACCCCCGGCTCGGGCTTCGGCCCGAGCGGTGAGGGCTACTTCCGTATTTCGGCGTTCAACAGCCACGCCAACGTCGACGAGGCGATCGAGCGCATCAAGAAGGCGTTCGCGGGATAGGATCTCGCGTCATGGTCCGCTGACCCGACCGTTCGGTGGTGGCTCCTCCCCACAGGTCGCTCATTCTCGCTTGTCTCGCTCTCGAGTCCGGCCTTAGAATGGAGCGATCCCACCAGGACCCGGAGGAGCCACCATGTCGACCCGGCCCGCGCGAACCGCCCTACCCGATCGAACGTCGCACCACGCCCCCCGTTCGAGGCCCCGGGCGCTCGTCCTGATCGCCAGCGCGCTCATGCTGATGGGCACGGGCGCGCCCACCTCGTGCTCGTTCTTCGAGATCGAGGTGCTCTCGAGCCCGGCCGACCAGGTGAGCGGCGACGATGCGCGGGTGCAGATCAAGGCGCCCTTCCTCTTCTCGAAGTGGCTGCTCGAGATCGACGTCGACGGCCGCGACGTCACCGACGACTTCGAGGTGGTCGACTGGCCCCTCACCCTCGAGGGCGTGGTCGACGAGCTCGCGATCGGCGACAACGTGCTGACCGTGCAGACCCGCGGCTTCCGGCATCGCAGCAAGTCGGCCGAGGTCGTGCTCACGAATCACCCGGTCGAGGGTCCGATGTTCTCGGGCCCCCATCAGGACGTGTTCCTCTGCGCCGACGACGGCGACCGCAACAACGCGGAGCTCGGTCCGGCGATCGACGAGAACTGCGCGGTCGAGACCGTGGTCTCGTTCAAGTACCGCACGACCGGCGGTGGCTGGGCCGACTACGACCCCGACGCGCCGCCGCCCGGCGATCTCGCGCAGACCACGACGATGGACGGGGAGACCGTCGACTACATCGTCCGCTGGGAGCGCGGCACGATCAACCGCTTCATCTACTCGATCGCGATGCTCTCGCCGGACGCCCAGGACGCCGACGCGCCCGACCTCTCCGCCTGGAATCGCCGCCTCATCTACTACTTCCAGGGCGGCGTGGGCATCGGCCACTACCAGGGCGACCCGAGCCGGTCGCGCATGCTCTACGAGCACGGCCTGGGCAAGGGCTACGCGGTCGCCTACTCGACCGGCACCAAGACCGGTACCCACTACAACCTCGTGCTCGGCGGCGAGACGGCGGTCATGGTGAAAGACCGCTTCGTCTCGGCGTACGGCAGCCCCGACTACACGGTCGGCGTCGGCGGCTCGGGCGGTGGCATCCAACAGTACGTGTATGGACAGAACCATGCCGGGCTGATCGATGCCGGCATCCCACAGTACTCGTACCCCGACATGGTCTCGCAGACGATCCACATCGGTGACTGCGAGCTGCTCGAGCGCTGGATGGACATGGAGGTCGTGGCCGGCAACCCGAAGTGGGCCGACTGGGAGAACCGGCCGGAGATCGAGGGCCTCAATGCGATCAATGGCTTCGACAACGACTTCCTCCAGCTCTTCCCCTTCCTGCCGCAGGGCTCGAGCGAGTGCGTGAACGCGTGGCGGGGGCTCTCGCCGCTCGCGCTCAACTGGCACTTCGGCACCGCGCCGGGCATCTCGCTGGAAGACCAGGTGAACACGGAGTGGACCCACTACGGCGACGCCGTGAACGTCTATGGCGTGGCCGCCGATGGCTTCGCGGCCAGCACCTGGGACAACGTCGGCGTGCAGTACGGCCTCGAGGCGCTGCGCACGGGCTTCATCGGCGTGGACGAGTTTCTGAAGCTGAATGCCGAGGTCGGCTCGTGGAAGGAAGAGCCCGAGATGGTGCAGGAGGGCTGTCCGTTCATCTTCGAGCTCTGTCCGACCGACTTCGGCGACCTGATCGGCCTGCCGCCCTTCCCCGACATCTGGCCGGACATCATCGACTTCTGGAGCGCGCGGAACATGGCGCTCTCGCCCGATGGCGGGGCGACGCCCGCACCGCGCCGCGAGGCGGATCCGAGCGCCATCGAGCGCGCCTATGCGATGGGGCACGTCATGACGGGCGACGTCGAGATCCCGCTGATCGACTGGCGCAACTACCTCGAGGGTGACCTCGACATGCATAACTCGATCCAGTCGTTCGCATCGCGACAGCGCCTGCTCGATCACGACGGCGACGCGTCGAACCAGGTGATCTGGTTCACCGACCTCGAGCAGTTCGACCAGACGCCGATGGCCTTCGAGGTGATCGACGAGTGGATGCAGAACATCGCCGAGAAGCCCTGGCGCGGCGTCGCCGGCAACAAGCCCCTCGACGCGGTCGACAGCTGTTTCGAGCCCGACGGCACGCTCATCTACTCGGGCGAGGACGCGTGGGACGGCATCCTGAACGACAACGCCGACGGCCCGTGCACCCAGGCGATGCCGCCCTACTCGACGTCGCGCATCGTGGCGGGCGGGCCGATCACGGGCGACGTCTTCAAGTGCCACCTGCAGTCGGTGGACGACGCGATCGCTGCGGGTGTGTACGGCGGCGCGGAGTTCGACCCGGCGCAGCGCGCGCGGCTCGACGCGATCTTCCCGTCCGGCGTGTGCGACTACCCGCTGGGAGATGCGCGGAGGCCGTGAGCTGAAACGCGGGGGCGGCTCACGAGTCGCCCCCGCCCCGCCGCCTCGGGGCACCCTGCCCCACTCGATCGACACCGCGACCTCCCGAGCGACGAATCCTGTCGGGCATCGGACAAGGGTGACCACGAGCGCTCCAGCTACCACCTCCACGTGATAGGGTCGTTTTCAAGGCCCGAAGCGCGAGGAGTGGTGCATGGAACGCTGGGGATTCGATCGACGCGACGGAGCCGGCCGCCCAGCGGCGGGCGTGTGCGCGACCACGGCGCTCCTGGCGATCGCAGCCATCATGGCCAGCTCGGCGGCCTCCACGAATGCTCGAGCGGATGTCGTCGCCACCTTCACGGTTCAGGACATCTCGGGCGGCTGCTACGTCGACGATCAGGAGACGCCGTTCCAGGGCGATCCCGACCGACAGTTCCGCATGGCCATCTTCGACGACGATGCCGCGGCCCCCGCAGCATGTCCCGTCGGCTGCGCAGGCGATGGCGATCCGAGCACGATCGACGGCACGAGCCTCGACTACTGCGTGACCGACACGGGCTGCAACACGCTCACGTTCTCGACCCAGCAGATCACCAAGGTCGTCGCCGACCAGACCGCACCGTCATTCTATTTCGGCCTCTTCGACGACGACGGGACCGACCGGACGGACTCGCTCGGGGACCACTGGATCACGGCGACCGGATCGGAGAGCGGCACGATCCTGAACAACAACGCCTCGCCCTACGACCCCGAGTCCGCAACGCCCGCCAGTGTCATGTGCGGGTTCCCGACCGAGGGCACCGGCGACGCATCGAACTTCGAGTTCACGTATTGGATCAGCTTCCAGGACACCACGCCGCCCGTCGAGGCCACCAACCTCGTCGCATCCGACGACGCGATCGACGGCGTCACGTGGGACAATGACTCGAGCATCCGGTTCGTCTGGACGCCGGCGAACGACCCCAACTCGGGCATCGGCGATCAGATCATCCGGATCGCCCAGAACTTCCCCGACAACATCGTGTACTCGAGCACCCTCGATCCGGCCACGACGAGCCTGAGCTTCTGTCAGACGTGCCCCCGCCAGCTGACGATCGTGAACGGAAATACCTACTTCGCGCGAATCCAATCGCGTAACGGCGGACTGCCCGAAGTCGACAACGCGACCTGGGTGACGTCCTCTACCACGAGCGTCACGGTGGATCAGAGCCCACCCTGGAGCTACATCCACGCTCCGGCCCAGGGCGCGTGGCTGGGAGCGGGCGCCACGATGCTGACACTGAGCGATCAGGATTTCGGAGCGGGCCTCGACTACTGTCGGATCGAGATCCGAAGCAACGGGATCCCAACGGTTCCGAGCGAGATCCGTCTCTGCGATGTGGACCTCCCCATCACGATCGGAACGGCGTCGGACTGTCGTGACGAGGGCTTGAACACATGCGAGGTGAGCGTCTGGAGCTTCGACCTCGCTCGCAGCTGGTCCGGCAGACACACGCGTACGTACAGCGTCGATACCGTCGGCGACCCGATCACCGTTCTGCAGGCGTTCACGCACGAAGGCGGCAGCCCGATTCCGCCCGGCGTCCCCCAGCCCGATCGCACGCCCTACCTGACCTGGGCGGCCCCATCGTCGAGCTCGCCCATCGTCGGCTACAGCTGGGCGCTCGACGCGTCAGCCGACTGCGTCGTCGATGGCGTGACGACGTCGTTCACGCCCGCTGAGCCACTCCCGGTCGGCGCCAGCACCTTCGAGGTGCGCGCCATCGACGAGGCCGGCAACTGCGGTCCAGCGGCGAGCTTCACGATCGTGACCGAGGCGTCGGCCCCCGTACCGCTCTTTGGCCATCTGGCGCTCGGCATTGTCGGCGCGGCATTCGCGGCGGCCGGCTGGCGCAGGCTTCGTTCACGCTGAGCCCGACCCGGCTCCTCGCCGCGACCCCGCCCTGTGCCGGCGGACGTGATGAGACCCGACCTCATAGACCGCTCCGCGGTGGTGGGGCCGGTGGATCATTGCGTGACACGGCTCACGGAGCTGGCTGGGCTCGGCGTCGATCGCTTCATCATGTGCGGCCCACTCGGCTGGACCGACCCGGCCGAGGAGGCGAAGAGCCGCGCGCTGCTCGTGGAGACGGTGCTGCCGGGGTTGCGCGCTGCTCGCGCGCACCCATGATGGGGGCCTGCGGGGGCATCACTGCCCCGCCCGAGAGACGCGGAATTCGTCCTCCTGAAGACCATATGTGACACACTCTCCGATCGATTCGCGCGGAGTGCGCGCTGGAGCCCGAGATGAGACGACACCCCACACCCAGCACCACTTTTCGTCGGCTTCGCCGTTCGGGCGGGCATGTCTTCGCGACGGTGTCGGCGCTCGCCGCCCTCCTCCTCTCCTTTGCGTGTGTGGATGAGGATCAGCCCGATGGCGGCGCAGCCGGCGCCGACGCGCCGCTGGTCCCCGCCGACGCCGAAGCGCTCGAGGCGTATCTGAAGACCGCCGTGGAGCAGCATCTCCCCACCACCCGCTCGCTGCCGGTCTTCGACACGACGACGGCGCCCGCGCCAGGTGCACCGGCCGCCCTCGAGTCGGGATCGGCGTTCTCGACGACGACGCTGCAGACGGTGGGCGTCGACGAGGCCGACCTCGTCAAGTTCGACGGCGAGACGCTCTTCGTCGTGCGTCAGCCCGAGTACCGGTACCCGATGCCCGTCCCGCTCGGGGCCGAAGAGCCGGCTGCTGCGCGCGCATCCTCCGTCATCATCTCGGCCGATCAGCTCGAGCCCGAGCCCTACCCCGAGCCCGAGATCGTGCCCGCGGCGATCGCCGTCTACTCGGCGCAAGAGAGCCCGGCCGAGGCCGTGGAGCTCGCGACGATCCCGCTCCCGCAGGCGTCGGCCATCAACGGCATGGTGCTGCTGCCCGCCAGCGATGACGGCCCGCCCCTGCTCGCCGTGATCGGGTCCGATTTCGTCTACGACCGGCCCTGGCTCGGGACCGGCTTCGCCACCGACGCGCTGTTCTACTACGGCGAGGGCCGCGTGCGCCTCTGGCTCTTCGACGTGAGCGATCCGGCCGCGCCCGAGCCGCTTCACCGATCGATGCTCGAAGGCTCTCTGGTCGCAGTGCGCCGCATCGGCGACCAGCTCGTGCTCGTGACCCGCTCGACGCCCTACGTGCCCTACCTGCCCGTCGAGGGAGACCCCGGCACCGAGACGAAGCCTCTCGAAGAGCTCGACGTGCAGGATCTGCTGCCGCGCCGATGGGTCGAGCTGCCCGTGGAGGACACCCGCCCCCTCGTCCGCCCCGGGGATTGCTTCGTCCCGAGGACCCGCACCGACGTCGACCTGGGCGTGTTCTACCACCCGACGCTCGTCACCCTCTCGACGATCGACCTGCGGCAGCCCGACGAGCCCGTCTCGATCTGCGCGGCCGGACCGGTCGATCGCATCTACTCGTCGACGCGCGCGCTCTACCTCGCAGCGTCGAGCTGGACGCTCGAGCCCAGCACCTTCGTCCACAAGTTCACCTACACCGAGCGGGGCCCGGAGTTCCGCGGCTCGGGGCGGGCGGCAGGCGTGCCGGGCGGCAGCGACCCCGACTTCGGCCTCGGCGAATCGGGCGACGCCTTCGGCATCATGACGATGGTCACGCATCCCGAGACTCGCGAGCGTTCGGCGCGGCTCACGCTGCTGGGCGAAGCGACCGGTGCAGCGCGTCGACTCGAAGAGATCTCGCACCTGCCCAACGAGCGCGAGCCCGACCCGATCGGCAAGCCCGGTGAGCAGCTCTACGCCGTGCGCTTCCTCGGCGATCGCGTCTACGCCGTGACCTTCCGCCGCATCGACCCGCTGTACGTGATCGACATCGGGGATCCGCGCAATCCCTTCATCGCAGGCGAGCTCGAGATCCCGGGCTTCTCGGACTCGCTCCATCCGATCACCGGCGATCTGCTGCTCGGCATCGGCAAGGACTCGATCGAGGACGGCGGTGTCGACTGGTTCCAGGGCGTGAAGGTCGAGCTCTTCGACGTGTCCGATCCGTCTGCCCCGGCGAGCGTCGACGCGCTCGTCATCGGCGAGCGGGGCAGCGAGACCGCCGCGCGCACCGACCACCACGCCTTCACGGCGCTCGACCTCGGCGACGGCACCAGCCGGGTCGCGCTCCCGATCAGCGTGGCCGACGGAGACACCGGCGCGGGCGAGGCCGGCGATCCGCGGACCTGGCACGCCTGGAGCCGCACCGGCCTGCACCTCTTCGAGGTCGACCACGTCACGCCATCGCTGAATGCGGCCGGCGCGCTGATCATCGCCGAGGCCGGCAACGGAGACGGCATCGAGACCACCTGGCGCGACCGCTCGCGCATCCAGGGCGAAGCCGTGCACTACGTGCACGAAGGCGAGGTGTGGTCGGCCGACTGGTCGGCGCCCGAGGATCCGGTCGGACCGCAGTGACGCGTCCGAAAGGGGGCCGGGGGGGTCGACGACGATTCGTGGCGCGTGGCGCGCTGGCCGCCGCCGTCTGCGCGATCGTGACCGGATGCCCGAGCCCGCATTCGGCGATCTACCCTGCGCCCCCACCGCGTCCGATCGAGCCTCTCGCCGGCGGGCACGTCGTCGAGTTCGACGTGACGGGCGGGCGCACGGGCTATGCACTCCACCACCCCGCTCCGGCGACATCACCGACGCTGGTCTTCTTTCACGGCAATGGCGATCAGGTCGCGCACCTCACATGGCTCGGCGCCGCGCTCGCAGAGCGGGGTCTCGGCTTCTACGCGGTCGAGTACCCGGGGTACGGCCCTGCCTCCGCACAGACCGTGAGCGAAGCCGCGATCTACGAGACGGCGGAGGCGGCGCTCGCACATCTCCGCGACGGCCTCGGCGTACCGAACGAGCGCACGGTGCTGATGGGGCAATCGCTCGGGACGGGCGTCGCCGTGGAGATGGCGACGCGAGGCTTCGGTGCTCGCCTCGTGCTCCTCTCGCCGTACACGTCGGTTCCCGATCTCGCGGATCGCATCTTCTCTCGCCCGGTCGGAAGCCTGATCGCGGATGAGTTCGACACGAAGGCCAAGGCGGCACGCATCGACGTGCCGGTCCTCATCGCTCATGGCGCTCGGGACAGGATCATCCCGATCGAAATGGCCCGCGAGCTCGATGCGACGTTTCCCCGATCGGAGCTCCATGTGCTCGCGACGGCGGGCCACAACGACATATGGCACGTGGGCGGGGCGGCGTGGCTCACGCGGATCGACGCGTTCGCCCGAAGCGATGCCCCGCCCTGAGACTCTGCAGGACAGTCCCGGATCAGGAGAGTCAGGCAGCCCGCCTACGCGTCGATGCGCCGGCACTTGATCCGATGCGGCTGGTCCGCATCCGCGCCCTTGCGGCGCTTGTAGTCCTTCTCGTAGTCCTGGTAGTTGCCCTCGAACGCGAGCATGTGCGTCGCGATGCGGTCGAGGAGCCAGCGGTCATGGGAGATGACATCTTCCGCAAGGCTGGCCTGCAGCTGCGGACTCGGCATGGGTTCCCTTTGCCCTGGATTCTCCGTGTTGTCGTCAGGGGTCGCCGTAGCGAAGTTGGAGAGTCGTCGTAGCTCCAGGCGGATCTCGAAACGGACCTCACCAACTACTCGGGCGCTCCGCCCTGCTCAGCACGAGGCACGGCCGCTGCCCGCGCCGGCAGCGGTCGGCAGAACCCGAACATCTCGAATCACACGCGGCTACTCATGCTGCGGGGCACTCATGATCTCGCGTCACCAACGCTGAAGCTCGTCGGGAACGCCCCGCTGAGTGCGACCCCTATTGTTGCGGCACCGCCTGCATCGCCTTGAAGGCATCGCCGATCGTGAATGACCCCGGCTTCTGAACGGGAGGAAACTCCTCGAAAGACTTCAGGAATGGACCGACGACGTTCGACATCGGATAGAGGAGGAACGCGTGGTCGATATACCAGTCCCAGTATGTGTTGGACGTGGTACGGGCAAACTCGTAGGGGTCCGTACGCAGGTTGTAGAAATAGGGCATACGCAGGCCCCGGAACTGGCGCTGCCAGATCTCCAAGGTGCCCGCCTGATCCTGGACCATGAAGTGGAGCTTCCAGTTGTTGAAGCGGAGCGCCATCAGGTCGCCTTCGTCGGAGAAGTAGAAGAACTCCTTGCGGGGCCCCCTCTCCTCCTTGCCGGTCAGGTAGGGCAGGAAGTTGTAGCCGTCCAGATGGTTCTTGTACTTCCTTCCGTTTGCCTTGTAGCCCTTGAGCAGCTTCTGCTTGACGTCCGGATTGCCAGCGGCCGCAAGCAGGCTCGGCACCCAATCGAGGTGGGACATGATCTCGTTCGAGATCGAGCCCGCCTCGATCTTGCCGGGCCAGCGCACGAACTGCGGGACGCGGTAGGCCCCTTCCCAACCGGTGTTCTTTTCACTGCGGAACTTCGTCGTGCCGGCATCGGGCCAGGAGTTGCGGTGCGGTCCGTTGTCGGTGGAGTAGACGACGATGGTGTTTTCGGCGATGCCGAGTTCGTCGATCAGGTCGAGGATCTGGCCCACGTTCTTGTCGTGGTCGATCATGGTGTCGTGATAGGGGCTCTGCATTTCGCCGGCCTGCCCGAGACTCTCGGGCTTCGTGTGCGTCCTGAAGTGCATGTGGGTGTAGTTGATCCAGGTGAAGAAGGGCTTGTCCGCCTTGGCCTGGCGCTCGATATAGTCGATCGCCTTCGCGGCGATCTCGTCATCGATGGTTTCCATCCGCTTCTTGGTCAGCGGGCCGGTGTCCGTACAGACCTGCTTACCGATCTTGCCGAAGCGAGGATCAACCGTCTTGTCGTTCTTGTCGCTCGCCCTGCAATCGAGCACTCCGCGCGGACCGTAACTCTTCAGGAATTCGGGGTCCTTCGGGTAGTCGGGCAGCTCGGGCTCCTCCGACGCGTTCAGGTGGTAGAGGGCGCCGAAAAACTCATCGAAGCCGTGAACGGTGGGAAGGTGCTCGTTGCGGTCACCCAGATGGTTCTTGCCGAACTGGCCCGTGGCGTAGCCCTCTTGCTTGAGGAGCGTCGCGAGGGTCGCGTCCGCGGCCTGAATCCCCTGCTTGGCACCCGGCATTCCGACCTTGGAGAGGCCCGTGCGGACGGTGGATTGGCCGGTGATGAAGGACGAGCGCCCCGCCGTGCAGCTCTGATCGGCGTACATGTCAGTGAACATCATGCCTTCTGTGGCAAGGCGATCGATATTCGGTGTCTCGTACCCCATGACCCCGAAGCTGTAGGCGCTGATGTTCGACTCACCGATGTCATCACCCCAGATGACGACGATGTTGGGCTGGTCTGCGGCCTGCGCGGCCGCTGCGACGCAGAGAACCAGCCCTGCGCTCAAGACGACGAGTGTGCTCCTCATTGATTGCTCCTCCGAATCGCAGATCTGGCGCTCACCGTTTCGAATGGACGCCGATCAGCCGTCGATCCGCCGATACTTGATCCGATGCGGCTGGTCGGCATCCGCGCCCTTGCGGCGCTTGTAGTCCTTCTCGTAGTCCTGGTAGTTGCCCTCGAACCACTCGACGTGGCTGTCGCCCTCGAACGCCAGCATGTGCGTCGCGATGCGGTCGAGGAACCAGCGGTCGTGGGAGATGACCACCACACAGCCGGCGAAGTTCACCAGCGCGTCTTCGAGCGCGCGCAGGGTGTCGACGTCGAGGTCGTTGGTCGGCTCGTCGAGCAGGATCGTGTTGCCGCCGCTCTTAAGCAGCTTGGCGAGGTGCAGGCGGTTGCGCTCGCCGCCCGAGAGTGAGCCGACGAGCTTCTGCTGGTCCCCTCCACGAAAGTTGAACCAGCTGACGTACGCCCGGCTCTGCACCTCGCGCTTGCCGACCTTGATCAGCTCCTCGCCGCCGCTGATCTCCTGCCAGACCGTCTTCTCGGGGTCGAGGTCGTCGCGGCTCTGGTCGACATAGGCGAGGTGCACGGTCTCACCCACGCGGAACGAGCCTTTGTCGGGCTTCTCCTCGCCGACGATCATCTTGAAGAGCGTAGACTTGCCGGCGCCGTTCGGGCCGATGACGCCCACGATGCCGCCGGGCGGCAGCGAGAACGTGAGGTCGTCGATCAGCAGCTTGTCGCTGAAGGCCTTGCTGATGTGGTCGGCCTCGATCACGACGTCGCCGAGCCGCTCGGGCACCGGGATCTGGATCTCGACCTGGCCCTGGGCCTTCTCGCCGCCTTGCTGCAGCAGCTGCTCGTAGGCGTTGATGCGCGCCTTGCCCTTCGCCTGCCGCGCCCGCGGCGACATCTTGATCCACTCGAGCTCGCGCTGGAGCGTGCGCGCCCGCGTGCCCTCCTGCTTCTCTTCCTGCGCGAGCCGCTTCTCCTTCTGCTCGAGCCAGCTCGAGTAGTTGCCCTTCCACGGGATGCCCCGCCCGCGATCGAGCTCGAGGATCCAGCCCGCGACGTTGTCGAGGAAGTAGCGGTCATGGGTCACCGCCACGACGGTGCCCGGGTACTCGGAGAGGAAGCGCTCGAGCCAGGCGACGCTCTCGGCGTCGAGATGATTCGTGGGCTCGTCCAGCAGAAGCATGTCGGGCTTCGAGAGCAGCAGGCGACACAGCGCCACCCGGCGCTTCTCCCCACCCGAGAGCTTCGACACCTCGGCGTCGCCGGGCGGACAGCGCAGGGCATCCATTGCGACCTCGATCGTGCGATCGATCTCCCACGCGTCCGTAGCGTCGATCTTGTCCTGCAGCGCCGCCTGCTTCTCGAGCAGCGCGTTCATCTCGTCGTCATCCATCGGCTCGGCGAACTTCGCGCTGATCTCGTTGAACTGATCGAGCAGCCCCTTGATCTCGCCGACCCCCTCCTCGACGTTGCCGAGCACGGTCTTCGACTCGTCGAGCTGGGGCTCCTGCGCGAGAAAGCCGATGCGGATGTCGCCGATGGGACGCGCCTCGCCGAGGAAGTCGTCGTCCTCGCCGGCCATGATCCGCAGCAGCGTGCTCTTGCCCGCGCCGTTGTGACCGAGCACACCGATCTTGGCGCCGGGCAGGAACGAGAGGCTGATGCCCTCGAGAATCACGCGCCCCTCGCCCACCACCTTGCGAAGGTCGTCCATCACGTACACGAACTCGTTGGCCACGCTGTCCCCGGTCGTCTCTTGGCTCGTTGGCTTCCTGGCTGGATGTCCGTCGCCGCACGCCGCTGGCGATCGGGGCACGAGTGTACCGGGCACGGCCGGCTTGGCGACGGCCTGGCGGCGCGAACGTGACGCACGTGACGGGGATCGAGCGGGCGCGTGATAGACTCCGCCCGCCCCCACTCACCGACGAAGACCCGCCGTGCCGCTCCCGTCGCCGACACCCGCGCCGCCGCGCCCAATGACCAACACCACACCGACCGACAGCCCTCGCCGGACCACCTCTGCACTCATCCGGGCTGCGGCGCTCAACCGGGCTGCGGCGCTCACCCGGGCCGCGGCGCTCTACCGGGCCGCGGCGCTCACCCTCGTCTGGGCGCTGGCGATCACCACGATCGGCTGCGGCGATTCCGACGCCGAGCGCGTGCTGGTCCTCGTGAATGGCGCGAGCCCGGTGTCGCGTGCGATCGGGGAGGCCTACGTCGAGGCGCGCGACCTCGACGACGAGCGGGTGCTGGTCCTCGATCTCCCCACGCCCGATCCCGATCTCGGCGACACCCGACACGAGCGCATCGACCGCAAGGGCTTCGAGGCCCGCATCGCTGCCCCCCTCCGCGAGTGGCTCGAGGCCCACGACCCGCACGGCCAGATCGACATTCTCGTCACGACCAAGGGCGTGCCGCTGCTGATCGACGCGGTCGATCCACCGGCGCGCGAGTGGATCCGC